>NZ_JBHXMP010000001.1:170490-359005 GCF_042720415.1 Agromyces sp. NPDC058484 | reverse complement strand
CCCGGCCGGGCGGGGCCCCCCCGCCCCCCCCCCCCCGCGGGGGGTTCCCGCCCAACATGACCCACGCCCCACCTTGCGCAGCCCGGGAAACCACCCCCGGAGCGAGCCTGGCGGCGATCGCGCGCGGCGGGGCGCTGCGGCATCCAGAGCCGTCCGAGGCATCCGCTCAGGCGCGCCTGCCTACACTGGAAGGCGTGAAGGTTCTCGCAGCGATGAGCGGCGGCGTCGACAGCGCCGTCGCCGCCGCGCGCGCCGTGGAGGCCGGGCATGACGTGGTGGGGGTGCACTTGGCGCTCAGCCGCATGCCGGGCACCCTGCGCACCGGCAGCCGCGGCTGCTGCACCATCGAAGACTCGATGGACGCCCAGCGCGCCGCGAACGTGCTCGGCATCCCGTACTACGTGTGGGACTTCTCCGAGCGCTTCAAAGCCGACGTCGTCGACGATTTCGTGGCCGAGTACTCGGCCGGCCGCACCCCGAATCCGTGCATGCGCTGCAACGAGCGCATCAAGTTCGCGGCCCTGCTCGAGAAGGCGCTCGCGCTCGGCTTCGATGCCGTCGCCACCGGCCACTACGCCAAGATCGTGACGGATGCCGCGGGCCACCGCGAGCTCCACCGCGCGAGCGCCGAGGCCAAGGACCAGAGCTACGTGCTCGGTGTGCTCACGGCCGAGCAGCTCGCGCACGCGTTCTTCCCGCTCGGCGACACGCCCTCGAAGCAGCTCGTGCGCGAGGAGGCGGCTCGCCGCGGGCTGAGCGTCGCGCAGAAGCCAGACTCCTACGACATCTGCTTCATCCCCGACGGCGACACGAAGGGCTGGCTCGCCGAGCGCGTCGGCGTCGAGACGGGCGCGATCGTCGAGCGCGACGGCACGATCGTCGGCTCGCATGAGGGCGCGCACGCGTACACCGTCGGCCAGCGACGGGGGCTCCGCATCGGCACGCCCGCGCCCGACGGACGGCCGCGGTTCGTGCTCGAGGTGCGTCCGAAGGAGAACACCGTCGTCGTGGGCCCGAAGGAGGCGCTCGCGACTGCCGAGATCGCCGGATCCCGGTTCTCCTGGGCGGGAATGCCTCCGGCTTCGCCCCAGGTGCCGTTCGCGTGCGAGGTGCAGATCCGCGCGCACGCCGACCCGGTTTCCGCGGTCGCAGTGCTCGTGGGCGACGAGCTCGTCGTCACCCCGGAGCATCCGCTCGACGGCGTCGCACCCGGCCAGACCGCCGTCATCTACGTCGGTACCCGCGTACTGGGTCAATTCACGATCGACCGCACGGTGAGCGCGGTGCCGGTCGGCGCGTAGCGCGCCGCCGGCTCCTGTCCGAGGCATCCGCAGAGGCATCCGGTGTCGTGTCGGCTGTCCCTCCTAGGATGACCATGTGAGCGATATCTCCACCGATTTCGAGTCCGCACGTGCCGAAGCCGATGCACTCGCCGAACGGATCGAACGCCATCGCACCGCCTACTACTCCGAGGGCGTGAGCCTCGTGAGCGACGCGGAGTACGACGTCGACTTCCACCGGCTCGAGGCCCTGGAGCGTGCGTTCCCCGAGCTCGCCGGGCAGGACAGCCCGACCCAGCAGGTCGGAGCGGCGACCGTGTCGGCGGGCTTCCCGTCGCACGAGCACGCCGAGCGGATGCTGAGCCTCGACAACGTGTTCTCGGTCGACGAGTTCCGCGAGTGGGCCGCGAAGGTGCAGGCTGCCGCGGGCCGGTCGGTGCGCTGGCTCAGCGAGCTCAAGATCGACGGGCTCGCGATCAGCCTCGCGTACCGCGACGGCGTGCTCGAGACGGCGACGACCCGCGGCGACGGTCGGGTGGGCGAGGACATCACCGAGAACGTCGCGTGGATCCCCGCGATCCCGCGCCGGCTCACGGGCACCGGATACCCGCCGTTCTTCGAGGTGCGCGGCGAGGTGTTCCTCAGCACAGAGGACTTCGAGGCGCTGAACCGGCGCCAGCACGAGCTGCAGGCCTCGTTCGCGGCCGCACAGCGCGCCAAGGGCCGCCCCGAGGAGGCGATCCCGACCCGGTTCGCCGAATTCGCGAACGCGCGCAACACCGCGGCCGGCAGCCTGCGGCAGCGGCGCGAGAACAAGAGCGGAGCGGAGCTCGACCTCATGCGCGAACGGCTCGGCCGGCTCTCGCTGTACCTGCACGGCATCGGCGCGTGGGAGCACCCGTCGGTCGAGGGGCAGTCCGACATCTATGCGCTGCTCTCAGCGTGGGGCCTGCCGGCCTCGCCGTACACGCGGGTGTTCGGCTCCATCGACGAGGTGGCTGAGTTCATCGCGCACTGGGGCGAGCACCGCCACGACGTCGAGCACGAGATCGACGGCATCGTCGTCAAGGTCGACGAACTCGCGCTCCACGCCGAACTCGGTGCCACCAGCCGTGCGCCCCGCTGGGCGATCGCCTACAAGTACCCGCCCGAGGAGGTGCACACGAAACTGCTCGACATCCAGGTCGGCATAGGCCGCACCGGCCGGGCCACGCCGTTCGCGGTGATGGCGCCGGTGAAGGTCGCCGGCAGCACGGTGCGCCAGGCGACGCTGCACAACCAGCACGTCGTGAAGGCGAAGGGGGTGCTCATCGGCGACACCGTCGTGCTGCGCAAGGCAGGCGATGTGATCCCCGAGATCCTCGGCGCAGTCGAGCAGTTGCGCGACGGCACCGAACGTGAATGGCACATGCCGGAGTCCTGCCCGGAGTGCGGCACGCCGCTGCGGCCGATGAAGGAGGGCGACATCGACCTGCGATGCCCGAATGCGGAGTCCTGCCCCGCCCAGGTGCGCGGGCGGGTCGACCACATCGGCTCGCGCAGCGCCCTCGACATCGAGGCACTCGGCGAGGTCACGGCCGCAGCACTCACGCAGCCGTCCTTCCCCGCTGTGCCGCCCCTGCGCACCGAGGCGCGCCTGTTCGAACTCACCGTCGATGAACTCGTGCCGATCGAGGTCGTCGTGCGCGATGCCGAGACGGGCGAGCCGAAGGTCGCCGAGGGCAGCGGCGAGCCCGTTCGGCGGGCGCCGTTCCAGAAGGTGCGGCTCACGTACCCGCCCGGCACCGAACACCTCGACGCGGCGGAGCGTCGCCGCGCGCGTGTCCGCAAGGACTACCGCGAATCGCTCCCGTCGGAGGTCGCGACCAAGCTCGTCGCCGAGCTCGGGAAGGCGAAGACGAGACCCTTCTGGCGCCTCCTCGTCGCCCTCAACATCCGGCATGTCGGCCCGGTGGCCGCGCGGGCGCTCGCCGACTGGTTCGGCTCGCTCGACGCGATCCGGGCAGCGACTCGCGACGAACTCGCCGAGGTCGAGGGCGTCGGCGGCATCATCGCTGATTCACTGGTCGAATGGTTCAGCGTCGACTGGCATCGCGAGATCGTCGACCGCTGGGCGGCGGCGGGCGTGCAGTGGTCGACCCCGGGCCATCCGGGCCCGGGTGGCGCGACGAACTCCGGCGGCGTGCTCGCAGGTCTCACCGTCGTCGCCACCGGGTCCCTCGACGGCTTCAGTCGAGAGGGCGCCCAGGAGGCGATCATCACGGCGGGCGGCAAGGCGGCGTCGAGCGTCTCGAAGAAGACCGACTTCGTGGCGGCAGGTCCCGGTGCAGGATCCAAACGAACGAAGGCCGAGGAGCTCGGCATCCGGATCATCGACGCCGCGCAGTTCGCGGTACTCGTGACCGAAGGGCCGGGGGCGCTCGACCGGTAGCGTCGTGCGCGGGATCGCAGACAGGGGAACGGATGCCACCAGAATCGGCCGACAGCGACGGTGGGCCCGCCGGCGAGGAACTGCCGGGAGCATCGCCATCGAGCACATCTCGGCGCGACTTCTTGAGGATCGGCGGCGCTGCGGCCGCCGGCGCCGTCGTGGGCGGCGGCATCGGCGCCGCGGTCGGCGCCGCGGTGGGCCACTCCGCGGGCGTCGCCGAGGGTGCTGACGACTTCGTCGCACTCCCGCCCCGTGCGAAGGCGGGCTTCGATCACCTCGTCGTCGTGATGGCTGAGAACCGGTCGTTCGACAACCTGCTCGGCTGGTTGTACGCGCCCGACGACCTGCCGAACGGGGCGCAATTCGACGGACTCGCGTTCGGCGACTACGCGAACGCGGCGCCCGACGGCACACTCATTCCGGCGCACGTCTACGACGAGGGCACCACGGACGAGATCATGGGTCGGCCGAACCCCGACCCCGGCGAGGAGTATCCGCACGTCAATACCCAGCTCTTCGGCACCGTGGACCCGCCCACCAACGCCGAGCTGTTCGTCGAGCACATGCAGGCGCCGTACAACGCGCCTCCGCCGAACACCGAGGCGACGATGTCGGGGTTCGTCACCGACTACATCGTGAACTTCGAACGGCTGAAGAAGGGCACCGCGCCGACGCCCGAGGAGTATCGGCAGATCATGGGATCGTTCTCGCCCGAGATGCTGCCCGTACTCTCCACCCTCGCGAAGAACTTCGCGGTCTACGACCACTGGCACTGCGCCGTGCCGTCCCAGACGTTCTGCAACCGCTCCTTCTTCCACGCCTCCACCTCGCACGGGTTCGTGACGAACAAGCACGGCGGCGGCTACGACAAGTGGCTCGACGCCGAGGCCTCGCCCACGATCTTCAACCGTCTCGAGGAGGCCGGGCTCACGTGGCGCGTCTACTACGACGACCTCCAGCTCGTTTCGTTCACGGGCGTGCTCCACGCGCCGGTGCTCCAGAAGTACTGGCGCACCGAGCGATTCGCGACGATGCAGCAGTTCTACGACGACGTACGAACCGGCAACCTCCCCGGGTATGCGTTCATCGAGCCGCGCATGACCTACAACCACAACGACTTCCATCCACCGTTCGGCAAGCTTCGCGAGAGCGACGTCGACGGAATGGAGGTGGTCGACAGCGCCGTGTCGGATGTCCGCGCCGGTGAGGCGCTGATCCACGACATCTACGAGGCGATCCGCCGCAGCGCGAGTCCCGACGGGTCGAACGCGCTGAACACGATGCTGCTCCTCACCTTCGATGAGCACGGTGGCACATACGACCACGTCCCGCCGCCGCCCGCGACGCCGCCGCACGCCGAGTCGACGGGCGAGATGGGGTTCGAGTTCGACCGGCTCGGATGCCGCGTGCCCGCGATCGCCGTGTCCGCGTACACGCAGGCCGGCACCGTGATCAACGACGAGATGCATCACGGATCGGTCATCGCGACCCTGTCGCGCCTGCACGGGCTGAAGCCGCTGACCCGCCGCGACGCGGGCGCGAACGACATGTTCAACGCCGTGAATCTCACCCGGCCGAGGCAACCGATCACCTGGCCGCACACGACGCCGCAGTTCCTGCCGCCGAACCCCCAGGCGTCGGCACCGCACCCGGCGCATGCCCACAGGGACAAACCCCTGAGCCCGCCCGCCCGAGGGCTCCTCGGCCTGCTGCTCGCGAGGTTCGGCCGCGCCGACGACCCAGAGCCGCAGACCTACGCGGAGGCGTACGAGCTGCTCCACGAGCTCGGCATCGGGTTGTTCGGCAAGCCCGCCGAAGAGGCACCCGAGTGATCCCCGGAGCCCCGATAGAATCGGGTGATCCCCACCCCGACACGACGGAGCAGCATGCCTGAAATCAGTGCGGAGCAGGTCGCCCACCTCGCGAACCTCGCCCGCATCGCGCTCACCGACGAAGAGATCGAGCACCTCACGGCCGAGCTCGGCCAGATCATGCACGCGGTCGAGAAGGTGAGCGAGGTGGCCACGCCCGACGTGCCGCCGACCAGCCACCCGATCCCCATGCAGAACGTCTTCCGCGAAGACATCGTCGGCACGACGCTCACGAACGAGCAGGCGCTCGCCGGTGCTCCCGAGGCCGATGGCTCCCGCTTCGTGGTGTCCGCGATCCTGGGGGAGGAGCAGTGAGCGAGCACCTGATCCGCCTCTCCGCGGCGGCACTCGGCGAGCGCCTTGCGGCCGGCGAAATCTCTTCGGTCGAGACGACCCGCGCCCACCTCGATCGCATCGCCGCCGTCGACGGCGCCGTGCACGCGTTCCTCCACGTCGACGCCGAACGAGCGATCGAGACCGCCGCCGACGTCGACCGTCGTCGCGCCGCGGGCGAGGCCCTCGGGCCCCTCGCCGGCGTGCCGATCGCCGTCAAAGACGTGCTCGTCACCGAGGGCATGCCCTCCACGGCGGGCTCCCGCATCCTCGAGGGCTGGGTGCCGCCGTACGACGCGACACCTGTGCGCAGAGTGCGCGAGGCCGGCATGATCCCGCTCGGCAAGACCAACATGGACGAGTTCGCCATGGGTTCTTCCACCGAGCACTCAGCCTACGGTCCGACGTTCAACCCGTGGGACCTCGAACGCATCCCCGGGGGTTCCGGCGGCGGCTCCGCGGCATCCGTCGCCGCCTTCGAGGCACCCCTCGCGCTCGGCAGCGACACGGGCGGTTCGATCCGCCAGCCTGCGCACGTCACGGGAACGGTGGGTGTGAAGCCCACGTATGGCGGTGTGAGCCGTTACGGCTCGATCGCCCTCGCCTCGTCGCTCGACCAGATCGGCCCGGTCACCCGCACGGTGCTCGACGCGGCGCTGCTGCACGACATCATCGCCGGGCATGACCCCCTCGACTCCACCTCGATCGCCGACCCGTGGCCGTCCATGGCCGATGCCGTCAGGCGGGCGGATGTCGCGGGCCTCCGCATCGGCGTCGTGAAGCAGCTCGACTCCGACGGCTTCCAGGCGGGCGTGCGACAGCGTTTCCACGAGGCGCTCGCGCTGCTCGAACGCAACGGCGCCGAGATCGTCGAGGTCAGCGCGCCGCACTTCGAGTATTCGATCGCCGCGTACTACCTGATCCTGCCCGCCGAGGCGTCCTCGAACCTCGCGAAATTCGACTCGGTGCGCTTCGGCCTGCGGGTGACGCCCGACGGCGGCGGCACGGTCGAGCAGGTCATGGCCGCCACCCGTGAGGCGGGCTTCGGGCCCGAGGTCAAGCGCCGCATCATCCTCGGCACCTACGCGCTCTCGGCGGGGTACTACGACGCCTACTACGGCAGCGCGCAGAAGGTGCGCACGCTCGTGCAGCGCGACTTCGACGCGGCGTTCGCGAACGTCGACGTGCTCGCCACGCCGACCGCGCCCACGACCGCCTTCAAGCTCGGCGAGAAGCTCGACGACCCGCTCGCGATGTACCTTAACGACGTCGCGACGATCCCGGCGAACCTCGCGGGCGTCCCGGGCATCTCGGTGCCCGCCGGGCTCGCACCCGAAGACGGGCTGCCCGTCGGCATCCAGTTCCTCGCGCCCGCGCGCGAGGACGCCCGACTCTACAACGTGGGCGGCGCCCTCGAGCAGTTGCTCCTCGCCGAGTGGGGCGGTCCTCTGCTCGATCGGGCGCCCGACCTCTCCCGACACGAGCTCACCGCGACCGAGGAGGGCGCACTCTGATGGCGCGCGCAGACCTGATGGACTTCGACAATGCGCTCGAGCTCTTCGAGCCGGTGATCGGCCTCGAGGTGCACGTCGAGCTGAACACGACGACGAAGATGTTCTCCTCGGCGCCGAACCCGGCGAACTCCGAGTTCCACGGAGCCGACCCCAACACGCTGATCACGCCGGTGTGCCTCGGTCTGCCCGGATCACTGCCCGTCGTGAACGGCCAGGCGGTGCGTCACTCGATCTCGCTCGGGCTCGCCCTCGGCTGCTCGATCGCTCCCACGAGCCGGTTCGCGCGCAAGAACTACTTCTACCCCGACCTCGCGAAGAACTACCAGATCTCGCAGTACGACGAGCCGATCGCCTTCGACGGCTCGGTCGAGGTCGAGCTCGACGGCGGCCGCACCTTCACGGTACCGATCGAGCGCGCGCACATGGAGGAGGATGCCGGCAAGCTCACCCACGTCGGCGGATCGACCGGCCGCATCCAGGGCGCAGAGTACTCGCTCGTCGACTACAACCGTGCGGGCGTGCCGCTCGTCGAGATCGTGACGCGACCGATCTTCGGCGGCGAAGCGGATGCCCCCGCGCTCGCTCGCGCGTACGTGGCGACGATCCGCGACATCGTGCTCTCGCTCGGCATCTCCGAGGCCCGCATGGAGCGCGGCAACCTTCGCTGCGACGCCAACGTGTCACTCCGTCGCCGTGTTCCGGTGGGTGAGCCTGTCGAACCCCTCGGCACCCGCACCGAGACGAAGAACGTCAACTCGATGCGGTCGATCGAGCGCGCGGTGCGCTACGAGATCCAGCGCCAGGCGGCCATCCTCGCCAAGGGCGGCTCGATCACGCAGGAGACGCGTCACTGGCACGAAGACACCGGCACGACGAGCGCCGGGCGACCGAAGTCCGACGCCGACGACTACCGCTACTTCCCCGAGCCCGACCTGCTCCCGGTCGAGCCGTCGAAGGAGCTCATCGACGAACTGCGTGCGGCCCTTCCCGAGCCGCCCGCCGCCCATCGCCGCCGCCTCAAGGCGGAGTGGGGCTTCACCGACCTCGAGTTCCAGGACGTGGTGAACGGCGGCCTCCTCGTCGAGGTCGCCGAGACGGTCGCAGCAGGCGCGTCGCCCGCGGCAGCGCGCAAGTGGTGGACGGGCGAGCTCACCCGCCTCGCGAACGCGCAGGAGACGGATGCCGCGGCGCTCGCGACTCCCGTACAGGTCGCCGAACTGGCGGCACTCGTCGACGCCGGCACGCTCACCGACCGGCTCGCCCGGCAGGTGCTCGAGGGAGTCGCGGCGGGGGAGGGCTCGCCGCAGCAGATCGTCGACGCGCGCGGCCTCGCGGTCGTCTCCGACGACGGTGCGCTCGTCGCGGCCATCGACGAGGCGCTCGCGTCACAGCCCGACGTGCTCGCGAAGATCCGCGACGGCAAGGTGCAGGCCGCCGGCGCCGTGATCGGGGCGGTCATGAAGGCGATGCACGGCAAGGCGGATGCCGCGCGCGTGCGCGAGCTGGTGCTCGAGCGCGCGGGCGAGGCATCCTGACGCCCCTGCACGCCGTTCACAGCGGGTTCAATGCCGGCGACCGTAGAGTGGTCGTCCCCTGAGGATTGACGAGGACACCATGGGCTTCCTGGATCGACTGTTCGGCGCACCCGACGAGCGCGAGACCCCGCCGGTGCGTCAGGCTCCGCCCGCCCGGCAGCTGAGCGAAGACGAACTGGCCGTCGAGCGCTACCGATACCTGCTGCGCACGGCTCCGCCCGAGTCGATCGAGGCGGTGCACGCCGAGGCGTTCGCGAAGCTCACCCCTGCGCAGCGCGCGGAGGTCTATCGCGCCCTCGCCGAGCAGGCACCGGCCGGAGAGCGCATCGCCTCCGACGACCCGGCGGCGCTCGCTCGCGCCGCAACCCGCGCCGAGGTGCGCTCGCCGGGCTCCATGGAGCGGGCATTCGCCGGCGCGAACACCGGCAACGCCCGCTCCGCGCAGGCCGGTCCCTCGATGGGTGCGATGATCGGCAGCTCCATGCTCGGCACGATCGCCGGTGTCGTCATCGGATCCGCGATCGCCCAGGCGTTCCTTCCCGACCCGTCCTCGCTCGAGGCCGGCGGCGGCGAGGCGGGCACGGATGCCGCGGCAGACGCCGGCTCGGCCGACGCATCCGGTGCGGACGCAGCCGGTGCCGACGCGGGCGGCTTCGACGGCGGCGGGGGTGACTTCGGCGGAGGCGGCTTCGGCGACTTCGGCGGAGGCGGCGACTTCGGATTCTGAACAGGTCGAATCCGCCGCGGGTTGACGGCGCCGGCGAAGGACTCGATGACGGCGGCACGGGTTAGGGTCGCAGCATGAGCAAGCAGGACGGCTCGTCACGCCAGGTCACGACGGGTCCGGTCGACGACTCCGCGACCCCGATCCTGCACGTCGACATGGACGCTTTCTTCGTCTCGGTCGAACTCCTGAAGCGACCCGATCTCCGCGGCAGGCCCGTGCTCGTCGGCGGCACCGCCGGCCGTGGCGTCGTGGCGGCGGCGAGCTACGAGGCACGCCGGTTCGGCGTCAATTCCGCGATGCCGATGTCGATCGCCCTGCAGCGCTGCCCGAACGCCGTGGTGCTCCGCGGTGACTACGCGAGCTACGCGAAGTACTCGAAGCAGGTCATGACGATCTTCGAGCAGATCACGCCGCTCGTCGAGCCGCTCTCGATCGATGAGGCGTTCCTCGACGTATCGGGCGCTCGGCGCCTGCATGGCAGCCCCGCCGAGATCGCGTGGACCGTTCGCGAGCGCGTCCGCGCAGAGACCGGGCTCACCTGCTCGATCGGCGTCGCGGCGACGAAGTACGTCGCGAAGGTAGCCTCGAGTCGGGCGAAGCCCGACGGCATGCTCGTCGTGCCGGCCGCCGACACCGTCGGGTTCCTGCATCCACTGCCGGTCTCGGCGTTGTGGGGGGTCGGAAGGGTCACCGAGGAGTCGCTCCTGCGCCTCGGGCTCCGCACCGTCGGCGATGTCGCCGCGATGCCCCACGACGCGCTCGAACGGGCCGTCGGGCCGGCGCTCGCGTCGAGGCTCGAGCGCCTCGCGAACGGCATCGACCCGCGCGACGTGCACACCACCCGCGTCGAGAAGAGCATCGGCCACGAGAACACCTTCGGCCACGATCTCACCGACCCCGTCGAGATCCGCCGCGAGCTCCTGCGCCTCTCCGACAACGTGGCGGTGCGGCTGCGCAAGTCCGGGCTCGTCGGCCGAACTGTCGTGCTGAAGCTGCGCTACGGCGACTTCCGCACCGTCACGCGGTCGCGCACCCTGGGCGAGCCGACGGATGTCGCGCGCCGCATCTACGACGAGGCATCCGACGCGCTCACCGAACTCATCGGCGACGGCGAGCGCGTGCGCCTCATCGGCGTGCGGGCCGAGCACCTGCGAGCCTCCGGCAGTGGCGCGCTGCTGTGGGATCCCGACGAGGAGTGGCGTGACGCCGAGCGAACGATCGACGAGGTCACCGCGCGGTTCGGCAAGGGTGCGGTGCGCCCGGCAACGCTCGTGCGGCGAGGCGACGAGCGTCGACGGGATCGACCGCGCGACGGCGGCGACGACGACGCGGCTACCGCAGCTGCCGGGTGGGGGTGGTAGGCCGCGGCATCCGCGAGTAGCGTTGCCCGCATGGCTGAACTCGTACTGGAACTCGCAGAGACCGTTGCCGGCGTCGGGGTGAAGACCTCCTACGGCGAAACGCTCGACATCGACGGCACGAAGGTCGTTCCGGTGGCGCTCGGCTACTACGGATTCGGCGGTGGCGGCGGCAGCGACCAGAAGGGCGACCAAGGCAGTGGCGGCGGTGGGGGCGGCATCTCCATTCCCCTTGGGGCATATGTCGGCCGTCGCGGCGACGTGCGCTTCGAGCCGAACCTCATCGGGCTGCTCCTCGTCGCCACGCCGCTCGTCTGGGTCACCGGCAAAGCACTGAAGGCGGTCATCCGCGCATTGAAGCGCTGACCTTGGGCATCGAGTTGTGATCCCGCCCCGAGCGGGTGACGTGTATCGGCGACCTCCGCCCGGCGTATACTCGATCTCGAACACGGGAGTCCGGTGAGCCGGGCTGAGAGGAAGGTTCTCAACCTTCGACCGTCGAACCTGATCTGGGTCATGCCAGCGCAGGGAGGGCAACGATCTCGAATCCCGTGCCTCTTTCATCGACCAGAAAGGGCACGACAGTGCACGCAACCGCCGCCTCCTCCACCATCGCGCGTTCCGGCGGGCGTCGATTCCGCTGGAGGGTCGTCGACATCGTCGTGGCCAGCGTCATCGGCGTCGCGACCGGCCTCGTCTTCCTGTTCTGGAACAACATCGGCTACGCATGGTTCTCCGCGGCCGACGCCGTGACACCCGGCCTCGGGGGCATCGCCGTGGGAATCTGGCTCATCGGCGGCGTCCTCGGCGGGCTCATCATCCGCAAGCCCGGCGCGGCGCTCTACGTCGAGCTGCTCGCCGCAGTCGTGTCCGCCCTCATCGGCAACCAGTGGGGCATCGAGACGATCTACTCCGGACTCGCGCAGGGCCTCGGCGCTGAACTCGTCTTCGCGGCGTTCGGCTACAAGCGCTTCGGCGTGCTGCCGGCGGCGCTGGCCGGTGCGGCGGCCGGAGCCGCCGCGTGGACCCTCGAGCTGTTCCTCTCGGGCAACCTGCAGAAGTCGGCCGAGTTCCTCGGGCTCTACTTCGTGGCCGTGGTGATCTCGGGCGCGATCCTCGCCGGGGTCCTCGGCTGGATCGTCGTGCGAGCACTTGCGGCGACCGGCGCCCTGCACCGATTCGCGGCCGGGCGGGACGTCGGCGAACGGGTCTGATCGTGTCGGATTCCGCACTCGCAACCCGGCCCGTCCGTGTCGAGGCGCGCGGGTGGGGCTGGCGCCACGCGGGCCGCATCCGTTGGGCGCTCGACGGCATCGACCTCGTCATCGAGGCCGGGGAGCGGGTGCTCCTGCTCGGCCCCTCGGGCTCGGGCAAGTCGTCGCTCCTCCACGCCCTCGCGGGCGTGCACGGCGGCGCCGACGAGGGTGAGGAACGCGGGCAGCTCCTCATCGACGGCGCGCCGACCGGTGCCGCACGCGGACGAGCGGGCCTCGTGCTGCAGGACCCCGACTCCCAGGTGATCCTCGCCCGCGTCGGTGATGACGTGGCGTTCGGCTGCGAGAATCTCGGAGTCTCGCGTGAGGAGACCTGGCGCCGGGTCGGCGAGGCGCTCGACGCCGTCGGGCTCGAAGCGCCGCTGGATCGTCCCACGTCTGCGCTCTCCGGCGGGCAGAAGCAGCGGCTGGCGCTCGCGGGTGCGATCGCCATGCGCCCCGGTCTCCTGCTCCTCGACGAGCCCACGGCGAACCTCGACCCGTCGGGAATCGCGGAGGTGCGCAACGCCGTCGCTCGGGTGCTCGATCGCACCCGCGCCACCTTCGTCGTCGTCGAGCACCGAGTCGACGTGTGGGCCGACCTCGTCGACCGGGTGATCGTGCTCGGCGCCGACGGGCGACTCATCGCCGACGGGGCGCCGGCGGGTGTGCTCGAACGTCACTGCGATGCGCTCCTCGACGCGGGGGTGTGGGTGCCGGGTGTGCCGCTGCCCTTCGAGGGCGGGTCGGATGCCGCGGCCCGGCCGGTCGAGCCCATCCTGGCCGGTAGGCGACTCGCCGTCGGACGGCGCCCGGGAGCGGTCGTGCGCGGGGGCCTCGACGTCGCGCTGCCCGAAGGACGCTCCACCGTGCTGACCGGACCGAACGGTGCGGGCAAGTCGACCTTGGCGCTCACGCTCGGCGGCCTGCTCACGCCGCTCGCCGGCCGGGTCGCGGCATCCGAGTCGCTCGCGTCGGGCCTCGGTTCAGCGCCCATCCGGTGGCGCTCACGCGACCTGCTGACCCGCATCGGCACGGTATTCCAGGAACCGGAGCACCAGTTCGTCGCGTCCAGCGTGCGCGGCGAGGTCGCGGTTGCGCCGCGCGCGCTCGGCCTGCCCTCGTCGGAGATCGAGACCCGCGCCGACGAGGTGCTGGCCCGGCTCCGACTCGATCGCCTCGCCGGGGCGAACCCGTTCACGCTGTCGGGCGGCGAGCAACGGCGATTGTCGGTCGCCGCGGTGCTCGTCGCGCGCCCGCGGGTCGTGATCCTCGACGAACCGACCTTCGGACAGGACAGGGTGACGTGGCTCGAGCTCGTGCGGCTCCTCCGCGAGCTCGTCGACGACGGGGTGACCCTGCTCTCGGTGACGCATGACACGGCGTTCCGTGAGGTGCTCGGCGAACATCGGCTGGAGCTGGCGCCGTTTCCGGACCCCATCACGTCGCATCCGCTCGGAGGTGCCGCATGAGCGCCCAGGCGGCGGCACCACCCGTCGGTGTCGTGCCGGATGCGCCACGACTCCGGTTCGTCGACGGCGTGAACCCGGTCACCCGCCTCGCGGCGGTGATGGTGCTCACGACGCCGCTCCTGCTCACCGTCGACTGGCTGAGCGCCGCCGTGGCCCTCGGGATCCAGCTCGTGCTCTTCGCCCTCGCGGGAGTGACGCCACGGCTCCTGGTGGTGCGCACGTGGCCGATCCTGATCGCCGCCCCGATCGCTGGTGTCAGCATGCTGCTCTACGGACGACCCGAGGGCACGGAGTACTGGGCGTTCTGGCTCGCCCGCATCACCGACGGATCGATCGAGCTCGCCGTCGCGGTCACCGTCCGCGTGCTCGCGATCGGGCTGCCGGCTGCGCTGCTCTTCCTCCGCGTCGACCCGACCGACCTCGCCGACGGGCTGGCGCAGATCGCGCACCTGCCTGCGCGATTCGTACTCGGTGCGCTCGCGGCGACCCGGCTCGTGGGCCTCTTCGTCGAGGATTGGCGTGCGATGGCGCTCTCCCGCCGTGCGCGCGGAATCGGCGACCACGGGGCGCTGCGGCGCGTTGCGACGATGGCCTTCGCGCTCCTCGTGCTTGCGATCCGGCGAGGGAGCAAGCTGGCCACGGCCATGGAGGCGCGGGGGTTCGGCTCGGACATCCCGCGCACGTGGGCCCGGTCGTCGCGGGTCGGAGCCTCCGATGCCGTCCTGCTCGTGCTCGCCGCCGCGATCGCGGCGACCTCCATCGTTCTGGCCGTGTGGGCCGGCACGTTCCATCCGGTATGGGCGTGACGCACGGCGCGTCGGTGCCGCAGCATCCAGCCGGCGCTGGGCGAGGCGTCACAGCGGCATCGGTCCGCGCCGTGATCGCGGCGGCTCGCGGCATCCGTCGCCCGCTGGTCCTCATCGACGGGCCGAGCGGCACGGGCAAGAGCACGCTCGCCGACGCGACGCGTGCGTGGTGGCCGGAAGGACCGCCCGCGCTCGTACGCCTCGACGACGTGTATCCCGGCTGGTCGGGGCTCGAACGCGCCGCCGTCGAGCTCGCGCGATCCCTCGTGCCTCCGCTTCGGCGCGGCGAGATCGGCACCTGGCGACGCTGGGACTGGGCCGGTGATCGCCCCGGCGATCTCATTCGGCTCCGGCCCGGCTCGCCCCTCATCGTCGAGGGCTGCGGCGCGTTCGAGGCGGGCAGGGGCGCCCACGACGCGGTCCGCGTGTGGGTCGACGCACCGGATGCGGTGCGCAGGCGGCGTGCCCTGCACCGCGACAGCGGCGCCTACGATCCCTTCTGGGACATGTGGGAGCGGCAGTGGCGGCGGTACGTGCATCGCACGTCGCCCCTGCGGCTCGCCGACGTTCACGTGAGAGCGGCCCCCGACGGGCCGCCTCGACCCGCCGAGACGTCCCGCGCGGCGCCTGTGCAGGCCCGAGGCGGAGGGCTAACGTAGACGCATGAGCGCAGACACGGCAGGGACCGAGTACGTCGCCGAGTTCGTCGACGGACCCCTCGAGGGCGAGTTCGAGCACCGGGCGCTCCTCGGCGGCAAGCCCGAGTCCAGGGTCGGCATGATGGCCGCGATCGACGGCCTCGAGTCGTTGTTCTGGTACGACGCGGTCGAGCAGCACGAGGTCAACGGGCAGTTGCGCGTGCGCTTCCGGTTCGACGCCGACGACTCCGATCCCGCCGAGTTCGACGAGGACGACAACGACTGATGCGCATCGGCGCGCCGGTCAACCGCTTCGATCGGCGAGGAATGCTTCGATCAGCGGCACCGGGTTCGTGAGCCGCCAGATGGGCCCCGGATCACGGATGTCGCCCGCCAGTTGCAGCGGGGACGCCAGCTCGCCCGCCGCCGACGGCACGGTCACGCGGCCGACCTCGCGCCCGTCGGGCGCGGTCGAGAACGTGTCGACGGTGACGGATGCCTCGCCGAACGCCCTGCCCCACGCGGCATCCGTTCGGCTGACCGATGCGACGACCTCGGCGCCGTCGCCCCACGGCGCCTCGACACGTGCATACGGCGTGCCGGCGGCGATGACTGTCACGGGTGCGGAGGCGGCGACCGCCGACTCGACCGCGGCCGTCACCGCGGGATCCAGCGTCTCGTAGTCGGGCATGAGGAGCATGGCGCCGATGATGCGCTTCGGGGCCTCCGTGTCGCCCTCGGCGGGCAGTTCGGTCGCGAACACGTACGTGAGCGCCGCTTGGTCGGTGAAGCTGCGGCTGATGACGCGCACGCCCTCGGTGCCGCCCGGCCGGGTGATGACATCGGGCACGCTGCGCGCACCGGGCGGCGTCTCGGTCGGTGCGTCGAGCATCGCGGCGAGGGCCGGATCGGCGAGGACGAGGCCCGCGAGACGCGCGAGCTCCTCGGCGGTGCCGACGTTCTCGCCCGAGAGCCCGGTGGCATCGTCGACACGCGTGGCGATGAAGCCCTGCTCGGCGAGCCAGGCGTTCGCGGCCTCGACATACGCGTCGACCGTGCCGAAGGCCCAGCGCGCGAGCGTGTCGGCATGGTTGTTGCTCGACGCGAGCAGCACGGCGCGCACGACGTCGCGCTCCGTCCAGGTCTCGCCGGGGGAGACCTGGAGCGTGCGTGATCCCTCGCCCGAGTAGCGGAGGTAGTCGGTGTAGTCCTCGGGTCCGATGCGGATGGCCGGACCCTCGCCGTCTTCGGGCAGGGGGAGCGACTCGAGGGTCGCGAGCAGGGTCACGAGTTTCGCGGCACCGCCGATCGGGACGGCACCTGCCTCGCCTGCCACGGCGATGGTCTGGCTCGTGCCGTCGTCTGAGATCACCGCGAGGGCGCTCGCGCCGGCCTCTGGGAGCGCGAGCGAACGTGCGTCCGTGCCGGCGGTCGCCGCCGGTACGAGTCGCATGGTCACCTGGGGCAGGGGACCGAGCAGCATCGCCGGGCCGTAGACGCCGACGCCGATGATGGCGAGCGCGCCGACGACGATGCCGACGATGCGGCCGGGGGAGATCATGGTTTCAGCGTATCCCGGCGTGGATCAGGCCCAGCCCAGCTCGTGCAGCCGGTCGTCGTCGATGCCGTAGAAGTGGGCGATCTCGTGCACGAGGGTGACGTGGATCTCGTCGCGGAGTTCGTCTTCGTCGGCCGCGATCGCCAGCAGCGGCTCGCGGTACAGGATGATGCGGTCGGGCATCTCCCCGAACCCGTACCGGTCGCGCTCGGTGAGCGCGACGCCCTCGTAGAGGCCCAGCAGGTCGAGGGATCCGTCCTCGGGGCGATCTTCGACGACGAAGACGACGTTCTCGAGACCATCGACCATGTCGTCGGGAAGCCGGTCGAGCTCGTCGACGACGAGAGCCTCGAACGCTTCGGCATCGAGCTGCACGACCTGCTCCGATCGGTGCGGGATGGCGAAGGACTGGCGCGGAGGGTGCACGACTTGGGGTGAGTAACGGGGCTTGAACCCGCGACCTGGTCTTGGACTCTGCGCCACAACCAGGCGCATGGGGTGAGTAACGGGGCTTGAACCCGCGACCTCCTGGACCACAACCAGGCGCTCTACCGACTGAGCTATACCCACCATGTGTCGATCGCCGAAGCGATCAGGCAACTCAAAAGAGACTACTACACCTTGGCGTCGAACTCGTCCACCACGGAGGCGGCGAGCGTCTGGAGTTCCTGGCTCGACGGGCCCGGCTCGGCGACGAACACCGCCCGCCGATAGTAGTGCAGCTCGCGAATGGACTCGAGGATGTCGGCCAGCGCCCGATGGCCGCCGCTCTTCGCCGGGGAGTTGAAGTAGGCGCGCGGAAACCAGCGCTTGGCGAGTTCCTTGATCGACGACACGTCGACGTTGCGATAGTGCAGGTGCGCGTCGAGCCGCGGCATGAACTTGGCGAGGAACGCGCGGTCGGTGCCGATCGAATTGCCGGCAAGCGGGGCCTTCTGCTCGTCTGGTACGTGCTTCAGCACGTACTCGAGGACCTCGTACTCGGCCTCGGCGACGCTGACGCCGCTGGGGATCTCCTCGATGAGACCCGACTCGGTGTGCATCGCCCGCACGAACTCGCCCATCGACTCGAGTGCGCTCGCATCGGGCTTGATGACGATGCTGAGCCCGGCGTCGACCGGGTTCAGCTCGTAGTCGGTGATCACGACGGCGATCTCGACGAGCTCGTCGACCTCGAGGTCGAGCCCGGTCATCTCGCAGTCGATCCAGACCAGTCGGTCGCTCGGGGTTGCCATGGAGCGAGTCTAACGGGGCCGTCGGACAGTGGGTCCGGGCTCCCGCGGGGCATCGGGATCGGTGCCCCCGGCAGGAATTGAACCTGCGACCAAGAGATTAGAAGGCTCCTGCTCTATCCGCTGAGCTACGGGGGCGGCGGTGCCAAGCATACCCGGGGGAGTGATGCGCTCAGCCCACCGTCGGCACGTGCACATCGTCGTCGGGGCGGCGGTTCGCGGCATCCGCTGAGCGCTTTCGCAGTGAGAGTCCGATGAGAGGGAAGAGCAGCACCGAGAGCATCCCCGCGCCGACGAGCGCGGCCGCGGTGCCGCTCGAGATATCGCCGGCGCTGACACCGATCGCCGTGACCGCGACGATGATGGGCAGCCCGGTCGCGCCGAGGAGTGCGGTGGCGGCGAGATCGCTGCGGCTCGATCCGACGGGTGCCGCGAGCAACGAGGGCAGTCCGCGCACGACGAGGAGGCCGAGGAGGGCGATCGGGAGGAGCGCGAGGCTCCGCCCGTCGGCGAAGAGCGCCTGGAGATCGAACGTCACGCCCGTGTAGATGAAGAAGACCGGCACGAGGAACCCGTACCCGAGCGCCTCGATCTTGCCCTCGATGACCTGCTTGTCGATCTCGGGCGCTCCCGACAGCAGCAATCGGTAGAGCACGCCCGCGGTGAACGCCCCGAGGAGCATGTCGAGATCGAGCACGACGCTGAGCCCGACCAGGGCGACCAGCACCAGCACCACCAGGCGCACACCGAACTGGCTGCTCGTGTGCATGGTTGCGGCGATGATGCGGTGCAGGCGGTGACCCGCGCCTCGTGCAGCGAGCCAGATGGCGAGTCCGGCCACGACCGCGAACGCGATGAGCACCAGTGCGGCGACGAGCGGCGAGCGACCGCTGAGGAAGAGGGAGATCGCGAGCAGCGGCCCGAACTCGCCGACCGCACCGAGCGCGATCACGGCGGCGCCGAACGGCGTTCTCAGGTCGCCCGAATCACGCAGGATCGGCATGATCGTGCCGAGGGCCGTGGAGGTCAGGGCGATGCCGACGAACGCGGCAGCCGACAGATGGGGCGCGATGAGGGCGGCCAGGCCGATCCCCGCGGCGAGCGAGATGATCCAGCCGATCGCCGCGCGACTGAGCGGCCGGCCGCGGATCGTACGGAAGTCGATCTCGTTGCCCGCGAGGAAGAAGAGCATCGCGAGCCCGAAGTCCGCGAAGAACTCCGCGAAGTCGTCGGGCACGATCCATCCGAGGATCGCGGGGCCGAGCAGCAGTCCCAGCACGATCTCGAACACGACGAGCGGCACCGCGACCCAGCGCGCGACGGCCTGCACGAGGAGAGGGGCCGCGACGGCCACGGCGGGGATGAGCACCAACGTGCCGATCGAGTACTCCACGCTCGCACCCCCGTGTCCGCCGCCGCCGCACGCACGTGCGTCTGCCCGCGATGCTAGCGGACCGGGCGACGCGCGGGTCGGGGTCGTCGGATGCCGCGAGCACGGGCGTTTCGTTCCGCGAAACGTCCCGGCGGTATCGTCGTGGAATGCGCGACCTTCAGGCGAGAATCATCGCGGAACTCAATGTCAGTCCGGCCATCGACCCCGCCGACCAGGCGCGAACCCGGATCGACTTCATGAAGGCGTATCTCCGCACGACGGGCGCGGCAGGCTTCGTGCTCGGCATCAGCGGCGGCCAGGACTCCACGCTCGCCGGGCGACTCTGCCGGCTCGCGGTCGCGGAGCTCGAGGCGGAGGGCGACCCGGCGCGATTCGTCGCGGTGCGACTCCCGTACGACGTGCAGCACGACGAGGCCGACGCACAGGTCGCGCTCGATTTCATTCAGCCGCCGGAGACCGTCGTCTTCAACATCGAGCGGGCGGTCGACGGCCTCGCCGCCGAGTTCGCCGACGCGACGGATGTGGCGCTGAGCGACTTCGGCAAGGGCAACGTCAAGGCCCGCACGCGCATGATCGCGCAGTACGCACTGGCGGGCGAGGGGCGGCTCCTGGTCGTCGGCACCGACCACGCGGCCGAAGCCGTCACCGGATTCTTCACGAAGTTCGGCGATGGCGGCGCCGACATCCTCCCGCTCACCGGACTCACGAAGCGCCAGGGGCGGGCGGTGCTGCACTACCTCGGCGCGCCCGAGCTCTTGCACCGGAAGGTGCCCACGGCCGACCTTCTCGACAGGAATCCGGGGCAGTCCGACGAGGCGAACCTGGGGTTGAAGTACGACGACATCGACGCCTACCTCGAGGGTGAGCAGATCGACCCCGCCGTCGCCGAGCGCATCGAGGCGCGGTTCCTGCAGACGCGGCACAAGCGGGCGGTGCCGGTCTCGATGTTCGACGACTGGTGGATCTGAGCCCTGCGTCGGCGCATCATCGGTCGTCACGGTGCAGAGAGCGACCCGGATGCCGCGGGCTCACGTCCGGGCGTCGTGGAGCGTCTGCGTCGGGGCGGTGTCGGTGCCCTGCGGGGCGGAGTCGAGCGACGCCGGGGCCTGATACCGCTCGTGGTGCTGCTCCGCGATCCAGGCGTCCTGCGCCACGACCGCGGCCTGCTCGGGCTCCTGGCGCTCGGCGCGCCACCGCAGGAGGTCGTTCTGGAACTGCTTGCGCGTCCGCGCCGGATGCCGCTGCCATTCGAGGAGGCGGTCGCGGAACTCGATGACCGCAGGATCGAGTTGGTATCCGAACGTCGCGGACGCGCGCTTCAGCTCGTGGAGCTGGTGCGCGGCCCAGTTCGCGGCGACATCCGACCCCGGATCGGCAGGAGTCTCACGACGATGTCGGCCTGGCCGACCAGGCGATCGGCGAGCACCTGCTCCTGCGGCGTGAGCGAGTTCCAGACGGACGCCTCGGTCGCGGCGTCGACGAGTGCGGCGATCGCCGTCGTTTTCGCCTCGCGGTCGCGCTGGGCGACGACGCGGCGGATCGCGGCGGTCGCGATCCAGGCCGCGAGCAGTCCGGCCGCGAGCACCGCGACGAAGAGCACGGCCGCCGTCAGCACGGTCGGCCGTGCGGCGTTCGAGGTGATCCAGGAGAATAGGTCGTTCCACCACTGCATGAGGGCAGGCTATCCCCGAGCGTCGCGTCGGAGGCGATGCGGCACGGCGCGCCCGCATCGTTGATCGGCATCGTCACCGCGACATCCGTCGGCGTGATCAGTCGGCCGCCGTGCCGTGCACCGCGAACGGCTCGATGCGGGAGATCTCGTCATCGGCGAGGGGAGGCGCGTCGAGGGCGGCGACGTTCTGCTCGAGCTGCGAGACACTCGATGCGCCGATCAGCGCGGAGGCCACCAAGCGCTGCCGCAGCACCCACGACAGCGCGAGTTGCGCGACGGTCTGCCCGCGCTCGTTCGCGATCGCATCGAGTCCGCGCAGGCGTTCGAGGTACTCGGTGCTGATCCGGTCGGGCGAGAGGAATCGACTCGTCGCGGCCCGCGAGTCCGCCGGGATGTCGCCCGACAGGTAGCGGTCCGTGAGGAGCCCCTGGGCGAGCGGCGAGTACACGATGCTCGCCGCGCCGACCTCCTCGAGCACGGGGAACAGGCCGTCCTCGATGTGCCGGTCGAACATCGAGTACCGGGGCTGGTGGATGAGGAGCGGCACGCCCTCCGCGTCGAGGGCCGCCGCGGCATCCCGCGTCTGCTCGGGGGAGTAGTTCGAGATGCCGACGTAGAGCGCCTTGCCCTGGCGCACGGCGCTCGCGAGTGCGCCCATCGTCTCCTCGATCGGGGTCTCGGGGTCGGGCCGGTGCGAGTAGAAGATGTCGACGTAGTCGAGGCCGAGCCGTGCGAGGCTCTGGTCGAGCGAGGCGAGCAGGTACTTTCGAGAGCCGAACTCGCCGTACGGGCCGGGCCACATGTCGTAGCCCGCCTTCGACGAGACGATGAGCTCGTCGCGGTACGGAGCGAGGTCGGTGGCGAGCAGCCGCCCGAAGTTCTCCTCGGCGCTGCCGGGCGGCGGGCCGTAGTTGTTGGCCAGGTCGAAGTGCGTGATGCCGAGGTCGAACGCGCGCCGGACGATCGCCCGCTGGGTGTCGAGCGGTCGGTCGTGCCCGAAGTTGTGCCACAGGCCGAGCGAGAGTGCAGGAAGCTTCAGCCCGCTTCGCCCCACGCGGTTGAAGGGCATCCGGTCGTAGCGGTCCGGAACAGCGGCGAAGGTCATGCCCGCTACTCTATGGGCGACGACTCGACCACTCGTCCTCGCCAGCGCCGTCGTGCCGAGAGTTGTGCACGATGGTGTTCCGTCTGGCCCGGTCGGACGGCGGGGGCCGCGATGCTGGGTGGCGACGCGGCATCCGGAGCCTGGTCCGGCACGAGCAGCTCCGGATGCCGCGAGCCGCCGACTCGCGGCGGCGAAACAGTCGAGGAGTGGAAATGACCGACAACATCACCGTGACCGGGGTCGTGGGCAGTGACCCGCGACTTCACGTCACGAACCAGGGACTCGCGATCGCGTCGTTCCGTCTCGCGTCGACGAGGCGGTACTTCGACCGCGCCAAGGGCACATGGGAAGACGGGGAGACGAACTGGTACACCGTCTCGGGCTTCCGCCAGCTCGCGCACAACGCGATGGCGTCCGTGGGCAAGGGAGAGCGCATCGTCGTGCACGGGCGGCTGCGGCTGCGTGCCTGGGAGAGCGGCGAGAAGTCCGGCACGGCGGTCGAGATCGAGGCCGACTCGATCGGCCACGACCTCGCGTGGGGCACGACGAAGCTCACCAAGGTGCGGGTGGCTCGCGAGTCCACTGGCGGCGAGCCGGTGGAGGAGGATCGAGGAACCAGCGTGGAAGCATGGCCGGGCGTCGCATCGGCCGTCGCCGAGCACGCGGTGGAGGATGCATCGGTCGACTCGGAGTTCGGTGCGGCCGAGGTGTTCGCCTCGGGCGACGAAGTGGGACGACACGAGGTCGCGGTCTGACCGCCGTGGACGACCGCCCGGTCGAGTCGGCACGTCGCATAGACTCGGCTGGGCGGCCGGCACCCGCCGAGGCAGGGGAACGGTGGCACGTCGACCGGGCATCCGTGCGTTCCTGGCGCTGGTCGCGGCCACAGTGTTCGTCGGCGCCGCGGGCTGCACGGTGTCGCCGTCCGCCCGACTGAGCGCGACGGCCACTGCCGAGACCTCGGCGGCGGCCCCGCCGACCGAACGGGCGGCGCACCTCCCGACCCTGGATCCGACGCGCTCGGCGGAGGAGAATCTTGCGTTCTTCGATTCGGTGAACGTCGGGGTCGTCGCCGCGAACGCGGAAGCCCGAGGGCGCGACTTCATCGACGCACTCGTCGCCGCGGGGTTCGACAGATCCCGGATGGAGATCACCGCAGATCGCACGACCGTCGACCTGCCGGCCGACTCGGTGCAGTTCGCTGTGCTCTTCCAGGGCCGGTGCCTCGTGGGCCAGTTCGGGGTTGCGTCGGGCGGATACCACGGCGCGGTGCGACCCGCGCTCGGCACCGGAGGCTGTCTCGTGGGCCAGACGCGCCCCATAGACTGGTAGCGACATGGCGGAATACATTTACTCGATGGTGCGCGCCCGCAAGGCGGTCGGCGACAAGGTCATTCTCGACGACGTCACGATGGCGTTCCTCCCAGGGGCGAAGATCGGCGTGGTCGGTCCGAACGGCGCGGGCAAGTCCACGATCCTGAAGATCATGGCCGGGCTCGACCACCCATCCAACGGCGAGGCACGGCTCACGCCCGGCTACTCGGTGGGCATCCTCATGCAGGAGCCCGTGCTCGACGAGACCAAGACCGTGCTCGAGAACGTGCAGGAGGGTGTCGGGCCTATCAAGGCGAAGATCGACCGGTTCAACGAGATCTCGCACGCGATGGCCGAGCCCGACGCCGACTTCGATGCGCTGCTGGCAGAGATGGGCACGCTCCAGGAGGACATCGACGCCGCCGACGCGTGGGACCTCGACTCCCAGCTCGAACAGGCCATGGACGCGCTGCGTTGCCCCCCGGGCGACGAACAGGTCTCGGTGCTCTCCGGCGGAGAGAAGCGGCGCGTCGCGCTGTGCAAGCTCCTGCTGCAGAAGCCCGACCTGCTCCTCCTCGACGAGCCCACCAACCATCTCGACGCCGAGAGCGTGCTCTGGCTCGAGCAGCACCTCGCCAAGTATCCCGGCGCCGTGCTCGCCGTCACCCACGACCGGTACTTCCTCGACCACGTCGCCGAGTGGATCTGCGAGGTCGACCGCGGCCGCCTGTATCCCTACGAGGGCAACTACTCGACCTACCTCGAGAAGAAGCAGGAACGACTCACCGTCCAGGGCAAGAAGGACGCGAAGCTCGCCAAGCGCCTCGCCGATGAGCTCGACTGGGTGCGCTCGAACGCGAAGGGCCGCCAGGCGAAGTCGAAGGCGCGCCTCGCCCGCTACGAGGAGATGGCGGCCGAGGCCGAGCGCACCAGGAAGCTCGACTTCGAGGAGATCCAGATCCCCGCGGGCCCTCGCCTCGGCGACATCGTGCTCGAGGCGAAGGATCTCGAGAAGGGCTTCGGCGATCGAGTGCTGATCGACGACCTGAGCTTCACCCTGCCGCGCAACGGCATCGTCGGCATCATCGGCCCCAACGGCGTGGGCAAGACCACGCTCTTCAAGACGATCGTCGGCCTCGAACCGCTCGACGACGGCAAGCTGAAGGTCGGCGACACCGTCAAGGTCTCGTACGTCGACCAGTCGCGCGGCGGCATCGACCCGAAGAAGACGCTGTGGGAGGTCGTCTCCGACGGCCTCGACTACATCCAGGTCGGCAAGACCGAGGTGCCCAGCCGCGCCTACGTCTCGACGTTCGGCTTCAAGGGGCCCGACCAGCAGAAGCCCGCCGGTGTGCTCTCCGGTGGTGAGCGCAACCGACTGAACCTCGCGCTCACCCTGAAGCAGGGCGGCAACCTCCTGCTCCTCGACGAGCCCACCAACGACCTCGACGTCGAGACCCTCTCGAGCCTCGAGAACGCGCTGCTCGAGTTCCCCGGCTGCGCGGTGGTGATCACCCACGACCGGTGGTTCCTCGATCGCATCGCCACGCACATCCTCGCCTACGAGGGCACCGACGAGAACCCGTCGTACTGGCACTGGTTCGAGGGCAACTTCGAGTCCTACGAGGCGAACAAGATCGAACGGCTCGGCCCCGAGGCCGCGAAGCCGCATCGGTCCGCGTATCGCAAGCTCACCAGGGACTGACATGCGGCTGCACGTCCCGACGCCGCTTCGCTGGTCCGACCTCGACGCGTACGGCCACGTGAACAACGCCCGGATGCTGAGCCTCCTCGAGGAGGCGCGCATCCAGGCGTTCTGGGTGAGCGACGACACCTCCGAGCATGCCGTCGGCGCCTCGACCGCGGTGATCGACGCGACCCCGGGCGCGAACACGATCACCCTCATCGCGCGGCAGGAGATCGAGTACCTCGCTCCGATCCCGTACCAGCGCCAGCCGGTCGACATCGAGCTGTGGATCGGTCGCATGGGCGGGGCGAGCCTGGACGTCTGTTACGAGGTCTACTCGCCCGCCGGGGTGGAACCTCGCGTGCTCTACACGCGCGCCGTGACGACCATCGTGCTCGTCGACGCCGCAACCGAACGCCCGCGACGCATCGAGGCGCACGAACAGTCTGCGTGGGCACCGTACCTCGGCGAACCAGTGGAGTTCCGCCGCCGCTGAGGCCGGATGCAGGCCGAGCCGGCCCCGCGAGCTCAGGGTTCGAGCGGCTCGTCGCTGAACGAGCCCTCCCACACCGCCCGGGTGCCGGCCTCCCCGATCCGCACGAGCGTCCAGGTGGAACCGACCGCGATCGCGAGGGCCGCGACGGTGAGGATGACGCTCACGATGACCCGGATGCCCCGGCCGAGACCGGTCCCCGCCGAATCCTCCGCGCGGCGTGCCGCGACGATCTCGACGACCGCCCAGGCGGCGATCACGACGGCGATCACGAGCAGCGCGATGAGCCACGGCACGATGTCCTCGCCCTGCGCAGTGTGCGCCTGGATCAGTGGGGCAGGGGGCACGCGCACCTCGAGCCACTTGCCGGCCTCGATCGTGAGGAGGCCGAGCGGGAGCAGCAGGGCGGCGGCGATGAGCACCGGAAGCCAGAGGATCCGCCTCGCCGCAGGCCACGCTGCGATCACGATGAGCGCCAGGGCGAGGAGGGGCGTCAAGACGATGACCGCGTGCACGAGCAGCACGTGCAGCGGCAGCCCCGCGAACGTGTAGCCCATCTCAGGAGGCCGCGACGATGCGATCGCCCGAGACCGCGACCGGTATGGGCGAGAGTGCGTCGAGAGCGGGCCCCTGGAGTACGTCGCCGGTCGCGGCGTCGTACCTCGAGCCGTGGCACGGGCAATGGAACTCATCGCCCGCGGCGGCCACGACGCACTGCTGATGCGTGCAGATCGCGCTGAACGCGACGACCTGGCCCGCCGTCGGCTGGGCGATCAGCGCGTCCTCGCCGTTGATCTGTGCGGAGATGCTGCCGCCGACGGGAACGTCGGACAGCGCCGCGATGTCGTCGCCCACGGCAGGCGCGTCGGGTGCCGAACTCGGCTGGGCGGGCGTCTCGTCGGTGACGGTGGGCGGAGGAGTCGTGTTCGGGGAGGCGGTGTCGCTCGGGGCATCCGCCATACAGCCGGCGAGCGCGAGCGCACTGCCGACCGCGCCGACCGATCCGAGCGTCAACACCGTTCGCCTCGTGAAGTCCGCGGGATCCGTCATCGCATGCGCTCCTTCGTTCACATCGCTCGCGCACGGTGCGCGACCGATGACCCCATTCTGGGCCTGCAACTGCAGCCAGACCGGGAACCCACAGGATTCATTCAGTCGAATACATCCGGGTCGGGCACGCGGACCATGCCCTCCTGCGCGACGCTCGCCACGAGCACGCCGTCGCGGGTGTAGATGCGGCCGAGGGAGAGTCCCCGCCCGCCGCTCGCGGAGGGTGACTCCTGCACGTACAGCAGCCACTCGTCGACGCGTGCATCACGGTGCCACCACATGGCGTGATCGAGGCTCGCGACCTTCAGGCCGGGGGTCGCCCAGGCGATGCCGTGGGCCCGCAGCACGGGCTCGAGGATGGAGTAGTCGCTCGCGTACGCGAGGGCGGCGCGGTGCAGCTTCGGGTCGTCGGAGAGCCGTCCGAACGCCCTCATCCACACCGCCTGCTGCGGCATCCGCTCGCCGTCGACCCTGAGGTAGACCGGTGATGGGATGTGCCGCATGTCGAACGCGCGTTCGTTCGACCAGTACCGGGCCACGTCGTGGTCGAGGCCCGCCAGCACATCGGCCGTGGTCGGGAGGGTCTCGGGGTCGGGCAGCTCCGCGGGCATGTCGAGTTGATGCTCCACGCCGTCATCGCCCCGCTGGAACGAGGCGATGAGCGACAAGATGGGTTGGCCGTTCTGGTAGGCGTGGGTGCGCCTCGTCGAGAACGAACGGCCGTCGTAGAGCCGATCGACCGAGAAGGTGATGGGGTGGGCGACGTCGCCCGGCCGCAGGAAGTATCCGTGCATCGAATGGATCGTGCGGTCCGCGGGCACGGTGTGCATCGCGGCGACGAGCGACTGCGCGAGCACCTGCCCGCCGAAGACGCGCCCGAGCGGCATCCACTGCGAGGGGCCGGTGAAGATGTCCTCCGTGGTGCGGGCACCCGTGTCGGTGAGGCGCAGGGTGCTCAGCAGTCCATCGATGGATCCCGTCATCGTTCCTCCGTGTCGGTGGGCGGTGACCGCCCGGCACAGGCGGACGCGGCCCGCCGGTGCGGCAGCGCACCCTTGGTAGTTTAGACAGCTGATGGTTCAACAACTCACGCTCGCAGACAGCTTCTCCCTCGGCGACCTGCACACCTACCTGCAGCGCGCCGGGCGCGTCGACGACGGCTCCGTGCGCCTCGTCGCCGGCTCCGGCATCCTCGCGGTGTACACGGCCATCCTCTATCCGCGCGGCATCCTCGACGAGAGCCCCACCGTGCTCGGCCTGCGCACCTTCGAGCTGTTCGAGACCGACGACTTCGACGTGGTGGTGCCGATGCGCTCGTTGGTCGAGCGCATCGTGCGGGCACGAGGCGAACTCGGCGACGACGAGTCGCGTCCGGTCGCGATGACGCGGCCGCCAGAGGTCAACACCGTCACTTGGGCGGGGATCTCGCCGCCACGAGGCGGGTGGCGGGCGCTCGGCGAGACGGATGCCGCGACGCTCGAGTCGGCGGCCCGGGCCGGCATCGAGGAGGTCGCCGAGGCGATCCCCGAGGGAACGGGCGAGCATCTCGTGCAGCGTGTGCGGTCCGAAGTGTGGGGCCGCGGCGTCGAGGGGCTCGAATACGTCCCCGCCGGTGCCGCGTTCGGCGCCTACAGCCTCGGCTTCCTCGGGGACGACCCCGTGCGCCTGTTCGAGACGGGCCCGTGGACGCGGCTCACGTCGCGACGGGGCCATGTGCTCGTGCGGCGCAGGCCGTGGACGCTGAAGTCCTGATCGGGTCTCGATACGCGTCGTGCTGCGCGCGGCGCTACCCGACCACCGTGCGGCCGGCGATCGACCGCCCCGCCGCACGGCCGGTGAAGAGGCATCCGCCGAGGAAGGTGCCCTCGAGCGCCCGGTAGCCGTGCACGCCGCCGCCGCCGAACCCTGCCGCCTCGCCGACCGCGTACAACCCGGGCACGACCGAGCCGTCGGCGCCCAGCGCCCGCGAGTCGAGGTCGGTCTGGATGCCGCCGAGACTCTTGCGGGTGAGCAGGTGCAGCTTCACCGCGATGAGCGGGCCGGCCTTCGGGTCGAGGATGCGGTGCGGCGTGGCCACCCGGATGAGCTTGTCGCCGCGGTACCTGCGTGCGCTGCGCACCGCGGTGAGCTGCAGGTCCTTGGAGAACTCGTTGTCGAGCTCGCGGTCGCGGGCGACGATCTCGCGCTCGATGTTCGCGACGTCGAGCGGCACGTCGGGTGAGAGCGCCCGCATGCCGTCGAAGAGCTCGGCGAGGTTGTCGGCGACGACGAAGTCGACGCCGTGTCGCTTGAACGCCTCGACCGGGCCGGGGGCGCCCGATCCGAGGCGGTCGGCGAGCAGCTTCAGGTCCTTTCCGGTAAGGTCGGGGTTCTGCTCGCTGCCCGAGAGCGCGAACTCCTTCTCGATGATCTTCTGCGTGAGCACGAACCAGGAGTGGGCGTGCCCGGTCGCCACGATGTGCTCGAGGGTGCCGAGTGTGTCGAACCCGGGAAAGAGGGGCACCGGGAGCCGGCGGCCCTCGGCATCGAACCAGAGCGACGACGGCCCGGGGAGGATGCGGATGCCGTGTGACGGCCACACCGGGTCCCAGTTGGTGATGCCCTCGGTGTAGTGCCACATGCGGTCGCGGTTGACGAGCCGTGCGCCGGCCCGCTCGGCGATCGGGAGCATGCGCCCGTCGACGTGGGCGGGAACCCCCGAGAGCATGTCGGCGGGCGCCGTGCCCATCCGTTCGGGCCAGTACTGTCGCACGAGCTCGTGATTGCCGCCGATGCCGCCGGATGCCACGACCACCGTGGGGGCGCGCAGCTCGAAGTCGCCGACGACGTCGCGGTTGCTGGGCCCGCCGCGCCCCGCGGCATCCGGGGCCAGGACCGCGCCGCGAACCCCCGTGATCGCACCTGACTCGGCGACGAGCTCGTCGACGCGGTGCCGATGGCGGAACTCGACGAGACCGGCCGCCGCCCCTGCCCGCACGCGTGCGATGAACGGCGCGAGCACGCCGGGGCCGGTTCCCCACGTGATGTGGAACCGCGGCACCGAGTTGCCGTGCCCGATCGCGTGGTATCCGCCGCGTTCGGCCCAGCCCACGACGGGGAAGAAGCGGAGGCCCTTCTCGCGCAGCCATGCGCGCTTCTCGCCGGCCGCGAACTCGAGGTAGGCCTCAGCCCAGCGACGCGCCCACTCGTCCTCGTCGCGGTCGAAGGCCGCCGTGCCCGCCCAGTCCTGTCTCGCGAGCTCGAGCGAGTCGCGCACGCCCATGCGACGCTGCTCGGGGGAGTCGACGAGGAACAGCCCGCCGAACGACCACCACGCCTGGCCGCCGAGACTCGCCTCGGGCTCCTGATCGACGATGACGACCCGCCTGCCGGCGTCGACGAGCTCCGAGGCCGCCACGAGGCCGGCCAGGCCGGCGCCGACGATGATCGCGTCGGGCTCGAAGAGGGGTGCGGGGGAGGCGGCCACGTGGACTCCTTCGTCTCGGGTGGTGCGTGTCGGTTCTGGCGAGCGCCCCGGGGCGCACGTCGTCTCAGTCGTCGAACGTGTTGACCATCGCGAAGGCGGCGCGCTGCAGGTAGTCCCAGAGCGTCTCCTCGGCGAGCGGGGGCAGGTCGAGCGTATCGACCGCATGTCGCATGTGGGCGAGCCAGCGATCGCGCGCCTCGGGATTCACCTTGAACGGCTGGTGCCGAAGGCGGAGCCGGGGGTGGCCGCGCCGCTCGCTGTAGGTGCCAGGACCGCCCCAGTACTGCACGAGGAACATCGTGAGGCGCTCGGCGGCGGGGCCGAGGTCCTCCTCGGGATACATGGGCTTCAGCACGGGGTCGCCGGCGACGCCGCGATAGAACTCCGCCACGAGTCGCTCGAATGTCGGGTAACCGCCGACGGTCTCGAAGAACGAGGGCCCGAGCGCCGCACCGTTCTCGCTGCCGCGGAGCGGGACGCTCGCGGGCCGCACGGGCCCGGATGCCGCGGACGCCGTCGTCTCGTTCACGTCACTCACGACCCGCCTCCCGTCTTCACGGCCGTCGGCGCCGTCTTCGGCGGCTTGGCCCCCTTGACCCTGGTCGCGCCCTCGAAACCGGTGAGCACGACACTGCTGAGGTTCGGGACCTTCACGTCCATCGCGTCGAGCGAGCGCTTCAGGCGCATCCGCAGTTCGCGGGCGATGTCGTCCTTCGCCGAGGTCCGCACCTTCATCACGACGCGGATGACCATCGCCTCCGCCGAGATCGACTCGAGACCCCACACCTCGGGCTTCTCGAGCACCCGGGAGCGCCACTTGCCCGAGTGCGAGAGCTCCGTCGCCGTGCGCAGCAACTCGGCCTCGACGGCATCGACATCGACGTCGTACGGTACGGCGAGGTCGAGGATGACGCGCGACCAGCCCTGCGACATGTTGCCGACGCGCAGGATCTCGCCGTTGCGCACGAACCAGAGCGTGCCGTTGACGTCGCGCACCTTCGTGATGCGGATCTGCACCTCCTCGACGATGCCGGTCGCGGGGCCGAGGTCGACGACGTCGCCGACGCCCAGTTGGTCTTCGACGACCATGAAGAGCCCGTTCAGCACGTCCTTCACGATGTTCTGGGCGCCGAAGCCCAGTCCGGCGCCGATGGCCGCCGAGAGGAGCGCGAACGACCCGAGAATCGAGGAGTCGATGACGTTCACGATCATGAGCGTCACGATGATGAAGAGCGTCACGTTCACGACGTTCCGGAGCACCGTGCCGAGGGTTCGGGTGCGCTGCACGACGCGCACGGCAGCGAGCGGCGAGGCCTGCAACGCCTGCGTGTCGGTGACGTCCTGCTTCTTCTTCACCCCCGAGACGATGCGGGTGACGACGCGGTCGATGACGAAATGCAGCACCCAGCGGATGAGGAGCGCGATCGCGAGGATCACCACGATCGCGAAGAGCTTCCCGACGATGGTGCCCCAGTTGTCCGCCCAGAACTGCGCGATGCCCGCCCAGAAGTCGCCGCTGAGCGGGGTCTCCTCGATCGGCGGCGCGATGGGCTCTGCTGCGGCGGACATGGTGTGAAAGTCTACTGAGTCGCGCCCGTGAGCTCGCTGGCATCGCGGGCGCGCGCCGCGAGCGCACGCTCGAGTTCGTCGAGCTGCTCCGAGACGAGGCGGTGCAGCGGCGCGGGGGCCGGGTTCGCGTCGAGCCACGAGCGTGCCATCGCGGCCAGCCCTTCGTCGACGAGCGGCGATGGGAAGAGCCGTGACACAACGAGCGACGCCATCGTGAAGCTCCGGTTCGCCCAGACATCCTGCAGCATCGCGAAGTACTCGCCGGCGGCCCCGGCGAGCAGCTCGGGCTGGGTCGTGCGGCGCCACCCCTCCGCGATCGCGCGAGCGAGGTCGTTCGAGAGGCCCGTATCGGTCGCGACGCGTCGCCACGCGGCATCCTTCACCGCCTGGTCGGGCCGTGCGGCGCGAGCGGTCTCGGCGAGCTGCCGACCCTTCGCGGTGTCGTCGAGGGCGAGCGCGGCGTCGATCTCGTCGTCGGATGCGGCGCCGAGCACGGCGCGCGCGGTCACGAGCTCCCAGCGCAGGTCGAGGTCGATCTCGAGCCCGTCGAGCTTGATCGAGCCGTCGAGGAGGCTGCCGAGCACGTCGGCGTGCGCCTGGCTCGCGGCGAGGCGCGTGAACGCCTTGACGAACTGCAGCTGCGCGTCCGAGCCGGCGGGCGCGAGCTCGGCGATGGCCCACAGCGCGTCGCCGGTCTCGGTCGCGAGGCGCTCGCGGTGGTCGCCGGCGAGGTAGCGGGAGACGGCGAGCTCGAGACGGTTGAGCGCGAGGCCGCGCGAGGCCGACTGCGTCTCGTGGCCGACGCTGCCCAGCACGAGCCGCACGAAGGCGCTCGCGGGCAGCTCGGCGTCGCGCACGGCATCCCAGGCGGAGCCGAGCACCACGGCACGGGCCACTGGATCGGAGAGCTCGCCGGGGCGGGCGACGGCGGTGGCGAACGACGTGGCGTCGAGCCGCACCTTCGCGTAGGTGAGGTCGTCGTCGTTCACGAGGAGGAGGTCGGGTCGGGGGAGCCCGACGAGCTCGGGCACGGCGGTGGTCGCGCCGTCGACGTCGAGCTCGATCCGCTGCGTTCGCACGAGCGCGCCGCGCCCGTCGGCGGTATAGCAGCCGATCGCGAGCCGATGGGGTCGGAGCGTCGGATGCGTCGGGGCCGCCGTCTGTTCGACGTGCGCCGTGGTGATGGTGCCCGCGCCATCCGTCTCGATGACCGTCCGCAGGGTGTTGACGCCCGCCGTCTCGAGCCAGAGTTCCGACCAGCGGGCGAGGTCGCGGCCGCTCGCACGCTCGAGCTCATCGAGGAGGTCGCGAAGGGTCGCATTGCCGCCCGCGTGCGCGGTGAGGTACGCCCCGACGCCCCGCTGGAACGCGTCGAGCCCGACCCACGCGACGAGCTGCTTCAGCACCGAGGCGCCCTTGTCGTAGGTGATCGCGTCGAAGTTCACCTCGACGTCGCCGAGGTCTTCGATGGACGCGACGATGGGGTGCGTCGAAGGCAGCTGGTCCTGTTCGGCGGCGTGCGTCTTCTCATCGCTCGCGAACGTCGCCCAGACGCCGGTGAACTCGGTCACCTGCTCGGTCGCCAGGGTCGACGCCCAGGTGGCGAACGATTCGTTGAGCCACAGGTCGTTCCACCACTTCATGGTGACCGAGTTGCCGAACCACATGTGCGAGAGCTCGTGGAGCACCACGATCGCCCGCTGCTCGCGGCGGGCGTCGGAGACCCGCGAGCGGAACAGGTAGCTCTCGTTGAACGTGACGGCGCCGACGTTCTCCATTGCGCCCCAGTTGTACTCGGGCACGAAGATCTGGTCGTACTTGCCATACGGGTAGGCCACGCCGAACGCGGTCTCGTAGAACGCGAGGCCGGCCTGCACCGTCTCGAACATCACGTCGGGCTCGGCGTGCTGCGCCAGCGAGGCGCGGGTGAACAGGCCGAGCGGGATGTCGCGGCCGTCGACGCTGCGAGCCGACCCGAGCCATGCGGAGTACGGCCCGGCGATGAGGGCGACGATGTAGCTCGAGATCGCGGGGCCGGCCTCGAACGACCAGGTGGCGGATGCCCCGTCGGCCGCGGTCCCTGAGCCTGTCGGACGGGGCGTGGGCTCCGGCGTCGGCGCGTTGCTCAGCACCGTCCAGCGTGCGGGCGCGGTCACGGTGAAGCGGAACGAGGCCTTCAGGTCGGGCTGGTCGAACACCGCGAAGACGCGGTTCGCCTCGGCGACGGCGAACTCGGTGTACAGGTACACTTCGCCGTCGACCGGGTCGATGAAGCGGTGCAACCCCTCGCCGGTGTTGGTGTACCGGGCGTCGGCGACGACACGGAGCTCGTTCTCGGCGGCCAGCCCGTCGAGACGGATGCGCGTCCCGTCGCTGACGAGAGCGGGGTCGAGCGTCTCACCGTTCAGCTCCACGGCGTGCACCGCGTCGGTGCACGCTTCGATGAACGTCGACGACCCCGGGATGCTGTTGAACCGCACGACAGTCTCGCTGCGGAAGGTGTCGCCGCCGTTCGTGAGGTCGAGGACGACCTCGTAGACCGGGGCGCTCACCGTGACGGAACGATCCGCCGCTTCGACACGCGTGAGGTTGGCAGCAGGCATGGATGAACCTTCCGTGTCGGGGTGCCCAGCCAGCCTACCGACGGTCGCCACCGGGGCGCGGCGCGAGCAGGCCGTGCTCATACGCGAGGATCACGAGATGTACGCGGTCGCGTGCGTCGAGCTTCTGCAGGATGCGCCCGACATGGGTCTTCACGGTCGACTCCGACACGTGGAAGCGTGCTGCGAGGTCGGTGTTGTTGAGGCCCTCGGCGATGGCGACGAGGATCTCCCGCTCGCGCGGTGTCAGCGTGTCGAGCAGCGACGGCGGGTGCGAGCCGGCGGCACCGGCCAGCGGCAGCTCGTCGGCGAACATCTCGATCATCCGCCGCGTGATGCGTGGGGCGAGGGCGGCCTCGCCCGCGTGCACGGTGCGGATTGCGCTCACGAGCTCCTGTGGGCGCACGTCCTTGAGGAGGAAACCGCTCGCGCCCGCGCGGATCGCGGCGAAGGCGTACTCGTCGAGGTCGAAGGTCGTGAGCACGATGATGCGCGGCGGCCGTTCGCCCGCCATCACGGCGGCGGTCGCGGCGATTCCGTCGACTCCCGGCATGCGCACGTCCATGAGCATGACGTCGATGGCCGTGGATCGTGCCAGGTCGATGGCGACTGCGCCGTCGCCGGCTTCGCCGATGACCTCGAGGTCGGGCTCTGCCTCGAGCACCATGCGGAAGCCGGTGCGCACGAGCGCCTGGTCGTCGACGATGGCGACGCGGATTGCGAAGGGTCGGTCGTCGGTCATGCGCCCTCTTCGGTTCGGTCGGATCCTATGTGCAGCGTGGAGCGGAGACGCCATCCACCTGCGGGCCGGGGTTCAGCGTCGAAGGTGCCGCCGTACAGTGCGACGCGCTCGCGAAGCCCGGCGAGTCCGCGACCGGCGCCCGCCATCTGGGGTGCGCTGTGCCGGGCGTCATCTTCGACCGTGACCTCGACCTCGTCATCGCGCCGCTCGATGCGCACGTCGACGTGCTGCGCCCCCGTGGCGTGGCGCAAAGCGTTCGTCAGTCCCTCCTGCACGACGCGATACATGGTGAGTTGCAGCGCGGGCTCGGTCACCGCGGGCCCCGAAGTGGTGAGGCGCACCGGCAGCCCCGCCTCGCGAAAGCCGTCGACGAGCGCGGGTATGGCCGCGACATCCGGCTGCGGCGATCGGTCGGCGGCCTGATCAGCCGGCCCGGTCAGCACGCCCAGCATGCGGCGCATCTCACCGAGGGCGTCGCGCCCGGCGTCGGCGACGTTCCGCATCGCGTCGGCGGCGCGCTCAGGATCGCGGCCGGCGGTCGCCGCCGAACCCTCGGCGAGCGTGATCATGACCGTCAGGCCGTGCGAGACGATGTCGTGCATCTCGCGGGCGATGCGCGAGCGCTCCTGCGCCGCGGCGAGCTCTGCCTGCTGGTCGCGTTCTCTCGCGAGGTCGTGGGCGCGGGCGATGAGCGCATCGAGGTACCGGCGGCGGTTGCCCACCGTCACGCCGATGAGCGTCGCGATGAGCATGAAGAGCGCGAACGCGATCGACGAGCCCAGCGGTTCGAGATCGAACGGCTCGACGATGAGGATGTCGCCGAGTCGAGCGGCGAGGAATGACGTCAGCGCGGCGACGCCCACCGACACGCCGAAACCGATCCAAGCCGACCGCGACGAGTCGTAGACGGCGACCGCGTAGAGGGCGAACAGGATCGCGATGATCTCGATGGATCCCGCCGGCGCCGAGACCAGGCACACGAGCAGGCCGAGCCCCAGCACGATCCGGGGGCGCGTGCGGCGGAGTAGGAAGAGCGCGACGGCCGCCGCGAGGATCGACGCGACTTCGACGATGGCGAACCACACCGGGAGTCCGTCGACGACGGCGGTGACGATTGCGGTGATGATCGTGAGGAGTCCGTAGGTGCCGGCGATGAGCCCGTCGCTGAGCCGCGGATGCCGGCCCCAGAACTGCCGGAACACACCGGGCGGCCGGGGCAGGCGCGGCTCGCCCCCGACCACGGCATCCGGGTGGTCGGGGGCGAGCCACGGCTGGGTCATGGACAGGACTCTACGCGTCGCGCTTCACGAGCAGCGTGGCAGCACCGGCGACTGCGGCGGCGACCCAGCCGAGTACGACGAGCAGGTCCTGCCAGGCCGCGAGGGTCTCGGTGCCGGTGACCTCGGTCGGTGCGAACATGTTCGTGCCCGCCGTCGAGAGCAGGTACGGATGGATGTCCTGGGCCCAGTCCGCCGGGACCAACTGCAGCACGGTCGGCACGACCAGGATGAGCGCGAGCACGACGCCGATGCCGCCGGCGCTCGAGCGCACCATGGTGCCGACTCCGAGCGCGAAGACGCCAAGCAGCGCCAGGTACAGTGAGGCGCCGAGCAGCGGCATGAAGACGTCGGGGTCGGTGAGGCTCGCCGAGACGTCCTGACCGGCGAACACCGCGGCCGAGACGACGTAGGCGCCGATGCCGGCCACGAGGCTGACCACATAGGTCACGACGAACAGCACGGCGGCCTTCGCCGCGAGCGCCGGGAGGCGCGTCGGCACCGCCGTGAACGTCGAGCGCGCCATGCCGGTGCTGTACTCGCCGGTGATGACGAGCACGCCCAGCACGGCGACGACGAGCTGCGCGAGGAACACGCCGAACGTCGAGGACTGCACGAACAGGCCGACCTGATCGGCGGCCGAGGCGCCGGGAGCGTCGGGTGCGCTGAAGCCGTCGTTCGCGATGGTGAACGACAGCATGAGCGAGAGACCGAGCATGATGACGACGACGGACAGGTACGACCAGACGGTCGAACGCAGGCTGCGCAGCTTGATCCACTCGGAGCGGAGGATGCCGCCGAAGCTCAGCGACATCGCGGGCGAGCGCAGGGCGGTTCGCGGTGCGGTGGGGGTGATCGTGGTCATCGGAGTGCCTCCGTGCGGTATTCGACGGCGTCGGCCGTGAGGGCCATGTAGGCCTCCTCGAGCGACGCGTTCTGGGGGGTGAGTTCATGGATGGCGAGCGAATGCTGCGCGGCGAGGTCGCCGATGCCGGATGCCTCGAGGCCGGTGACCTCGAGCACGCCCGCCTCAGCACGCATCACGGTGACGTCGGGCCCGGCGAGCAGGTCGGCGAGCTGCGTCGCGTGCGGCGATCGCACGTGCACGCGCGACCGGGTGCCACCGGCGATGACGTCGGAAACCGGGGCATCGGTGATGAGGCGTCCCTTCCCGAGCACGATGAGGTGGTCGGCGGTGAGGGCCATCTCGCTCATGAGGTGCGACGAGAGGAAGACGGTTCGACCTTCTGAGGCGAAGTGTCGGACGAACTGGCGCACCCACAGCACGCCCTCGGGGTCGAGGCCATTGACGGGTTCATCGAGGATGAGCGTGGCAGGATCGCCGAGCATCGCAGCCGCGATGCCGAGACGCTGGCCCATTCCGAGCGAGAACCCGCCCACGCGCTTGCGCGCGACGGATTCGAGGCCCGTCAGCTCGATGACCTCGCGCACCCGCTGCCGGCCGATGCCGTGCGTGGCGGCCATGGCCAGGAGGTGGTTCTCGGCGGTGCGACCGGTGTGCACGGCCTTCGCGTCGAGGAGCGCACCGACCTCGTGGAGCGGAGCGCGGTGGTGTGCGTACGGCTTGCCGTTGACCGTCACGCTGCCGCCGGTCGGGCCGTCGAGGCCGACGATCATGCGCATTGTGGTCGACTTGCCGGCACCGTTCGGGCCGAGGAAGCCGGTTACCTGCCCGGGGCGCACGGTGAACGAGATGTCGCCGACGGCGGTCTTCTCGCCGAAGCGCTTGGTGAGTCCTTCTGCAGTGATCATGTCGTCGACGCTACGGACGCTCCGAACACTGCACATCGGCCCCCGGAACGGTTTCGGGGCGGCCGGCGATGGTACCGAGGTACCATGCTCACCGCCCCGAAGGACGATCTGCGGCTACACGTCCTGCCCATCGCGCGCCTGCGCGGCGAGGGCGCGGTCGATCCCGGCGAGCCGCTCGACGACGAGGCGACGGAGCGCCGGCACGTCGGGGTGCGTGTCGAGCCATTCGCGGCTCGCGTCGGCGAGGGCGCGGTTCGCGAGCGGCGACGGGTACAAGCCGTCGACGAGCTTCTCGGCGATCGCGTAGCTGCGCTCATGCCACACGCGCTCGAGCATGTCGAAGTACCGCTCGACGAACGGCTCGAGCAGTGCCGTGTCGTCCGCGCGGAGGAAGCCCTCAGCGGTCTCGCGCACGACGGTGTTCGTCGCCGTGTCGACGTCGACGAGGGACGCCCAGGCGCGCTGCTTGCCCTCGGGGGTCTGGATCGCGGCGCGCGCGTGGGCGGCCGACTGCTGGCCGGTCGCGGTGTTGTCGCTCGCGAGCCGCTCATCGATCTGGGCGTCGCCGGCGCGGCCCGAAGCGACGAGCGCGATGAGCAGCTCCCAGCCGAGGTCGGTGTCGATCTCGAGGCCGTCGAGCTCGAGGGATCCGTCGTACAACGCCCCGAGTTCGTCGACATGCGAGCCCGCCTCGGCGAGGGTCGCGAAGTTCGTGACGAATTGGAACTGCGCGTCGCTGCCGGGCGCGGCCTGCTGCGCGAGCCTCCAGAACCCGTCGGCGAGCGTGCGGCGCGCCTCGGCGCGTCGTTCGGGTGCCGTGTAGGCGCTCGCCGCGAGCACTGCGTTCGCGAGCACGATGCGCAGCGTCGTCGACTCGGTCTCGCTCGCGATGTTGCCGAGCACGAGCGCGAGGAAGTCGCTCGCCCGGGTCTCGGCATCGCGCGTGGCATCCCACACCGATCCCCATACGAGCGCGCGGGCCAGGGGGTCCTCGATCTCGGAGAGGTTCGCGAGGGCGACGCCGTGCGACGCCTCGTCGAGCCGGATCTTCGCGTATGCGAGGTCGTCGTCGTTGATCAGCACCAGGTCGGGCCGTGCGGACCCGGCGAGCTCGGCGACCTCTGTGCGCTCGCCGTCGACGTCGAGCTCCACGCGGTGGTCGCGCACGAGCCTGCCGCCCGTGAGGTTGTAGAACCCGATCGCGAGGCGATGCGGGCGGATCGTCGGGTGCTCGGCCGTGGCCGACTGCAGCACCGCGAAGGAGGTGATGGTGCCGGCGTCGTCGGTCTCGATCTCGGGACGCAGCGTGTTCACGCCGGCGGTCTCGAGCCAGAGGCCCGACCAGCCGGAGAGGTCGCGTCCGCTCGCGGTCTCGAGCTCGGCGAGCAGGTCGGCGAGGGTCGTGTTTCCCCACTGGTGCTTCGTGAAGTACGCCGACACCCCGGCGAAGAAGGCGTCGACGCCCACCCAGGCGACGAGCTGCTTCAGCACCGACCCGCCCTTGGCGTAGGTGATGCCGTCGAAGTTCACCTGCACGTCTTCGAGGTCGTTGATGGTCGCGACGACCGGATGCGTCGACGGGAGCTGGTCCTGGCGGTATGCCCAGCTCTTCTCCATCGCGTTGAAGGTGGTCCATGCGCCTGCCCACTCGGTGGCCTCGGCAGTGGCGATCGTCGACGCCCACTCGGCGAACGACTCGTTCAGCCACAGGTCGTTCCACCACTTCATGGTGACGAGGTCGCCGAACCACATGTGCGCGAGCTCGTGCAGGATCGTGACGACTCGGCGCTCGCGCACGGCATCCGTCACCTTCGAACGGAACACGTACGACTCGGTGAAGGTCACCGCGCCCGCGTTCTCCATGGCGCCGGCGTTGTACTCGGGCACGAAGAGCTGGTCGTACTTTTCGAACGGGTACGGCACGCCGAACTTCGCCTCGAAGTACTCGAAACCCTGCTTCGTCTTCTCGAAGATGTAATCGGCGTCGAGGTACTGCGAGAGGCTCATGCGGCTGAACACGCCGAGCGGAATGGTGCGTCCGTCGGCGCTCGTGAGCTCATCGCGCACGACGGCGTACGGGCCGGCGATCAGCGCGGTGATGTAGCTGGAGATGCGCGGCGTGGGCTCGAACGTCCACGTCGCGCGGTCGATGCCGTCAGAGCCGGTCCCTGAGCTTGTCGAAGGGGGCGTGGGGGAGTTCGACACGACCTCCCAGTGCGCCGGCGCGGTCACGGTGAAGCGGAACGCCGCCTTCAGGTCGGGCTGCTCGAACACCGCGAACATGCGGCGCGAGTCGGGAACCTCGAACTGGGTGTAGAGGTACGCCTCGCCGTCGACGGGGTCGACGAAGCGGTGCAGGCCCTCGCCGGTGTTCATGTAGTTGCCGTCGGCCACGACGACGAGTTCGTTCGAGGCGGCGAGGTCGGGCAGCTGGATGCGCACGCCGTCGCTCACTTCGGCGGGGTCGAGCTCGACGCCGTTGAGCGTGACCGAGTGCACGGCGGCGGTGATGGCGTCGATGAACGTCGAGCCACCCGGCGCGGTTGCCGCGAACCGCACCGTCGTGGTGGTCTTGAACACCTCGGGTCCGGTGGTGACGTCGAGCACGACATCGTAGTCGTGCACCGTCACGAGCGCCGCGCGCTCCTCGGCTTCTGATCGGGTGAGGTTCTCTCCGGGCACGCGCGCTCCTTCGCATATCGACGCGGCTCGTGGCCGCGGGCAACGTGACCCAGCCTAGACCCGGCCGCAGCGAGCAGCAGCCTTGCCGGATCGCGTGAGGACGAGGTACCGCATGCCGACCCTCCGAACTCGGGTAGCGTGACCGCATGCGCGCCAGTGTCGATCCCAACGCACCGACCTCCGAGCGATACCGGGTGTTCGCCGAGGTGGAGGCACGGGGGATGTCGGCCACGTACGAGGCGTGGGCGCTCGGTCTGGCGGATGACCCGGGCACGATCGCCCTCGTCGACGAACTGCCGTCGGCGAAGCGGCAGCCGAACCTCGTGTTCTCGGCCGCCCGCTTCCATGGGGCGCCGCTCGGTCCGTACGCACTGTTCCGCGACTGGCTCCGCGCGCACTGGATCGAGGTGCGGGCGACTGCGCTCACCCATGCCACGCAGACGAACGAGGCGGCCCGGTGCGCATTGCACGTGCCCGCGCTCGCCGGGATACCGGGGCCGCTCGCGCTGCTCGAGGTCGGGACATCCGCAGGTCTGTGTCTGTATCCCGACCGATACAGCTACCGCTACTCGGGTCATCCGCAACTCGACCCCGCCGACGGCCCGAGCGAGGTCGTGCTCGACTGCGCCGTCAATGGGCCGGTGCCCGTGCCCGATCGCCTGCCTGAGATCGTCTGGCGCGGCGGCATCGATCTCAACCCGCTCGACGTGACCTGCCCGGATGACCTCGCCTGGCTCGACGCGCTCATCTGGCCCGAGCACGACGACCGGCGCACCCGATTGCAGGCTGCAGCACGCATCGCCGCGACCGACCCGCCCCGCGTCGTCGCGGGCGATCTCAACGAGCGCCTCGCCGCGCTCGCCGCCGCGGCGCCCGCCGACGCGACCCTCGTCGTCTTCCACACGGTGGTGCTGATGTACCTCGACCCCGCCGGCCGCGAGCGCTTCGCCGAGACGGTCCGCGCGCTGCCGGGCCACTGGCTCTCGGTGGAGCCGCGCACGGTGCTCCCGAGCATCTCCCTGCGTGACGACGTGGCCAACGACAGCAGTGACCTCGTGCTCGCCGTCGACGGCGTGCATCGCGCGTGGGCGCATCCCCACGGGCGAGCGCTGCGGTGGGTGCCGAATCCCTAGACTTGGGCCCATGCGCATCCATATCGCGACCGACCATGCCGGCCTCGAATTCAGCCGCACGCTCGTCGACCACCTGACCAACGGGGGTCACGAGGTCGTCGACCACGGCCCGACCGAGTACGACGCCCGCGACGATTATCCGGCCTTCTGCATCAACGCGGCCCTCGCGGTGGCTCGTGACCAGGCCGACGGCATCCGCACGCTCGGCGTGGTGTTCGGCGGCTCGGGCAACGGCGAGCAGATCGCCGCGAACAAGGTGCGCGGCATCCGTGCGGCCCTCGTGTGGAGCATGGACACCGCCATCCTCGCCCGGGAGCACAACGACGCGAACGTCATCTCCATCGGCGCCCGCCAGCACACCGTCGAAGAGGCGATCCGCTACATCGACGCGTTCATCGCCGAACCGTTCTCGGGCGACGAACGGCACGTGCGGCGCATCGCGCAGCTGGCCGAGTACGAGACCACCGGTGACATCGCCGGCAAGGGCGTCGACGCAGCGGTGGATTCGGCCGGCGAAGCGTAGGAGACCGCATGCCCGAGGGACATTCCGTCCACCGCATCACCCGCCAGTTCGAGCGCAACTTCGTCGGCCGTCTCGTACGTGCGTCGAGCCCGCAGGGCCGGTTCGCCGAGGGCGCGGCCGACCTCGACGGGCGACGGATGACGGATGCCCGCGCGGTGGGCAAGCAGATGTTCCTCGGATTCGAGGGCGACCGCTGGCTGCGTGTGCACCTCGGCATGTACGGCGCGTGGGACTTCGCGGGCGACATCCTCATGGACGCGACGATCGCGTCGGCGAACGGGCGCATGGGGCAGACGAACCAGCGCGGCACATTCCTCGAGGGTCCGAACCCCGATGCCGTCGTCTTCGACACGGCGGGCGAGAACTCGATCACCTCGATCGGTGCGCCCAGGCGCACGCGCCTGCGCATGTCGGAGTCGGAGACCCTTCGACAGGCTCAGGGACCGACGGGCAACGAGCTCGAGACGTTCCCGCCCGATCCCGTCGGCCAGGTGCGCGTGCGCCTGCTCACCGAGACCGTGAGCGCCGACCTGCGCGGCCCCACCGCGTGCGAGGTGCTCGACCCGGCACAGGTCGAGGCCGTCGTGGCGAGGCTCGGGCCCGACCCGCTCATCGACGAGGGGAAGGCCGCCGAAGACCGGTTCGCGGCATCCGTCACCAGGAAGTCGACGCCGATCGCGCTGCTGCTCATGGACCAGAACGTCGTCGCGGGCATCGGCAACGTGTACCGCGCCGAACTCCTGTTCCGCGCCCGCCAGAACCCGCACACGCCGGGCCGCGACGTGCCCGAGGAGCACGTGCGGCACCTGTGGCACGATTGGTCGAGGCTGCTGCGCATCGGCGTGGAGACCGGCCAGATGATGACGATGGACGACCTCGATCCCGAGGCGTACCGTGCGGCCATGGCGAACCGCGCCGACCGGCACTGGGTGTACAAGCGCGAGGGCCTGCCCTGCCGGGTGTGCGGCACGAACATCGTGCTCGAGGAGCTGGGCGCGCGCAAGCTCTACTGGTGCCCCTACTGCCAGGCCTGAGGAGACAGATGCGACAGAACCCCAGTTTCACTCTCGCGAGCGAGGAGGGCGTGAAGCGCCTCATCCGCGAGCATCCGTGGATGACGATCGTGAGCATGACGGATGCCGCGGGCCTCGTGGCGTCCCACTACCCGGTGCTCCTCGACGAGACCGCTGACGGCATCGTGCTGCTCACGCACGTGGGGCGCCCCGACGAGGTCGTGCACGAACTCGCTCGTCACGAGGTCATGGTGATCGCGCAGGGTCCGCACGGCTACATCTCACCGGGGTGGTACGACGCGAATCCGGCCGTGCCCACCTGGAACTTCGTGACCGCGCACCTGTACGGCACCCCCGGGCTGCTCGAGCACGACGAGAACCTGCGGGTGCTCGAGGCGCTCGTCGACCACTTCGAAGGCCCGATGCCCGAACCGCGACGCATGCGCGGCACCGCCGAGGACTCGGCCTACGCCGACCGGATCGCGACCGGCACGGTCGGCCTCCGGATTCCGATCACCCGGTTCGTCGCGAAGAACAAGATGAGCCAGAACAAGCCGGCCGAGACGGTGAACCGCATCATCGGCGAGCTCGAGGGCGACGGTCCGTACGCGAGTGCCGCGCTCGCCGCCGAGATGCGCCGCACGCACGAGGCGTTGCGGGCGGCCCGAGCATGACGGCGACGCCGAATCGGCCGGTGGCGGATGCCGCGCCGCCCCTGCTGCTCGCGAACGCGCGGATCCCGGCGCGCGACGGCCGAGTCGACGTACACGTCGACGGCGGCGTGATCGCCTCGATCTCGCCCGCCGGTGCCGCCGGTACCGTCGACCGGCCAGCCGCGGCGCGACGCCTCGACCTCGACGGCCGCTGGGTCATTCCGGGTCTGCACGACCGGCACGTGCACTTCTCGCAGTGGGCGATGGTGTCGCGCCGGCTCGACCTTGCCGGGGTGGACTCGGCGGCCGCGGCTGCTGCACTCGTCGCGGCATCCGTCGATGCCGGCGAGCGCGAGGTCATGGGCTTCGGCTACCGCGACGGACTCTGGGCGGATGCCCCGAGCCGGGCGATCCTCGACGAGGTCTCGGGCGACACTCCGGTCGTGCTCGTCTCCGCCGACCTGCACTCGTGCTGGCTGAACTCGGCGGCGGCTCGCCGGTACGACGTCGGGGAGGTCGCGGGGGAGAGCGGCGTGCTCCGCGAGGGTGACTGCTTCCGGCTCGTGAGGCGACTCGACGACGTCGCCGACGACGTGCTCGACGGCTGGGTCGCCGACGCTGCAGCGAACGCGGCAGCGCGCGGCGTCGTCGGCATCACCGACTACGAGATGCGCTGGAACCGCGACGACTGGGCCCGCCGCGTGGGCGGCGGCATCCGCTCGCTGCGCGTTTGCTTCGGCGTCTACACGCAGCACCTGGAGCGGGCGATCGCCGAGGGGCTGCGCACGGGCGACGAGGTGCCCGCGACGGGCGGACTGGTGACGGTCGGCGGTTACAAGGTCATCACCGACGGCTCCCTGAACACGCGCACGGCGTGGTGTTTCGACCGATACCCCGGGCTCGGCGACGGCGACCACCCGTACGGGCTCGCCACCGTGCCCCACGACGAGCTCGTGCCGCTGATGCGGCGAGCGGATGCCGCGGGCCTCATTCCGGCCGTGCACGCCATCGGCGACCGGGCGAACGCGGTCGTGCTCGACGCGTACGCTGCAGTCGGCTGCGCCGGCTCGATCGAGCACGCCCAGCTCCTCCGCCGCGAGGATGTCGCGCGCTTCGCCGCGCTCGGCATCGTCGCGAGCGTGCAGCCCGAACACGCCATGGACGACCGCGACGTGGCCGACCGGTACTGGGCCGGCCGCACCGATCGCGCGTTCATGCTCGCCGAGCTCGCCGCGGCCGGAGTCGAGCTCGCGCTCGGCTCCGACGCCCCAGTGGCGCCGCTCGATCCGTGGGTGGCGATCGCCGCGGCCGTCGGACGCACCCGCGACGGGCGCGAGCCGTGGCATCCCGAACAGGCGATCGAGGCCCGGGCGGCGCTCGCCGCATCGACGGGCGGCCAGGGCACCGAGGTCGCGGTCGGCGCCCCCGCCGACGTCGCAGTGGTCGAGTCCGATCCGCTCGCGGCATCCGTCGACGAACTCCGGCGGATGCCGGTCGCGATGACGCTCCTCGCCGGCCGCACCACTCACTCGGTGATCGAGTAGCGTCCGGGGGGAAACCCCCGCCCCGATCCGGCCGTTCCCCGGCTGGGGCGACGGGGTCTGCCTCGCGAGGCTGGAAGCATGTCAGCTTCACGCCCGCTCCCAGCCCGGATGCGCCGGCCCCGCGCCACCGCCGGCGCTCTCGCCGCCGTCGCCGCCGGAGTGATCGTGGCCGCGGCATTCGCCGGATGCGGACTCGTCGGACCGAGCCCCGTCTCCACCGTCGGCAAGGTCGACTTCGAGACGCCCCTTGCGATCCCGCCGCTCGCCGAGTCGACCGTCGACGCCGACGGCACCCGCGTCTTCATGCTCGACGCGCAAGCCGGCACCACCGAGTTCACGCCCGGCGTTCCGAGCGCCACGTGGGGGTTCAACGGCTCCTACCTCGGCCCCACCCTCGTGGCGACGCGCGGCGAACGCGTGCGCGTCGACGTCGCGAATTCGCTCGACGTGCCCACGACCGTGCACTGGCACGGCATGCACCTGCCCGCCGAGATGGATGGGGGCCCGCACCAGATGGTCGACCCGGATGCCACGTGGTCGCCCGAGTGGCGCATCGACCAGCCGGCGGCGACCCTCTGGTACCACCCGCACCCGCACGGCGAGACGGAGTCGCACGTGCAGCGCGGCCTCGCCGGGATGTTCCTGCTGAAGGACGACGCGGAGGCGGCGCTCCCGCTCCCGCGCGAGTACGGCGTCGACGACATCCCCGTCATCGTGCAGGACACGGGCTTCTCGGCCGAGGGCGTGCGGGAGGGTTCGCAGCGCGGGTTCGCGGGCGGTCTCGGCGACGAACTCCTCGTGAACGGCACCCGCGGCCCGTACCTCGAGGTCGGCGACGAGCTCGTGCGCCTGCGCCTGCTCAACGCATCGACCGCGCGCACCTACGCGTTCACGTGGAGCGACGGTCGCCCCGTGGAACTGATCGCCACCGACGGCGGGCTGCTCGAGGCATCCGTCGAGCTCGACCGCATCATACTCTCACCCGGTGAACGCGCCGAGGTGCTCGTACGGGTGACGCCGGGGGAGCGGCTCGTGCTGCGCTCGGAGATGACCGCCGACGCCGCGGGCATGATCGACTCGATCGCCGCGATGAACGGCGGCACCGACTCGTTCGACGTGCTCGAGATGCGCGCAGCCGACCGGCTCGACCCATCGCCGGCAGTTCCCGACCGACTCGCCGAGGTGCCGCCGGTGGAGGAGAGCCAGGTGGTCACGAGCCGCACGTTCCATCTCGACGGCTTCAACATCAACGGGCACCAGATGAAGATGGGCCGCATCGACGAGACCGTCACGGTCGACACCACCGAGCGCTGGACGGTCACGAACACGACGCAGATGCCGCACAGCTTCCACGTGCACGACGTGCAGTTCCGCATCGCGTCGATCGACGGCGCGCCGCCACCGCCCGAGCTCGCGGGGTGGAAGGACACGATCTTCGCCGCCCCCGAGACGGAGTTCGAGCTGATCCTGCGATTCGAGGACTATGCCGATCCCGACACTCCGTACATGTACCACTGCCACCTGCTGTGGCATGAGGACCAGGGCATGATGGGCCAGTTCGCCGTCGTCGAACCCGGCCAGTCTGCCACCATGACAGAAGGAAGCACCGACCATGAGCACTGAGAGCCTGACGACCGAGACCATGACCACCGAGACCACGACTGCCGGGCGAGCGGATGCCGCGCCGCGCCGCCGCGGCTACGGCGCCCTCTGGGCGAGCGTTCCCCGCGAGTTCGCGTTCCTCATCCTCACGATGCCCATCGCGATCATCGGCCTGAGCCTGATCTCGACCATCTTCTTCACCGGACTCGGACTCATCTTCCTCGTGTTCGGCATCTTCATCGTCGTGGCCGCGATGTTCATCGGGCGCGGATTCGGCATGCTCGAACTCGTGCGCCTGCGATGGGCGGGCCGACCCGCGGTCACCCCGCCGCGCTGGGACCACGCCGATCGCAACCAGGGCTTCTGGCGCACGATGTTCGCGCCGTTCATCGACGGGCACTACTGGCTGTACCTCCTGCACGGCCTGATCATCAACCCGATCATCAGCATCGTCACGTGGAGTCTCACAGTCGCGTGGACCGCCGTCGCACTCGGCGGCACGACCGGCTGGATCTGGCAGCGGTTCATCCCCGAGAACGAGCAGGACCTGTGGATCCACGACGTCGTGCTCGACTTCCTCTTCCCGGGCAACGTCTTCGACATCGACCCGGTCGTCGGCGAGCGCGTATTCGAGTTCATCGTCGGGGTGATCTTCCTCCTGACGCTGCCGTTCGTGTTCCGCGGCCTCACACTGCTGCACGACGTCATCGCGCGGGGTCTGCTCGGCGCATGGCGCTCCGAGGCCCTCGAGGTCGAGGTCGCCCAGCTGGCGGCCTCGCGCGGTGCCGCGGTGCAGGCGGAGGACGCCTCGCTCCGCCGGCTCGAGCGCGACATCCACGACGGCCCGCAGCAGCGTCTGGTGCGCCTGCAGATGGACCTCGCGACGATCGAACGCCGGCTCGAGCGCGATCCCGATTCCGCTCGGGAACTCCTCGGCGAAGCACGCGACCAGGCACGCGAGACCCTCGATGAGCTCCGGGCCCTCTCCCGCGGGTTCGCGCCGCCCATTCTGCAGGACCGCGGTCTCGCCGTGGCCCTCGAGTCGCTCGCGCTGCGGAGCCCCGTGCCCGTCACGGTCGAGATCGACCTGTCGGATGCCGCGCTCCCCGCGCCGATCGAACGCAACGCGTACTTCATCGCCGCCGAGCTCCTCACGAACGCCGCGAAGCACGCCGAGGCGAGCGCGATCCGCCTCCGCGTCGGCACGCGCGACGAGGGCGCGGCCGGATACTGGATCGACGTGTGGGTGACCGACAACGGCCGCGGCGGGGCGGCGCCCACGCCGGGGCATGGTCTCGCCGGCCTCGACGAGCGGGTGCGCGGTCTCCGCGGCATGCTCGTGATCGACAGCCCCGCGGGCGGGCCGACGTCGATCGGCGCGCACGTGCCGTTCGTGCCGCTCGCGGCATCCGACAGCGCATGACTCCTCGCTAGTGTTGGGGGCATGACGTATGCCGCCCGCAGCCCCTTGCGCATCGTGCTCGCCGAGGACTCGGTGCTGCTGCGCGAGGGGCTCGTGCGGCTGTTCGACGAGGCCGGCTTCGAGACCGTGGCCGCCTACGGCGACGCCGACTCGCTCCTTGCAGAGATCGACGAGACGAGGCCCGATCTCGCCGTCCTCGACGTGCGCATGCCGCCCACGTTCCGCGACGAGGGCGTGCGTGCGGCGATCGATCTGCGTCGGCGGATGCCCCGGCTCGGCGTGCTGCTGCTCAGCCAGTACGTCGAGGGCACGTACGCCCACGAACTGCTCTCGTCGGGCGAGGGCGGCATGGGCTACCTGCTGAAAGACCGGGTCGCCTCCCTCGACGAGCTGGAGGACGCGGTCGAGCGCGTGAGCCAGGGCGGCACGGTGCTCGATCCGCAAGTCGTGGCCGAACTCCTCTCGCGTCGCAGCGACCCGCTCGCGACGCTCACCCCGAGAGAGCGCCAGGTGATGGCGCTCATGGCGGAGGGGCGCACGAACGCCGGCATCGCCACGCAGCTCTACATCGGCGTGGGCGCAGTGGAGAAGAACGTGACCTCGATCTTCCAGAAGCTCGCTCTCGAGGACTCGGGCACCGATCACCGGCGCGTGCTCGCGGTGCTCACCTGGCTGCAGCGCTGACCTCTACTCAGGGTGCGGCGCGGCGCAACGGTACGTGAGTGCGCAGCACCTGCCGGTAGCTGCGGTAGCCCTTGAGCATCCACAGCACGAACTGCGCCGCGGCGATGAACGCGCCGACTGCGACAGACCACCCGATCGAGTCACTCGACGCGAAGACGAGCGCCCCCACGAAAAGCCCGACAAGGGCGGTGTTCACCACGAGCATCAGCATCATCGAGCTGGCGAACACCTGGGATCGGTCGCGCACGGCGAACGGATAGTAGGTCGCCACGGCACCCGAATCGTCGTCGGTCGTGCCCGTCATGAAATAGCGCCCGATGCCGGGGTCGAGATCGAGGTAGGCGCCGCGAAGGCGGTTCATCGCCAGGACGTAGACGAGGTCCTCGGTCGCTGTGTTGAAGACCCGGAGCTGCGTGATCACGCCGAGCAGCACGAGCAGGGCCAGCACACCGAGGGCGGCGACGCCGAACCATCCACGGAACCCGGTGGCGTTGCCGAGTACACCGAGGGTGATGAGCCCAGCCGACACGAGGGTGAGGAAGATCGCGATCCGCGTGAGCACCTCGCTCTGCGTCGTCGATCGTGAGGCGAGCAGGCTCCAGTGCTCGGTGGCGAGCATCTGCGCGCGCAACGACTTCTGCGCATCGGTGAGCCGTGCGACATCGTCGTCCGGGGACGACGCGGGCCCGGGAGCATCCGCCGTCATAGCGGCATTCTGCACCCGGGCCCGTTCAGCCCGCCATCGCGGGTCGGCTCGGCGGCTACTTCACGGCCACGTGCGAGAAGAGGAACCAGCGGTCTTTGTCGAGGCCGCGGCGAATCTCGATCGCGACGTCCTGGCTCGCGGGGTCGAGCTCCTCGAGTCCCTCGATCGCGTCGTTGACCTTCTCGGTCGCGAGGTCGATCTGCGCGACCACATCGGCGATCGCCTCGTCGTACGGCTGGAATCCGAGCTTCGGGTTCGCGGCGCCGCTCTTGTCTGCGACCGACTTCAAGCGGCCGTCGACCGGCAAGCCGAGCGCGACGACACGCTCCGCGGCCACATCGGCCCAACCCTGTGCGTGGGCGACGACCTCGTCGAGCAGCTCGTGTACCGCGATGAAGTTCACTCCGCGCACATGCCAGTGCGCCTGCTTGCCGTTGACGGCGAGGGCGACGAGCTCCTGCACCACCGGGGTCAGGTACTGGGCGACGCCCGCCGCGACATCCGCGCTGTTGCCCTTCGGGGCCTTGAGCGCCTTGCCGGCCTTCGAGCCCTTCGACTTCGGAGCGGCCTTGGTGTCTGTCATCGTGATCCACCTTCCTTGGAGCGTCGGTCGGGTTCAACGCTACGCCGACGGCCGGGCAATTCAAGGAAGGGAAGGCTCGGCTGGCCGGGGTTGACACGGGCGCCCGTCAATGCCGCGAGTCGGGATGCTCGTCGCCGATGTGCCCGGGTGCGTTGACGGAGAGGACGCGCTGCACGAACGCCTCGTACTCCGACATGTAGTGGCGCAGGAACTCGGCCGTGCTCTCGTTCCCGACCTCCCCGTCGTCGCCGAAGTCCTCAGAATTGAATGTGATGTAGGCCTCGGGCGCGTTCAACTGCGGGGCATCCAGGAAGCTCAGCACGCTGCGCATCGAGGACTGCATCACGGCGGTGCCGATGCCTCCCGGGGAGGCGCCGATGATGCCGGTGGGCTTCCGAGCGAACGAGTTCGTGCCCCACGGGCGCGAACCCCAGTCGATGGCGTTCTTCAGCGCGCCGGGGATCGACCGGTTGTATTCGGGGGAGACGAAGAGGATCCCGTCGGATGCATCGATGGCCTGCTTGAGTGCTCGCGCCGGAGCCGGGAAGTCCGCGTCGTAGTCCTGGCTGTACAGCGGCAGGTCGCGGATGGGGATCTCGGTGAACTCGAGCCCGTCAGGCGCGAGCTTGATGAGGGCCTTCGAGAGCACACGGTTGATCGAGGTGCTCGAGAGGCTCCCGACGAAGTAGCCGATCCTGTGCGTGGACATGGTGTGTCCCTTCCGGCCGATCCGGACGCGCGGGTTCGGCGTGTGGATCGCGCGAGTGGCAACGCATCGCGCTCCGGACTCGGACCCTCTCACAGTAGGCGCGTCGTGGCAGAGCTGCCAGGGCTTGGCCCGGGCGGATCGGCCCGACTTCAGCGACGACGTTCTCGGAGCGGATGACGGGAATCGAACCCGCGTAATCAGTTTGGAAGACTGAGGCTCTACCATTGAGCTACATCCGCGAGCGCCCGCGCGGCGGGCACTGGATCATCGTAGTACACGGCACGGGTCGGTCCTGCACGGTGCGCGCGCGGCATCCGTTCAAGGGAGCACGCGCATGGGTGGACGAGGGACGGTCGAGGCGCTGATCGCGACGCTGAACGCCGGAGACGTCGACGGCATGGATGCCGTCTTCCACGAGGATGCCGTCATGGAGTGGCCGCAGTCCGGTGAACGCATCGTCGGCGGCGACAACCGGCGCAGCGTGTACCGATCCTTCCCGCGACTTCCGAAGATCACGCCGAGGCGCCTGGTCGGGGAGGGCGATCTCTGGGTCGCCGAGGCCACCCTCGACTACGGCGACGGCGCGGTCTATCAGACGGTGTTCATCTTCGAGCTGCGCGATGGCAAGATCGCGAAGGAGACGGCGTACTGGAGTGAACCGTTCCCCGCACCGGAGTGGCGTGCGGAGTGGGCCGAGCGAATGTGACGGATGCCGCGGCAATCCGCTCGGCTATCGCAGCGTCGTGATCGAGCGGATGGTGCCGCGCGCAAGTCGCAGTTGCCGCTCGTACGTCGCCGCGAGCGCGATCAGGATCACGCCCGCGATGCCGAGCCACAGCCACCACCACACGGCTTCGTACAGCCAGGTGATCCACGGCCAGAGCTGTGCGATCGCGTGCACGAGCAGCACCGAGCCGCCGACGAGCAGCGGCGCCTGCAGCCGGCGCATCGTTCCGACGAGCACCGCGACCGCGGCGACGACGCCGAGGGCGACGATCCGCCACAGTTGCGGATCGGTGAAGTCGGCGAAGAGAGCCGGGATCATCAGCACCGCGAGGCCGGGCGCCAGCGCGGGCCAGCTGCCGAGGCCGGGGGAGCGCCGCATCCGGAACGCCCCGGCGCCGACGAGTGCGACGCCGACCGACGCCGTGACGATGTCGAACGGATCGACCTCGCCGGGCACCAGCACCACGATTCCCCCGAGCACCAGGACGCCGAGCGTGCTCCACGCGAAGATCGGCCCCGCGGCCGGTCGGACGGGCACGGCCGCGCCGGCGATGTGCGCGACCGCGAGCAGCGGGAACAGCACGGCTGCGCGCAGCACCGGCTGCTCGCCCGACACGACGGCGAGCAGCGTCGGAACCGAGGCGGTGACGACGGATGCCGCGAGCAGCGCCTCGCCGATCACGTCGGGCTTCGATCCGCCCCGCGCCCAGATCACCGCGATGGCGCCACCGGCCGCGAGCGCGATCACCGGCCAGAACTCGACCGGCACCTCGCTCGACTCGCCGAGCGCGACGGCGGCGCCGCGCACCAGAGCGGCGCCCGTGAGCGCCACCCAGCCGGTCGCGACGCCGAGGAGCCGGATCGGAACGCCTCTGGCGGCTTCGGGGAGGAATGCCGCTGCGACGGCGATCACGGTGCCGGATGCCACGAGCACGAGCGTGCGGAGCTCTGAGGCGCCGCTCGAACCGACGCTCGGCAGCACGGCGACGACCGCGGCCGTCGCGAACAGCGTGGTACGACCGCCGGCACGTGACAGGGCGGTGCTGCGGCGCCACGTGACGAGCGCGCCGGCCGCGGCGAGGGCTGCGGCGAGGGGCAGCGTGTAGGCCTCGACGTCGTCGACCCCGTCGCCCGAGAGCCACGACCATGCGGCGCCGACCAGGAAGATGGGACTCAGCCACGAGAGGTGCCGGATCGTGGCAGGACCGCCGATCGGGTCGCCGCCCTGCGACGCGACGAGGATCGGCACGGGGGCGAGGAGCAGCAGGAGGAGCCACTGCTGGTCGCCCGCGACGCTCCAACTCGCGAGTGCGATGAGGCCGGCGAGTCCGAGCGACGCGCACCACGCGATGCGGACGGCGCGCGAATCGCCAGGCACGAGGAGCGCCGCGAGCGCGGCCGCGAGCAGCACCGCGCCGGCCGCACCGAGGACCGCGGGAGGACCATCGGGGATTCCCGCCAGAACCCGGTCGAACGCGACGGCGAGGAGCATCGGGCCCGTTGCCGCGAGCAGCACCTTCACGAGCGTCGGGAGCGGCGCGCGAAGGGCGACGATGACGACGACCGCGGTGAGGGCGGCGGGCAGCCAATCCAGTGCCGCCTCGGCGTCGAACGCGGCCATGACGGCGGCGATCGTCGACGCGGCGAGCAGCGGCACGGCGAGGCCGATCCGGTCGGCGTCGGAGATGCCCCGCACGAACAGGACGACGGCGAGGAGGCCCGCCCCCACCGCGCCGAGCCACATCAACGGGGAGTCAAAGGGCGCGGCAAGGGGGGCTCCCGCGGCCTCGAGCCACAGCGGGATCGTGAACGCCGTGGCGATGGCGAGCAGCACGGCCACGACGAGATGCGCCGTGCCCACTCCGCGAGCGGCGGCCGCGGACCAGACCCGCCGCGCGCGCAGGCGGCCGGCGACGGCCATCGCGAGCACCCCGGCGATCGTCCAGGGCCACACGTCGACGTTCGAGTATCCCGTCCAGACGGCGAGTGCGGCGCCGGTCATCCCGAAGACCGCGAGAACCGGCAGAAGTGCCGGAACTCGCCTCGACACGCGGCTCGACGCGATGACGAGTGCGCCGGCACCGACGGCGACGAACATCGCCACCGGAACGGCGGCTCCCGGCGCGATCGCCCCGATGACGAGCGCTCCGCCGATGGCGGCGGCGATCGGTATCGCGGCGAAACGGCGCAGGGAGCCGAGGATCAGCAGCACGGCAGTTGCTTCCGCGGCGAAGGCGAACGGCACGAGCATCGTTCCGAGGTCGAGCTCGGCCGGAGCCCACAACACTCGCTCGTCGGCTGCGACCTGCCACGGAGGAGTGCTCGCGATCAGGCGAACGCCGATTGCCGCGGCCCCGACCACGAGTCCCGGAAGAGACGCGGCCGCCGTCACCGCGGCCGAAGCGATGAGTGCGGCGCGCGCTTCAGCGCCAGTACGGGCGGGCGGTCGGGAGAGTCCGGCGAGGACCGCCGAGACCGCCCCCGCCGAGGCGGGCGCGAGCCAGATCGCCGCGCCCGCATCGAGCTCAGCGCCGATCTCGACTGCGGGCGCAAGGGTTGCGGCGAGGCCGGCGCCGATCGCGGCCGCACGACCCCAACCCGGTGCCACCCCACCGCGTGCGATGCGCACCGCGACAACGAGCAGCAAGCACGCGGCGGCCACGGCGGCGAACGCCAAGGTCGCGCTCCACCGAACATCGGGCATCGCCCAGGATGCCGATGCGAGAGCCACCCCGCCGCCGGCGAATCCCGTCGACACGAGGATCGTGCGCTCCGGCGATCGGGGCGCCACGGCGACGGCCGCGGCGGCGAGCGTTGCGGCGACGAGGCCGCCGAACCAGAAACCCGTGGCGGTCTCGGGGTCGATCGCGTCGCCGAGCAGGAACGCTGCGATCGGCGTGAGTGCAGCGGCCGCGTACCCCGGCACACGGATGCCGCTCAGCGCCCGTGCTGCGGCAAGCAGGCCCGACATGACGGCGAACGCGATCCCGGTGTAGGCGGCCGTGTTCAGGGCGTCGGTGCCGAACAGTCCGTTCGCGCGCACGATCCACACGTCGAGCAGCAGCAGCACGACGGCGACGGATGCCACGCCCTCGGCCGTGCTCGGAAGGCGCCGTGCCCGCAGCATCCACGCGACCCCGAGCACCAGCACGCTCGCCGCGGCGATGATCACCGAGCGCGTTTCGAGGCTCGCGACGAGGTAGGCGACGAAGAGGAAGACGATCGCCGTGATCGAGATGAGCAGCACGCCGAGGGTGAGGAGGAGCACCTGCACCCCCGACCGGCGCGGACCACCGTCGTGGTCACGGGGCGCGGATGCCGCGGGGGTCGGCGGTTGCGGGCGCGTCGCCGCCGCGGCATCCGGAACCGATGGCCTCGACGCTGCCGTCGAAGCGACCGTCATTGCCGGCTCGCGCGCCGGAACGCCTGACGGCGACGACTCCTGCGCCGCCTGCGCCTCGCGCATCCGGGTGATGACCTGCTGGCGTCGTCCCTCCTCCTCGAACACCCGGGTCGAGACGGCGAGCAGCTCGACCGCCGCGGGAACGCCCAATTCGAGTCCGCACTCGATGCAGCGCGAGGAGTACAGGCGACTGAAGCAGGCGGGGCAGAGCGTCGTGTCGACGAGTTGTGCCGGATCGGCGGGCCAACGGCGGAGGTCCCGCGCTTCCAGGCGGGTGAGGCGGTCGGTCATGGGCACACTCTGCCACGCGCCGAGAGCGTGTCGTGTCGGATCATCCACAGCACCGCTCGGGACGCGATCGCCACGACGCGCGTCGGGCGACCGCTCCACGGGTGCAGTAGACTTTCGTGGGTCCATCCGTGCTTCGGCGTGCTCCGGCGTGCCGCACAGATGTATCGGACGAGTTGAGTCAGCGACTCGGGGCGTAGCTCAGCTTGGTAGAGCGCCCGCTTTGGGAGCGGGAGGTCGCAGGTTCGAATCCTGTCGCCCCGACGAGTCGACCAGACTCGACACGAACTTCCACACAACAGGAGATCTTCCACATGCCGACCACTTCGGTTGAGAAGCTGAGCCCGACGCGCGCCAAGCTCACCATCTCGGTGACGCCCGAGGAGCTGAAGCCCAGCATCGCCCACGCCTACGAGCACATCGCCGAGCAGATCAACGTGCCCGGGTTCCGCAAGGGCAAGGTTCCGCCGCCCATCATCGACCAGCGGGTCGGCAAGGCCGCCGTACTCGAGCACGCGGTGAACGAGGGCCTCGACGGCTTCTACCGCGCCGCGGTCACCGAGCACGAGCTCCGCCCGCTCGGCCGCCCCGAGGCCGACATCGTCGAGTGGCCCGACGAGAAGGACTTCTCCGGCGACCTGCTCCTCGCGATCGAGGTCGACGTGCGCCCCGAGGTCGAGCTGCCCGAGTATGCGGGCCTCGAGCTCACGGTCGACTCGGTCGAGGTCGGCGACGACGAGGTCGACGCCGAGCTCGAGCGCCTCCGCAGCCGCTTCGGCACCCTCATCACAGTCGACCGCCCCGCGTCGAACGGCGACTTCGTGACCCTCGACCTCGTCGCAGTGATCGACGGCACCGAGGTCGACACGGCGAGCGGCATCTCCTACGAGCTCGGCTCGGGCGAGTTGCTCGAGGGCATCGACGAGGCTCTCGACTCGCTCACCGCCGGCGAGACGACCACGTTCGCCTCGAAGCTCCTCGGCGGCGACCACGAGGGCGAGACCGCCGAGATCACGGTCACGGTCTCCGCCGTCAAGGAGCGCGAGCTCCCCGAGGCCGACGACGACTTCGCGCAGATCGCGAGCGAGTTCGACACGCTCGACGAGCTCACCGCGAGCCTCAAGGAGCAGGTCGGCCGCAACAAGTCGTTCGGGCAGGGCTCCCAGGCCCGCGACCTCCTCGTCGACAAGCTCATCGAACTCGTCGACGTGCCCGTCGCCGACAGCGTCATCGACGACGAGGTGCACCGTCACCTCGAGTCCGAGGGCCGTCTCGAGGACGAAGAGCACCGCGCCGAGGTCACCGAGTCGAGCACGAAGGCGTTCAAGACGCAGATCATCCTCGACAAGATCGCCGAAGCAGAGGGCGTGCAGGTCAGCCAGGAGGAGCTCACCCAGTACCTCGTGCAGGGTGCCGCACAGTACGGCATGGACCCCAACGAGTTCGTGCAGGTCCTCAGCCAGAACAGCCAGATCCCCGCCATGGTCGGCGAGGTCGCGCGCAACAAGGCGCTCGCGATCGCTCTCGGCAAGACGAAGGTCACGGATGCCGCGGGCAACGCCGTCGACCTCTCCGAGTTCACGGCCGTGGCCGGCGACGACGAGTCCGAGGCCGATGCTGCCGATGCGCCTGCGGCCGACGAGGCGCCGGCCGAGGAGAAGAAGCCGGCCCGCAAGCGTGCCGAGAAGGCCGACGCCGAGTAGAGCCTGTTCGCCAAGGACATGGAAGGGCCGGGCGAATCGCCCGGCCCTTTCCCGTGTCCCGCCCGTCCGCGTCCGGGCGGCTGCGCGCTCGACCTCTCCACGACCGTTTGCCGGCCGACGACCGAAGCGGTCCGTACTCCACCCCGCAAGAGGTCGTGGGCGGCGAGGTAGCGTCGTGGGAACAGTAGGGAGCAGCGATGACGAGTGACTGGCAGGCACGGGTCGACGCCGTCTGGGCGGCATCCGGCGAGCTGGGCGACGACGAAGTCGTTCGCCGGATCGATGCGCTCGCGGCTGAGCGGCCGTCGGATGACCCGCTCGCCCTCTTCGAGCGTGCGGGTGCGCGCGACTCGGCCGGACTCGAGGCGGAGGCCGAGGGGCTCTACCGGGAGGCGCTCGCGCGCGGCCTCGGCGGCTCCGAACGAGTGCAGGCGCACATCCAGCTGGCCTCGACAATGCGCAACCTCGGTCGATCGCTCGAAGCGGTCGAGCTCCTCGACGTGATCGAGCCCGACTCGGGCGACCTTCGCGATGCGGTCGTCGCATTCCGCGCGCTCGCACTCGTCGACGCGGGTGAGGCTCGCCGTGCGGCATCCGAGGCCCTCGCAGCGCTCGCCCCCCACCTGCCTCGCTACCGCGTTTCGCTCGCGGCATACGCCGCCGACCTCGTCGCATCCGCCTAGGGCGAACAGCCCGGTTCGCGTGTGTTGCACCGGATAGATTCGAGTGAACGCGACAACCGAAACGGAGCGACACATGGCCGAACCGACACCGCAGCCCGGTGTTTTCGATCGACTGCTGAAGGACCGCATCATCTGGCTGGGTTCCGAGGTTCGTGACGAGAACGCCAATGAGATCGCCGCGAAGCTGCTGCTCCTCGCCGCCGAAGACCCGAAGAAGGACATCTACCTCTACGTCAACTCGCCCGGTGGTTCGATCACCGCGGGCATGGCGATCTACGACACCATGCAGTTCGTGCCGAACGACATCGTCACGGTCGGCATCGGCATGGCCGCTTCGATGGGGCAGTTGCTCCTCACCGCCGGAACCAAGGGCAAGCGCTACATCACCCCGAACGCGCGCGTGCTGCTGCACCAGCCGCACGGCGGCTTCGGCGGCACGGCGAGCGACATCCAGACGCAGGCGCAGCTCATCCTCGACATGAAGAAGCGGCTCGCCGAGATCACCGCGGCGCAGACCGGCAAGTCCGTCGAGCAGATCAACTCCGACGGCGACCGCGACCGCTGGTTCAATGCGCAGGAAGCCCTCGAGTACGGGTTCGTCGACCACATCCGCGAATCGGCCCTCGACGTGTCCGGCGGCGGCGGCACCGATCAGGCGTAGCAGCGAGAGAAGAGAGAACGAGCGAATGAACATCCCTGCTTTCGGCGGCACCGCCTTCAACGGCCTCCAGGCCCCGGGCTCACGTTACATCCTGCCCAGCTTCGAGGAGCGAACGGCCTACGGCTACAAGCGGCAAGACCCCTACGCCAAGCTCTTCGAGGACCGCATCATCTTCCTCGGCGTGCAGGTCGACGACGCGTCGGCCGACGACATCATGGCGCAGCTCCTCGTGCTCGAGTCGATGGACCCCGACCGCGACATCATCCTCTACATCAACTCGCCCGGCGGCTCGTTCACCGCCATGACCGCCATCTACGACACGATGCAGTACATCCGCCCTGAGATCCAGACGGTCGTGCTCGGCCAGGCGGCCTCGGCGGCTGCAGTGATCTCCGCGGCCGGCACCCCGGGCAAGCGCCTCGCGCTGCCGAACGCGCGCGTGCTCATCCACCAGCCGGCGATGGGCGAGGCCGGTCACGGGCAGGCCTCCGACATCGAGATCCAGGCGGCCGAGATCATGCGCATGCGGTCCTGGCTCGAGGAGACCCTGTCGCGCCACTCCAACCGCACTCAGGAGCAGGTGAACGCCGACATCGACCGCGACAAGATCCTGTCCGCCGAGGAGGCCCTCGACTACGGCCTCATCGACCAGGTGCTGTCGTCGCGCAAAACCCTGCCGGCGCTCACGCGGTAGTCGTTTCCGGGCCAGCGCGGCGGGTGCCCCGACGAGTGTCGGTGACATCCGCCGCGTTCTGTTCTCTCGGGATGCCGCAGGGCGGACATTCCGGCTCGTTCGTGCCGCGGCATCCGCTCGCCGACGGGCGGTTCGCGGACCGCGAACTCCCGCGAACTGCCAATCCGGGCGCGCCATGACGCGCAGTCCCGATCTCGGGCTAGGCTCGGATCAGACTCGCGACAGGGAGGGTTCGATGGCACGCATCGGGGAGAGCGCTGACCTGCTGAAGTGCTCCTTCTGCGGGAAGAGCCAGAAGCAGGTTCAGCAGCTCATCGCGGGGCCGGGCGTCTACATCTGCGACGAGTGCGTCGAGCTCTGCAACGAGATCATCGAGGAGCGACTCGCCGAGGCGGGCGAGTCCGAGACGGGCGAGTTCGAGCTGCCGAAGCCGAAAGAGATCTTCGCCTTCCTCGAGGAGTACGTCATCGGGCAGGATGCCGCGAAGAAGGCCCTCGCGGTCGCCGTGTACAACCACTACAAGCGTGTGCGCGCACGCACGACCCTCACCTCGGCCGAACACGCCCGCGACGACGTCGAGATCGCGAAGTCGAACATCCTCCTCATCGGGCCCACGGGCTGCGGCAAGACGTATCTTGCGCAGACCCTGGCGAAGCAGCTCAACGTTCCGTTCGCAGTGGCAGACGCCACGGCGCTCACCGAGGCCGGCTACGTCGGCGAAGACGTCGAGAACATCCTCCTGAAGCTGATACAGGCGGCCGACTACGACGTGAAACGTGCCGAGACGGGCATCATCTACATCGACGAGATCGACAAGATCGCCCGCAAGGCCGAGAACCCCTCGATCACGCGAGACGTGTCGGGCGAGGGCGTGCAGCAGGCGTTGCTGAAGATCCTCGAGGGCACGGTCGCCTCGGTGCCGCCCCAGGGCGGGCGCAAGCATCCGCATCAGGAGTTCATCCAGATCGATACGACCAACGTGCTGTTCATCGTGGCGGGCGCCTTCGCGGGTCTCGAAGACATCATCTCGTCGCGTGCCGGCAAGCGGGGCATCGGCTTCGGCGCCCCGTTGCACTCCAAGCAAGACGAGGCCGAGCTCTTCAGCGAGGTGCTTCCCGAAGACCTCCACAAGTTCGGCCTGATCCCCGAGTTCATCGGCCGGCTCCCGGTCGTCGCGACCGTGACCCCGCTCGACCGCGATGCGCTCATGGAGATCCTCACCGTGCCGCGCAACGCCCTCGTGCGGCAGTACCAGCGCATGTTCGAGCTCGACGGCGTGGAACTCGACTTCGAGGAGGCCGCCCTCGAGGCGATCGCCGACCTCGCGGTGCTCCGCCAGACCGGAGCCCGCGGGCTCCGAGCCATCATGGAAGAGGTGTTGGGGCCGATCATGTTCGAGGTGCCGTCGTCGACCGGTGTCGCGCGCGTCGTCGTGACGAAGGCCGCGGTACTCGACAACGCCGCGCCGACGATCGTGCCGCACAAGCCGCGTCGCGCCGAGAAGTCCGCCTAGGCGTCATCGGCCGCCCGACGAGTGGCGTCCGCATCCGTCGGTCCGCTGGAAGGAAGCAGGGCGGGTGTCAGGCGAGGTCGTCGTCGGTGCGTGCGCCGAAGACGATCTCGTCCCAGCTCGGCATCGACGCGCGACCCTTCTTCGAGCCGCGAGCGGCGCCGGTCGGCCCGGTCGCCGACTTGCCTCCCCAGAGCGAGCGTGCGGCGGTGCCCGGCTTCTCCTCGGAGACGGGCTTCACGGCCGGCTGCGCCTCGGGCGCCGGCTTCGGCGTCTCGGCGACCGGCGCCGGCACGAGCGGAAGGTGCGGTCGCGGCTGTTCGGTCTCCACGACGGTCGCTTCGCGTTCACCTCGGCGACGGCGGAGCGCCTCGAGCAGGTCGGCGGTCTCACCGAGTGCCTGCGCCGGCTCGTCAGCACGCTTGATCGCCGCACGCGCCACGGCAGGGCTCGAGGGCGGGGTGGTACGCGCGTACGGGAGCGGCTCGAGGTGCGGCGCCGTGTCGTGCTCGCCGTGATCGCCCTCGTCGAACGTGAACGCACCGCTGTCGAAGCGTGACTCGTCGGCGTCGGGACCGACGGCGCGGAGCTTCGGGATGAGACCACCCTTGAGTTCGCCCTGCTGGGAGAGCGTCGTCGCCTCGGAGTTCATCGGATGCAGCGACTGCGTGCGCGGCTCGAAACCCCACCGGGCGTCGTGGTCGATCGTGTCGGCGGTGAACTCGAGCTTGACGATCCAGCCTCGTTCCTCGTCCTTCCAGCTCGCCCACCGTTCGCCGTGCGCGCCGAGCTTCGCGAGACGGTCGCGGATGACGCCGCCGAACGTCGCCGGATCGTCGCCGGGCTCCACTTCGGCCGACACGTTCACGGGAACCGCGAGCGCCGAGGTCACGACATGTTCGCGCTCGGCGATGACCGGACCCTCGAAACGCCGGATGTGGTCGAGCGACGCACCGGTGACCTTCGCGACCTCCTCGGCCGAGAGCCCCGATCGGATCAGCGCCTGCACTTCGCGTGGTGACGGCTTGGGTCCGGTGTTCGTCTCGGGTTGTGCCTGGCGGATCCTGGACTGCAGCACTTCGTCGATCTCGATCCGGAAGCGCGCTCCCTCGTCGGAAGCGGCGAGCAACGCGCCGTTCTCGACTCCGATTACCTTGAGTTCCTGCATAGCGACAAGCCCTTCCGTGCCTTCGTCTCCGCCCAAGAATGCCACGCCGCACGCGGTGCAGGAGGGAATAGCGCGGGCGCGCCGGAAGTTGAGCACGTAGCAGCAGATCCCGACTCGCGAAGTGGTTTGCGTACGCAACCGATTTGATGCAGACTATGGCCGCCGAATCTTCGGCGAAGAGGAAATGGATGGGAATGGCAACGGACTACGACGCACCGCGCAAGACCGAGGACGACTCCGAGTCGATCGAGGCCCTCAAAGAGCGCGTGCCCGACAAGATGTCGGGAGTGGTGGACGTCGACGACGCCGACAACCCCGGAGGCTTCGACCTGCCGGGTGCCGATCTCTCCGACGTCGAGCTCGACGTCGTGGTGCTTCCGCCGCAGGCCGACGAGTTCACGTGCGTGAACTGCTTCCTCGTGAAGCACCGCTCGCAGATCGACCACGAGACCAAGCTCGGTCCGATCTGCCTGGAGTGCGCGTCCTAGGCGTCGCCCTCCGCACGCTCCGGCCGTCGTGATCCGTTGATCGCGGCGGCCAGTTCTGTCGGATGGCGGCTGGAGAGCAGCCAGTACGGTGCAGGGTCGGCCGGGTCGGCGATCGGCACTCTCACGACCGGGTGCACCCAGCCGCGGATGACGAGGTACGCGCGGGCGTCGAGCCCGGTACCGCGCTCGAGCCGGGCGTCCTCGTCGAAGGCCGGCACGGCGACGCCCGTGTGGACGAGCGCGATCTGTGCACGACCGGCGCGGAGCATCTCGTCATGCACCTCGATGACGGGTGCGGTCATCGTGAGCGAGCCCGCCGCCGCGAGATAGAGGACGACCCCGGTCGCGATGCCCGCGGGCAGCGAGACCGGCGCGAGCACCAGGATGCTCGCGGGCACGAGCAGCAGACTCGCGATGTAGATCCAGGGTGTCGGCCACAGTTTCTCGCGGTAGTCGGGCATGGGTCTATTCGATCAGACTTCTGCACTACCCTCGAACGGTGACCGATTCCGTCGATGTGCTGATCACGTCCGACCGCCTCCCCTCGTACGCCCATCCCGGTGATGCAGGCGCCGATCTCCACGCCGCCGAGTCCGTGGTCCTCGCCCCAGGCGAGCGTGCGACGGTCGGCACGGGCGTCGCCATCGCCCTGCCCGACGGCTACGTCGGGTTCGTCGTTCCGCGCTCCGGGCTCGCGTTCAAGCACGGTCTCACGATCGTGAACGCCCCGGGCACCGTCGACGCGGGCTACCGCGGCGAGATCAGGGTCGCGCTGCTGAACACCGACGCGGCCGAGCCGTATGCGATCGAGGCCGGCGATCGGATCGCCCAGCTCATCGTGATGCCGGTGAGCCGCGCGCGGTTCGTGGAGGTCGAGCGGCTTCCGGGGAGCATGCGCGGCGAGGGGGGATTCGGGTCGACGGGATTCGGGGAGCACAAGTCAGGAGTGAATGCGTGAGCGACAACGAGAACATCGACGACATCCCCGTCGACCACCCCAAATCGGCGCCCGAAGACCGGGCCGTCGCCGGTCCGCTCGACGAGTCGGAGGCGAACCCGGTCCGCCCCTACGTTGACCTCGGCGGTGTCAAGGTCCTGCCCCGCGAGGGACTGCACCTCCGCCTCGAGGTGGAGGAGGGCACGAAGCGCGTCGTCGCGATCGGCCTCGACTACGCCAAGTCCACGCTGCAGGTGCAGCCGTTCGCCGCGCCCCGCACCAGCGGCCTGTGGCACGAGATCCGCGCGCAGATCGCCGAGCAGATCGCCCGCCAGGGCGGAACGACGACCGTGCGCGACGGCGCGTTCGGGCCCGAGTTGCTCGCGCAGATCCCGGTCGCAGCAGTCGACGGGCAGCCAGGGCACATGCGGCTCGCGCGCTTCATCGGCGTCGACGGACCGCGCTGGTTCCTGCGCGGCGTCATCGCCGGGGAGGCCGCCGTCGAACCCGACGCAGCGGCGCAGGTCGAAGACCTCTTCCGGTCGATCGTCGTCGTGCGCGGTTCCACGCCCATGCCGCCGCGCGACCTCATCCCGCTCCGGATGCCGGCGGCATCGCCGGGCACGCCCAACGCCTAGCGCGATGCCGGAATCCGACGCCGACCCGCAGCCCCGCTCCGACGCGCGAGCGGATGCCGCGGCATCCCCGAACCCCGACGCGGGGGAGTTCGCCCGCCAGTTCGCCGCGGCCGCGGAGAAGAGCGGCCTCGGCGCGCTCGCACGCGACGAGCGGCTGAGCGGCCGTGACCTCCTGGGAGCGGTCGGCGGCGTGCGCGGCATCCTCGAGGCGCTCCTGCCAGGCCTCGTGTTCCTCGTGACCTACAGCGTGCTCACGAGCTTCGCCGGATGGGAGACGCAGGCTGCGCTCGTGCCGTCGCTCGCGGCATCCGTCGGGCTGGCGGTGGTCTTCACCATCGTGCGCATCGTCGCGAAGGGGCAGCCCACGCAGGCCATCGCGGGGCTCATCGGCGTGCTCGCCTCGGCGGCGCTGGCGCTCTGGACCGGCGACGCACGCGACAACTACGTGCTCGGGTTCTTCACGAACGCCGCCTACGCGCTGGTCCTGCTCGTGTCCCTCCTCGTGCGGTGGCCCGTGCTCGGGCTCGTCGTCGGATTCCTGATGGGCGACGGCCTCGCCTGGCGTGAGGACCGGCGCAAGTACCGAGCGGCCCAGTTCCTCACGCTGGTCTGGATCGGCCTGTTCGTCGCCCGCCTGCTCGTTCAGGTGCCCTTCTACCTCGTCGACAACGTCGAGGCCCTCGGCGCGACGCGCCTGCTCATGGGCGTGCCCCTCTACGCGCTCGTGCTCGTCTTCTCCTGGCTTGTGGTGCGGGCCGTGTACCCGTCGTCGGCGAGGTCGGCGCAGTGATAGAGTTATCTTGACGTCAAGATAAATCCGTACGCCCGTGCGGATCCCGTCGACGGGCGAGCCGCTTAGGTTAGCCTTGCTGGAACAGCCGCCTGTCTGACGGACAAGATGGAGTGCCGCCCGCGTGTTCGCGCGGCATCCGCGAAGGAGAGGACATCGTGTCTGCAGTGAACAGTTTCGGGGCGAGGGACACGCTCCAGGTCGGCGAAGCCTCGTACGAGATCTTCCGCCTCGACACCGTGCCCGGTCACGAGAAGTTGCCGTTCAGCCTGAAGGTCCTCCTCGAGAACCTGCTTCGCACCGAGGACGGCGCGAACGTCACGAAGGAACAGATCGAGGCGCTCGGCTCCTGGGTGCCCACCGCCGAGCCCGACACCGAGATCCAGTTCACGCCCGCCCGCGTGGTCATGCAGGATTTCACCGGAGTGCCGTGCATCGTCGACCTCGCGACGATGCGCGAGGCGGTCGAAGCGCTCGGCGGCGACCCGAACAAGATCAACCCGCTCGCTCCCGCCGAGATGGTGATCGACCACTCCGTGATCGCCGACCTCTTCGGCACCGAGAACGCCCTCGAGCGCAACGTCGAGATCGAGTACGAGCGCAACGGCGAGCGCTACCAGTTCCTCCGCTGGGGACAGTCCGCCTTCGACGACTTCAAGGTCGTGCCCCCGGGCACCGGCATCGTTCACCAGGTGAACATCGAGCACCTCGCGAAGGTCACGTTCACGCGCGAGGTGGGCGGTGTGCTGCGCGCCTACCCCGACACCTGCGTCGGCACCGACTCCCACACGACGATGGTCAACGGCCTCGGTGTGCTCGGCTGGGGCGTCGGCGGCATCGAGGCCGAGGCGGCCATGCTCGGCCAGCCGGTGTCGATGCTCATCCCGAAGGTCGTCGGCTTCAAGCTGTCGGGCTCGATCCCGACCGGCGTGACCGCCACCGACGTCGTGCTCACGATCACCGACATGCTCCGCAAGCACGGCGTCGTCGGCAAGTTCGTCGAGTTCTACGGTTCCGGCGTGGCATCGGTGCCGCTCGCCAACCGCGCGACCATCGGCAACATGAGCCCCGAGTTCGGTTCGACCGCCGCGATGTTCCCCATCGACGACGTGACCCTCGATTACCTTCGCCTCACCGGGCGCAGCGAGCAGCAGGTTGCACTCGTCGAGGCGTATTCGAAGGCTCAGAAGCTCTGGCACGACCCCGCCGACGAGCCCGTGTACAGCGAGTACCTGGAGCTCGACCTCGGCACGGTCGTGCCCTCGATCGCCGGGCCCAAGCGGCCGCAGGACCGCATCGAGCTCAGCAAGTCGAAGGAGGCGTTCGAGAAGGACCTGCTGAACTACGCCGAGGTCGATCACGACCTCGTCGACCTCGAGGGTGCCGAGTCGTTCCCGGCCTCCGACCCGCCGAGCAACACGCCAGAAGACGAGTACAGCCGGCACGAGCACCACCACCGCAGCCACGCTCCGGCCAGCGCGTCGAACCCGACACCGGTGAGCCTCCCCGACGGCCAGAAGTTCACCCTCGACCACGGTGCCGTCGCGATCGCGGCGATCACCTCGTGCACGAACACGTCGAACCCATCGGTCATGCTCGCCGCGGGCCTGCTCGCGCGCAACGCGGCGAAGAAGGGGCTGAGGGCGAAGCCGTGGGTCAAGACCACGCTCGCGCCGGGTTCGAAGGTCGTCACCGACTACTACGAGAAGGCAGGGCTCACGAGCTACCTCGAAGACCTCGGCTTCTACACGGTCGGGTACGGCTGCACCACCTGCATCGGCAACTCCGGACCGCTGATCGACGAGATCTCCGCGGCGGTCAACGAGCAGGACCTCGCGGTCAGCGCGGTGCTCTCGGGCAACCGCAACTTCGAGGGACGCATCAACCCCGACGTGAAGATGAACTACCTCGCGAGCCCGCCCCTCGTCATCGCGTACGCCCTCGCCGGTTCGATGAACTTCGACTTCGAGGTCGACGCACTCGGCACCGACACCGAGGGCAACGACGTGTTCCTGAAGGACATCTGGCCCGACGCGGCCGAGGTGCAGGACACGATCGACTCCTCGATCAACAAGGACATGTTCACGCACCAGTACGCGAGCGTGTTCGAGGGCGACGAGCGCTGGCGCAACCTCGAGACGCCGACCGGCGCCGTCTTCGAGTGGAACGACGCGTCGACCTACGTGCGCAAGCCGCCGTACTTCGACGGCATGACCATGGAGATCACCCCCGTCACCGACATCTCGGGCGCTCGGGTGCTCGCGAAGCTCGGCGACTCGGTCACCACCGACCACATTAGCCCGGCCGGTTCGATCAAGGCCGACAGCCCGGCAGGCCGGTACCTCACCGAGCACGGCGTCGACCGCAAGGACTTCAACTCCTACGGCTCGCGCCGGGGCAACCACGAGGTGATGATCCGCGGCACGTTCGCGAACATCCGCCTGCGCAACCAGTTGCTCGACGGCGTCGAGGGCGGCTTCACACGCGACTTCTCGCAGCCGGACGGCCCGCAGTCCTTCATCTACGACGCGAGCCGGAACTACCAGGCGGCGGGCACCCCGCTCGTCATCTTCGGCGGCAAGGAGTACGGCTCCGGCTCGTCGCGCGACTGGGCGGCGAAGGGCACGAGCCTCCTCGGCGTGAAGGCCGTCATCACCGAGAGCTTCGAGCGGATCCATCGCTCGAACCTCATCGGCATGGGTGTCGTGCCGCTGCAGTTCCCGGCGGGTGAGTCGGCCGACTCGCTCGGCCTCGACGGGACCGAGATCGTCTCGATCACGGGGCTCGAGCAGCTGAACGGAGGCACGACGCCCCGCACCGTCCACGTCGTGGCCGAGCCGAGCGAGCACTCCCCGGCGGGCAAGCAGACGATCGAGTTCGACGCCGTCGTGCGCATCGACACCCCGGGAGAGGCCGACTACTACCGCAACGGCGGCATCCTGCAGTACGTGCTGCGTTCGCTCGTCTGATCGATTGCGCCCCGACACGCGGCGGGGCCGGCGTCCTCGGATTCCGGCCCCGCTGTTCGTCGTCGGGCCGAGATCGGTGGCAGGCGGCGTCGCGTAGAATCGGGGGATGCCCCGTCCGGCGAGGCTCGGTGAAAGGCGGTTCCGGATGTCCCTGCTCGAAACCATCTCCACGCCGCGCGACCTCGACGCGCTGAGCCAGGGGCAGGTCGAGCAACTCGCGCGCGAGGTGCGCGAGTACCTCGTGGCATCCGTCTCCAAGACCGGCGGACACCTCGGCCCGAACCTGGGAGTCGTCGAGATGACGATCGCGATCCATCGCGTCTTCGACTCGCCGCGCGACGCGATCGTGTTCGACACCGGGCACCAGTCCTACGTGCACAAGCTGCTCACCGGGCGCAGGGACCTCTCCACCCTCCGCCAGACGGGCGGGCTCGCGGGGTACCCGCAGCGCTCGGAGTCCGAGCACGACATCGTCGAGAGCTCGCACGCATCGAGCTCGCTCTCGTGGGCCGACGGCATCTCGAAGGCGTTCGAGATGACCGGCCAGCTCGACCGCCACGTGATCGCCGTCGTCGGCGACGGCGCCCTCACGGGCGGCATGACGTGGGAGGCGCTCAACAACATCTCCGACGACAACACGCGCAAGCTCATCGTCGTCGTGAACGACAACGGGCGCTCCTACGCGCCCACCATCGGCGGCATGGCACGGTTCCTGAACACCGTGCGCACCAAGCAGACCTATCGCAGCCTGCACCTGTCGAGTCGCCGTGCGTTCGATCGCATGGGCGGGCCGGCTCGGGCCTTCTACCGCGGTGTTCGCGGCGGCCTGCACGGATTCCTCGCCCGCTTCACCAACAACGAGGCGCTCTACTCGAACCTCGACATCAAGTACATCGGGCCGGTGGACGGCCACGACGAACACGCGATGGAGGCGGCGCTCCGTCAGGCGAAAGACTACGGCGCGCCCGTCATCGTGCACGCGATCACCGACAAGGGTCGCGGCTACGAGCCCGCGCGCCGCGACATCGCCGACCAGTTCCACGCGGTGGGGCAGATCGACCCCGAAACCGGCGAATCGCTCGAGACCGCTTCGGCGCCGTCGTGGACGAGCGTCTTCGCCGAAGAGCTCGTGCAGCTCGCAGAGCGCAACGACCGCCTTGTCGGCATCACCGCCGCGATGCTGCGTCCGACCGGGCTGCACCGCATGGCCGAGCGCTTCCCGAACCGCGTCTTCGACGTCGGCATCGCCGAGCAGCACGCGGCCACCTCTGCGGCCGGGCTCGCGTTCGGCGGCTTGCACCCCGTCGTCGCCGTCTACGCCACGTTCATCAACCGCGCCTTCGACCAGGTGCTCATGGATGTCGCCCTGCACCATGCAGGGGTCACGTTCGTGCTCGACCGCGCCGGTGTCACCGGCCCCGACGGCCCGAGCCACCACGGCGTCTGGGACCTCTCGATCCTCCAGGTCGTGCCGGGGATCCGGATCGCCGCTCCACGCGACTCCGTTCGTCTCGCCGAGGAGCTCGCCGAGGCCGTCGCCGTCGACGACGGGCCGACGGTGCTCCGTTTCCCGAAGGGAACAGTCGGCGTCGACTTCGATGCGATCCGCCGCACCCAGGACGGCGTCGACGTGCTCGCCGAATCCGAGCGCAAGGACGTGCTGCTCGTCACCGTCGGCCCGATGGCGGGAATCGGCCTGCAGGTCGCGGAGCGACTCGAGGCGCACGGCATCGGGGCGACGGTCGTCGACCCGAGATGGGTCATCCCGGTGCCGGCGAGCGTCATCGGCCTCGCTCGCGAGCATCGCATCGTCGTGAGCCTCGAGGACGGCATCCGCGTCGGCGGCATCGGCACCCGGATCCGCCAGGACCTCCGCGAGGCCGGCGTCGACACGGCCGTCACGGAGATCGGGCTGCCCGACGAGTTCCTCGAGCACGGTTCGCGCGGCGACATCCTCGAGCGCGTCGGCCTCACGCCGCAGCACATCGCCCGCGACGTCACTGCGATGGTGCTCGGGTCGAAGCTCCCGCACGCACGCGATGCGGGCGTCGAGAGCCTGTCGACCGACACGCGCCCGCAACCGCGCGTCTGACCCGGCCGGGTTGCCGGCGGCATCCGGCACCCGTCCATGCGACGGATGCCGCGGCACCGCGCCCGACGGCGAAGCGGCCTCCGGCTGTTCGCCGAAGGCCGCTTCGCCGGATAGCCGTGATCAGGCGCCGACACCCCTGACGGGCGGGTGGTGGAACGTGTCGCCGAAGACGCGTTCGGAGGCGCCGACCCGGTCGAGGTAGGGCGTCACGCCGCCCATCTGGAACGGGAAGCCGGCACCGAGGATCATGCAGAGGTCGATGTCCTCGGGGGCGGCGACCACGCCGTCCTCCAGCATTCGGTGCACCTCGTCGGCCAGTCCGTCTTGCAGGCGGGTGAGGATCTCGTCGGTCGAGAGCGGGCTCGTTCCGCCCGACACGATCTTCAGGGCGCCCTTGTCGAATCCCTTGATTCTGCCCTTGTCGTCCTTGTCGAGGAGCGTGCCGTGGTCGGCCAGCCGGTGCAGGTTCTCGCTGCGGTGGAACCGGTCGGGGAATGCCGCGTGATGGGTGTCGAGCACGTGCGCACCGACCTTGAGGCCCACGAGGTCGAGCAGCTGCGACGGCGGCATCGGCAGGCCGAGCGGCGCCATCGCCTCGTCGACGACCTCGAACGGCGTGCCGTTGTCGACGGCGTGCATCGCCTCGCCGAGGAGCTTGGCGAGCACGCGGTTCACGACGAATCCGGGGGTGTCGGCCGTGATGACGGCGTTCTTCTTGAGGTTCTTCGCCGTGACCATCGCGGTCGAGAGCGTCGCGTCATCCGTGCGCGGGGTCTTCACGACCTCGATGAGCGGCATGACGGCGACGGGCGTGAAGAAGTGGAAGCCGACGAGCCGCTCGGGGTGGGCGAGCTTCGCGCCGATCTGCTCGACCGACAGCGACGAGGTGTTCGTCGCGAGCACCGCGTCGGGCGAGATGAACCGCTCCACCTCGGCGAACAGGTTCTGCTTGATCTCGAGCTCCTCGTAGACCGCCTCGATGACCCAGTCGCAGTCGGCGAAGTCGGCCTTGTCGATGGTGCCGGTGACGAGCGCCTTCAGGCGGTTCGCCTCGTCGGCGGAGATGCGGCCCTTGCCGAGCAGCGCGTCGATCTCGCCGGAGATGTAGGCGACTCCCTTGTCGACGCGCTCCCGATCGATGTCGGTGATCACGACGGGAACCTGCAGCCGGCGCACGAAGAGCAGCGCGAGCTGGCTCGCCATGTAGCCCGCGCCGAGCACGCCCACCTTCGTGACCGGTTTCGCGAGCGCCTTGTCGGGGGCTCCGGCAGGTCGCTTCGCGCGCTTCTGCACGAGGTTGAATGCGTAGACGGATGCGTGGAGCTGGTCGCCCGTGGCGAGCTCGGCGAGCATGTCGTCCTCGCGTGCGAACGCCTCGGCCTTCGTGCCGCTCTTCGCCGCCTTCATGAGCTCGAGTGCGGCATACGGCGACTTCGGCACGGAGCCGATGCGGCTCCTCAGCATCTTCGTCGCGATGCCGATCGCGGCATCCCACTTCACGAGGCGCTCGACCTTGCCGGGTTCGTTCGGGCGCTTCACCTTGATGCGGCCCGAGACCACGTCGTCGGCCCAGCGGATGGAGTCCTCGAGGAAGTTCACCGACGGGAACAGTGCATCGGCGATGCCGAGCTCGAGCACGTCGGCGCCCTTCAGGGTGCGGTTCTGCTTCAGCGGATTCTCGATGACCACCTTGAGGGCGTTCTCGATGCCGATGAGGTTCGGGAGCAGATACGCGCCGCCCCAGCCGGGGACGAGTCCGAGGAACACCTCGGGCAGGGCGACCGCGGGCACCGAGGCATCCACGGTGCGGTAGTCGGCGTTGAGCGCGATCTCGAGCCCGCCGCCGAGGGCGAGGCCGTTGATGAACACGAAGGAGGGCACGCCGAGCTCGGATGCCTTGCCGAGCGCGTGGTGGCCGAGCTGGCCGAACATGCGAGCGGTCTGCTTGTCGGGGATCTCGGCGACCTTCGAGAGGTCAGCGCCTGCGGCGAGGATGAACGGCTTGCCGGTGATCGCCACGGCGTGGATCTCACCCGCGGCGGCGCGCTCCTTCAGGGCGTCGAGGGTCTTCGCGTACCCGAGCAGCGAGACCGCGCCGAGTGTGTTGGGCCGGGTGTGGTCGCGCCCGTTGTCGAGCGTCACGAGGGCGAGGGTCTTGCCTCCCGAGAGCGGGATGTCGCGCACGTAGGAGTGCGTGACGACCTCGTCGCCGGCGCGCGCGGTCAGGGAGTCGAAGTCGATGGTCGTGTAATCGGTCATCCTCGGGCCTGCTTCGCCTTCTTCGCCTTCTTGTCGAAGCTCGGGTTCTCCCAGATCATCGTGCCGCCCTGCCCGAGGCCGACGCACATGCTCGTGATGCCGTAGCGCACGTCGGGGCGTTCGGTGAACTGGCTCGCCAGTTGGTTCATGAGGCGCACGCCCGACGAGGCGAGCGGGTGGCCGACCGCGATCGCGCCGCCCCACGGGTTCACGCGAGGGTCGTCGTCGGCGATGCCGTAGTGGTCGAGGAAGGAGAGCACCTGCACGGCGAACGCCTCGTTCATCTCGAACAGGTCGATGTCGTCGATCGTGAGGCCCGCCTTGCGCAGTGCCTTCTCGGTGGCGGGGATCGGGCCGATGCCCATGATCTCGGGGTCGACGCCGGCGAAGGCGAAGCTCACGAGCTTCATCTTGGGCGTGAGGCCGTACTCCTTCGCCGCGGCACCCGAGGCGAGGAGCGCAGCCGTCGCTCCGTCGTTCAGCCCGGAGGCGTTCCCGGCGGTGATCCGGCCGTGCGGGCGGAACGGCGTCTTCAGCGTTGAGAGGCCTTCGAGCGTCGTCTCGGGTCGCATGACCTCGTCACGCGTGGCCAGGCCCCAGCCTTCCTCCGTGCGGATGGCGACGGGCACGAGATCCTGCTGGATCTTGCCGGCTTCGTACGCGGCGGCGGTCTTCCGCTGGCTCGCCAGCGCGTAGCGATCGCTCCGCTCCTTGGTGAGCTGCGGGAACCGGTCGTGGATGCGCTCGGCGGTGGCTCCCATCACGAGTGCGTCCTCGCCGACGAGCTTCTCGCTGACGAAGCGCGGGTTCGGGTCGACACCCGACCCCATCGGGTGGTGGCCCATGTGCTCGACGCCGCCGGCGATCGCCAGGTCGTACATGCCGGAGGCGATCGAGCCCGACATCATGGCCGCGGCGGTCATCGCGCCGGCGCACATGCGGTCGATCGCGAATCCGGGAACGGTCTTCGGGAGTCCGGCGAGGATCGCGGCCGAGCGACCGATCGTAAGGCCCTGGTCGCCGGCCTGCGTCGTGGCGGCGATCGCGACGTCGTCGATGCGCTCCCTGGGGGCACTCGGGTTGCGCTCGAGCAACCCCACCATGGCCTTGACGACGAGATCGTCGGCCCTGGTGTTCCAGTACATGCCCTTTTCGCCGGCTCGACCGAACGGGGTACGAACCCCGTCGACGAACACCACATCAGCTCGTTCAGCCACGCTGCAGCTCCCTCATTCTGGTCAGGATGCCTCGATCCTACGAAGCCGGCCGGAGGACTCTGAATCGCTTGACGGAACCTACGAAGCCCCGCTCGCGGCATCCTGAACCGTTTGTGACGCCTCGACAAACGCATTCGCGATCGTCTGTGCGGTTGCGTCAACCTGCCAGGGGCGTGCTCCGAGTGCGACGAGCGCTCGCCCCAGGGTCGCCACGCCCGGTGTGGCGGGCGGTGCCCATGCCACGCGTCGCAGGTGATCGGGTGTCAGCAGGTTCTCGACGGGAAGCTCGAGGTTCTCGGCGATCTCGGCGAGCGCGGCCTTGGCGAGACGCAGGCGCGCATCGGCCTCGGGATTCCGCATCGCCCACGAACGCGGGGGAGGGGGCGAGTCGCTCGGCACCCGCACGGCGGGCAGGTCGTCGGTGCCGAGGCCGCGTTCGACCGCCCCCCACCACCGGTCCAGTTCCGAACGGCTCGCGCGGCCGGTGAACTCGCGGAGGTCGGCCAGCGCCCGCCGCGACTGCGGCAGGGCCTTCGCGACGACGAGGATCGAGGCATCCGGAACCATTCGGCCGGGCGCCGTGTCGAGCTCGCGAGCGCGGGCATCACGCGCAAGCCAGAGCTCACGGGCGACGGCGAGATTCCGCTGGCCACGCACTCCGTGGATTCCCGAGAGGCGACGCCAGGGCTCCGCCGCCGACGGCTTGGCCTCGCGGTGGAGCACCGCATCGAACTCCTGCCCTGCGAGCTCGGCCTTGCCCGTGTCTGCGAGGCGCTCGACGAGACTGTCCCGCACGTCGACGAGGAGTTCGACGTCGAGCGCGGCGTATCGGAGCCACGACTGGGGCAACGGCCTGGTCGACCAGTCCGACGCCGAATGCTCCTTCGCGAGCCGGATGTCGAGGAGCTCCTCGACGACCGAGGCGAGCCCCACCCGCGGCATCCCGAGCAGGCGCGCCGCGAGCTCGGTGTCGAAGATGCGCTCGGGGTCGAGCCCCACCTCCCGGAGGCAGGCGAGATCCTGGCTCGCCGCATGCAGCACCCACTCCTCGGCATGGATGGCCCGTTGGAGCTCGGAGAAGTCCGGGATTTGCGGCGGGTCGAACAGGAACGTACCGGATCCCCGCCGGTACATCTGGATGAGATATGCACGCTGCGAGTACCGGAAGCCGCTCGCGCGCTCGGCGTCGACGGCGATGGACCCCTCGCCGGCGGAGAGACGTCTCACAGCGTCGCCGAAGTCGGCGGGAGAGTCGATCACCCGGAATTCATCCACGGTCGGACCTCCGTCGGGGCAGGGTGGTCACCCCCTCGGAACGGGGCGGCAGGCCTGCCAGCATGCACAACAACTCGCCCCAGCCTTCCACATGCGGGCCGACGGCGGCATCGAGCGGCGTCCACGAGGCGCGCACCTCGATCTGGGCGCCGTCGCCCTGGCGAGCGAGTTCACCGAACCCGGTCGAGAGGATCTTCGTCGCCGTTCCCGACGCCGCGATGTACCGTGCACCTCGCGCGTCGAGGGCGTCGACGAGCCAGGACCACGCGACATCCGCAAGGAACGGATCGAGGCCGATGTCGGTCTCGAGGGGGGCCTGTGCGAAGCAGACCACTCGGAAGCGCCCACCCCATGCCTCGGGCTCGTCGGGGTCGTACAGCAGCACGAAGCGACCCGTGCCGAGATCGGAGTCGTCGCCGTGACGGCTCGGCACGATGTCGGCGGCGAACGCCACCGCGAAGGGGGCGAGCGATCCCGGGGCCGGGATCTCCGTGACGCGCAGCTCAGCTCGCGGCGAGGCCGCACGCAGGGCGTCGAGTGCGGCCGCGAACTCGGGTGGCTGATGCGTCGAGGAGTCGGGCACGTGTGCAGACTAGAGTCTCGGGTGGGAGGGATGCGGGCGGCACGCCGCACCGCAGCACACGTGATCGCTTCGCCGGAGGGGGTACGGATGGCTCGACGCATGGGGGCCCGCGACACGCTCGGAATCGCCGCCGCGGCGATCGGTCTGCTCGCGGCGGGGGTCACCGCCGCGGGTGCGATCATCGCGGTGAAGTTCGCTCGACAGGTGGTCACACCGCCGACGAGCCGGGTGGAGGACGTGCGGATCTCCGCGGTCGATCTCGCCAGCGGCGAGGTGGTGTTGGCGGCATCCGATGACTCGCGGATGCGCGGGCGCTACGGTTTCTGGTTCGAGCACGAGTCGGGACACGTCCGTCTCGGAGACGTCGTGGCGGAGGACGCGCGGCTCGTGCGCCGGCGCATCGAGCGCGTGGACTTCGGCAGGTTCGATCGCGCGGCGCGCGGGCGGGTGAACGGCTGGTATCACCTCGGGCCGTGGGAGCTCGGCCATGCCTACGAGAACGTCGTCGTGGAGACGGCGCTCGGGCCCGCTCCCGCCTGGTTCGTGCCGGCGGAAGGCGGCTCCGATCGATGGATCATCCAGGTGCACGGCCGCGGGGCGAAGCGGCAGGAGGGCCTGCGTGCGGTCGAGCCCGCATGGGAGGCCGGCTGGAACACGCTCCTCGTCTCCTACCGCAACGACGGTGAGGCGCCCGAGAGCGAAGACCGCAGGTACGGTCTCGGCGGCACGGAGTGGGCCGACGTGGTCGCGGCGACCCGCTATGCGATCGAGCACGGCGCCGAACGGATCGTGCTCATGGGCTGGTCGATGGGCGGCGCGATCGTGCTGCAGTCGGTGCTCCGGTCGGAAGAGGTGCGCGAACGCCTCGTGGCGGTGGTGCTCGACTCGCCCGCCATCGACTGGGTCGACATCCTGCGATTCCAGGGCGAAGCGCTCGGATTCCCGCGCGGGCTCGGCGACGTCGTGTCGCGGCTCATCGGCGGGCCGTGGAGCGGCGGCCTCACCGGCCTCGCCGCTCCCATCGACGTCACCGACCTGGACCCGGTCGCCCGCGCCGACGAGTTCGACATGCCGATGCTCCTCATGCACAGCGTCGATGACGGGTTCGTGCCGATCGACGGCTCACGACGTCTCGCGGAGGCGCGCCCGGATCTCATCGAGTTCGAGGTGTTCGAAGGCGCGCGGCACACCAAGCTCTGGAACCACGATCCGGAGCGGTGGACCGGGCTCCTACGCGGCTGGCTCGAGCGCAGCGCCGAAGGGCCGGAGCGAATCCAGGAGGAAGCCGAGATCGTCGGCTGATCTCTGGCTGAACTCAGCGGATGCCGACAGAGCGCCGCGCCCCCGCCCTCACGCGGCGATGCGCTCGCGCAATTGCCGTTTGATGCGCGCGAGCATCGCCGTCATCCCGCGCACCCGGAGCGGCGACACCGCCTCCGACAGGCCCAGCGACTGCGGGTAGTCATCGGGGATGTCGAAGACCTCGCCGACGGTCAGCCCGGCGAGTCCCTGCGCCAGGATCGAGGCGAATCCCCTGGTCGTGGGGGACTCGGCGGGAGCTGTCGCGTACAGGTGCACGAGCCCGTCATCGACCTCGACGAAGATGTAGACGGGGGACTGGCACTCCACGACTCGCTCGAGCAGGTCGGGGTGCTCGGCGTAGCGTTCGGGCAACTCGGGCAGCTCGTTCGAGAACTCGAGCAGCAGTTGCAGGCGGTCGGGGATGCCGAGCGCGAGGAAGTCATCGCGCGTCTCGGCGAGCGCGGTGGGCAGGGCCGTGGCGTCCATCGGTTCCATTCTCCCACCGATGACGACCGAGCCGGCCCGCCGGCGCCGTCGTCAGCGGGCCGGCACGTCGCCGCGCGCAGCGCCCGTCACGATCGGCACGCGCACGGCGCTGCCCCACTCGGTCCACGAACCGTCGTAGTTGCGCACCTTCTCGAAGCCGAGGAGATGCGCGAGCACGAACCACGTGTGGCTCGAACGCTCGCCGATGCGGCAATACGCGATCACGTCGTCGCCGTCGGTGAGGCCGGCCTCGTCTCGGTAGATCGCGTCGAGCTCTGCGCGCGGCTTGAAGGTTCCGTCGGGCGCCGCAGCACGTGCCCAGGGCACGGATGCCGCGGTCGGGATGTGGCCGGCACGCAGTGCACCCTCCTCGGGGTACGCGGGCGCGCTCGTGCGCTCGCCGTTGTACTCCTCGGGGGAGCGCACATCGATGAGGGGGTTGCCGAAGTGGGCGAGCACGTCTTCCTTGAACGCACGGATGATCGTGTCGTCACGCTCGACGACGGGGTAGTCGACCGGGGCCACCTCCATGACGTCGGTCGTGATCGGCCGGCCCTCGGTGATCCAGAGGTCGCGGCCGCCGTCGAGGAGGCGCACGTCTTCGTGGCCGAAGAGGGTGAACACCCAGAGCGCGTACGCCGCCCACCAGTTGTTCTTGTCACCGTAGATCACGACGGTGGTGTCTCGGGCGATGCCCTTCGACCCGAGGAGGGCGGCGAACTGCTCGGCGTCGACGTAGTCGCGCACGACGGGGTCGTTGAGCTCGGTGTGCCAGTCGACCTTCACTGCCCCCGGGATGTGCCCGGTCTCGTACAGCAGCACGTCCTCGTCGGACTCGACGACGACGATCCCGGGTTGCCCGAGGTGATCGGCGAGCCAGTCGGTGGTGACGAGGCGCTCGGGGTGGGCGTACTCGGCGAACTTGGCCGCAGAGTCGAACTCGACGGGCATGGGAACCTCCTGGGGTCGTCCGTTCGGACGGGGTCGGCGGGGAGCGGACTAGGCTGGTGACCTGTCCACCTCGAATCTACGCGGCATGCGGGTGGAATTCAGCATGCCGGTCATCCGGTGCAATACGGGAGCCCTCCAGCATGACCACGGCCTCGAGCCATGCCCTCGTTCGTCTCGTCGAACGGAATCCGTCGATCACGGGTGCCGAGATCGCGTCGGAGCTCGCGCCGCCCCCGCAGTTCGAGCACGCTTCGTTCGAATCGTACCGGCCCGACTCCGGGTTCCCCTCGCAGCAGGCTGCACTCGACCGACTCAACACATTCGCCGGCGCGTGGCGAGCTGCGCAACGGCCCGGCGGATTCTTCTCGCGCAAACGGCCCGCGCGCATCGAGCTGCCGGGCGTCTACCTCGACGGAGGGTTCGGCGTGGGCAAGACCCACCTTCTGGCCGCACTCTGGCATGTCGCGCACGGGCCGAAGTACTTCGGAACGTTCATCGAGTACACGGCGCTGGTCGGCGCGCTCGGCTATGCGAACGCCGTGAAGCTGCTCTCGGGGGCGCGGCTCATCTGCATCGACGAGTTCGAACTCGACGACCCGGGCGACACCATGCTCATGACGCGGTTCCTCGGGGAGCTCATGGCCGGGGGCACGCGGGTCGCCGCGACCTCGAACACGCCGCCGAACGCGCTCGGCGAAGGCCGTTTCGCCGCCGCCGACTTCCTCCGTGAGATCCACGCCCTCGCCTCGAACTTCGAAACGCTCCGCATCGACGGGCTCGATTACCGTCGCCGCGACACCGAGGGGCACGCCGAGGCGCTCGGCCGCGACGCCGATGCCGAGCACAGCGCGACGGCGCTCGCCGACCGCGGGCACCGCGTCTCACTCGACACGTTCGACGCGCTCATCGCACACCTGGCGACCGTGCATCCATCGAAGTACATCAAGCTGATCGACGGCATCGAGTTCATCGCGCTCACCGGTGTGCACCAGCTCACCGACCAGAACGCGGCGCTGCGGCTCGTGGCCTTCATCGACCGCGTGTACGACGCCGAGATCCCGATCATCGCGAGCGGCACGCCGCTCGATGAGGTGTTCGCCGACGACATGATGGCCGGCGGCTACCGCAAGAAGTACCTGCGCTCGATGAGCCGCATGATCGCGCTCACCACGGGCGAGCTCCCGCCGCACGAGTGAACCCGCGGCTCGTGATGCACACGGATTCCCGGGCCTGCCGAAACGTGCTGTTTACCCAGGGCCTGAGTCCGTAACACGGCGGAAACACCAGACGTTCCCACTCGAAACGTCGCCTCATGAAACTTGGCGGCACAGGCCCCCTGTGTCCCGAGAGAGGTTCGAGATGGATCAAGGCAACACGGCGTTCATTCTGATAGCGGCAGCACTCGTGTTGCTCATGACGCCAGGACTCGCGTTCTTCTACGGCGGTCTCGTCAAGGCGAAGAGCGTCATCAGCATGATGATGATGAGCTTCGGCGCGATGGGCCTTATCGGAGTGCTCTGGGTGCTCTTCGGGTACGCCATCGCGTTCCCCTCGGCCGAGGGCCTGAGCGCGCCGTGGGCCATCGACTGGTCGGCACTCGGCTTGAGCAGCCTTCTGGAGACCCCCGAAGGTGCTGCCTTCCCGCCGCTCGCGTTCGTGGCGTTCCAGGCGACCTTCGCGATCCTCACGGTCGCTCTGATCTCGGGTGCGATCGCCGACCGGGCGAAGTTCGGTGCCTGGATGGTGTTCGCGGGTATCTGGGCGACCATCGTCTACTTCCCGGTCGCGAGCTGGGTCTTCAACTTCGGTCTCGCAGATGACGGAAGCTTCGCGTACGGCGGCTGGATCACCTACGGCATGCAGGAGCTGTTCGGCGTCGGTGCCATCGACTTCGCGGGCGGCACGGCGGTGCACATCAACGCCGGTGCGGCGGCACTTGCTCTCGCCCTCGTGCTCGGCAAGCGCGTCGGCTTCTCGAAGGGCGCGCACGTGCCGCACAACCCGCCGTTCGTGCTCCTCGGCGCCGGCCTCCTGTGGTTCGGCTGGTTCGGCTTCAACGCCGGTTCCGAGCTCGCCGCCGACGGCACCGCTGCGCTCGCGTTCGTCAACACGATCGCCGCACCGGCCGCCGCGCTGCTCGCCTGGCTCGTCGTCGAGAAGCTCAAGGACGGCAAGCCCACCTCGGTCGGCGCCGCGTCGGGCGCGGTCGCCGGTCTCGTCGCGATCACCCCCGCCTGCGCATCGCTCACCCCGGTGTGGGCGATCGTGCTCGGCCTCGTCGCCGGAGCGGTCTGCGCCCTCGCCATCGACCTGAAGTTCAAGCTCGGGTTCGACGACTCGCTCGACGTCGTGGGCATCCACCTCGTCGGCGGCCTCATCGGAACGCTCTACCTCGGCTTCTTCGCCAACGGCAGCGGCCTCGTCTACAGCGGCGATCCCACGCAGCTGATCGTTCAGGCGATCGCCGCCTTCTCGGTGCTGGCCTACTCGTTCGTGCTGACGTTCGTCATCGGCACGATCATCCAGAAGACGATGGGCTTCCGCGTGACGAACGAGGACGAGATCGCCGGCATCGACACCGTCGTGCACGGCGAGGAGGGCTACAAGCTCGAGACCGTCTGACGACGCCGGTCCCTGAGCCCGTCGAAGCGGTCCCTGAGCCCGTCGAAGGGCGAGGGCGGTGGGGTAGTGTGCGGGTGTGCCTGACACCAGCCGCTTCCTCACCGCCCTCGGGCGCGTCATCCGGTCGTTTGCAGGTGCCCGGCCCGAAACGGTGGCGACGGATGCCGCGGGGCGCGGCTCCTCCGCAACGGACCTGCTCTCACCGGGGCAGGCCGGGCCGTCGGCCACGGTCGAGGTGGACCCTCGTGCCATCCGTCGCGTTCGACTCTCCTACACGCCATCGCGCGACGGTGAACCCGATCCCGGCGAGATCGTCTGGACCTGGGTGCCGTACGAGGAGAACGACGGGCGCGGCAAGGACCGCCCGGTCGTCGTGGTGGCGGCATCCGGTGCCGGCGACTACCTCGCGGTGCAGCTCACCAGCAAGGACCACGGTGGTGACCGCGACCATGTCGCCCTGGGCCGCGGCGCGTGGGATTCACAGGGGCGGCCGAGCTGGGCGCGCATCGATCGCGTCTTCCGCGTGCGCGGCGACGGCATGCGGCGCGAGGCCGCGTCGCTCGACGCGGAGCGGTATGCGCGGCTGGCCGACGCGCTCGGCGAACGGTACGGCTGGGGCTGACTTGTCCTCGCGTCAGTGACGTGGCGGGCGGTGCAGTCCGAACGGCGAGCCCTGGTCGTCACGGCACAGCCGGAACTCGCCGAAGATCGCCACGGATGCCTCGTCGTCCGCGTCGGTGACCGTGTCGACCGTGCCGCCGAGCCGCTCGACGGTGGCGACCGCGGCCTCGAGGTCGTCGACCCTGAAGAAGACGTAGGGCGCGGCCCCCTGGTCGCCGCCGTGGACGCCCGCCGGCACGCCCGCCCCGTCGATGGCATAACCGTCGCCTCCGGGACCGGACTCGAACGTCCAGCCGAACAACTTGCCGTAGAAGGAGCGTGCGGTCATGGCGTCCGCGGCCCCGAATTCGATGAATGACACCTCACCGGTCATGGTTCCCCCTCGAATCGCTGCTCGTGCGACACGTTAGGCGCGACGAACGCACGCCACAACGGGGTTGCACGGTCGAGTCTCGTGCTCGGCGCGAAACGAAGAACGCCCCCAGTGGAGTGGGGGCGTTCGTGGGCGATGCCGGGCTCGAACCGACGACCTCTTCCGTGTGAAGGAAGCGCGCTACCAGCTGCGCCAATCGCCCATCTGATCGCGACCCGGACGCGCCGTGCCGCGGACTCGATACTAGCCGACCCGGGTGCACGAATGCACATCGACGCGGGGTGGGGTGACCTGCTGTAGTTGCCGCGGTCGCATGACACGCCCGGGAATCTGTGACGGATTGGCGCGATGATCGGCATGAACGTGTCACACGACCCGCTCGGTTTGAGAATCGATCGGGGAATCGGCTAGAGTCTCTCTGCACGCAGAAATGCGGGCAACGCGGATGTGGCGCAGTGGTAGCGCATCACCTTGCCAAGGTGAGGGTCGCGAGTTCGAATCTCGTCATCCGCTCTGATCAGGATCGGGCGAAAGCCCGATTCCTGTTCTTTTGGTGGTGAACCCAGACACGGTGGATTGGCCGAGAGGCGAGGCAGCGGCCTGCAAAGCCGTATACACGGGTTCGAATCCCGTATCCACCTCCAAGCTGAGAACCCGTTCTCGACTTGGGCGATTGGCGCAGCGGTAGCGCGCTTCCCTGACACGGAAGAGGTCACTGGTTCGATCCCAGTATCGCCCACCACGACACCCCGGCCCCGGCCGGGGTTCTTTCGTTCTCCGCTGCAGACCCCGTTGACTTCCGTGCCGGGCGCGGCGTGATTCTCCCGCCATCGACGATCGCTCATGCGGCCGGTGCGAACCCGCCGTCGCACTACAGTTGAAGGGTTCGTTTCGACTCCAGGGATTGGATCACAGTGGCCGACGGCTTCGAGCTCTTCACCGATCGATCCGTTGTCGCGATGCGCGTCAACGGCGAGCTCAAGGACCTCGCCACGACGGTGACCGACGCCGACGCGGTCGAGCCGGTCACGATCGACTCGGCCGACGGGCTCGCGATCCTCCGCCACTCGACGGCGCACGTGCTTGCCCAGGCCGTGCAGGCCGTGAATCCCGAGGCGAAGCTCGGCATCGGGCCGCCGGTCACCGACGGCTTCTACTACGACTTCGATGTCGCCGAGCCGTTCACCCCCGACGACCTCAAGGCGCTCGACAAGGAGATGGCCCGCATCATCCGCTCAGGGCAGCGATTCATGCGCCGGGTCGTGACCGAAGACGATGCGCGCGCCGAGCTCGCCGACGAGCCCTTCAAGCTCGAGCTGATCGGGCTCAAGGGCCCTTCGACAGGCTCAGGGACCGAGGTCCCGACCGACGAGAACGAGTCCGTCGAGGTGGGTGGCGCCGAGCTCACGATCTACGACAACGTCGACCCGAAGACGGGCGAGACGATCTGGAAGGACCTGTGCCGGGGCCCGCACCTTCCGAACACCCGCATGATCGGCAACGGATGGGCACTCTCGCGCGTCGCGGCGGCGTACTGGCGGGGCTCCGAGAAGAACCCCCAGCTGCAGCGCATCTACGGCACCGCCTGGCCCACGAAAGACGAGCTGCGCGCCTACCAGCACCGCCTCGAGGAGGCCGCTCGCCGCGACCACCGCAAGCTCGGCGCCGAGCTCGACCTGTTCTCGTTCCCCGAGGAGATCGGCTCGGGCCTGCCCGTATTCCACCCCAAGGGCGGCGTCATCAAGCGCGAGATGGAGGACTACGTCCGTCGTCGCCACATCGAGGAGGGGTTCCAGTACGTCTCGACGCCGCACATCACGAAGTCGCACGTCTTCGAGCTGTCGGGTCACCTGCCGTACTACGCCGACACGATGTTCCCGCCGATGGAGCTCGAGAACAGCGAGTACTACCTGAAGGCGATGAACTGCCCGATGCAGAACCTCATCTTCCGGTCTCGCGGGCGCTCCTACCGCGAGCTGCCCCTGCGGTTCTTCGAGTTCGGCACGGTCTACCGCTACGAGAAGTCGGGTGTCGTGCAGGGCCTCACCCGCGTGCGCGGGCTGACCCAAGACGACTCGCACAGCTACGTCACGCCCGAACAGGCGCCCGGGGAGATCAAGCACCTCCTCGACTTCGTGCTCGGACTCCTGCGCGACTTCGGCCTGGACGACTTCTACCTCGAGCTCTCGACCCGCGACGCGGCATCCGACAAGTTCAAGGGCACTGATGAGCAGTGGGATGTCGCGACCGACGTACTGCGCGAGGCCGCCGAGGCCTCGGGCCTCGAACTCGTGCCCGATCCCGGCGGGGCCGCCTTCTACGGCCCGAAGATCTCGGTGCAGGCGCGCGACGCCATCGGCCGCACCTGGCAGATGTCGACCATCCAGTACGACTTCAACCAGCCGGCGGGCTTCGGGCTCGAGTACACCGCCGCCGACGGCACGCACCGGCAGCCCGTGATGATCCACTCGGCGAAGTTCGGCTCGATCGAGCGGTTCTTCGGCGTGCTCACCGAGCACTACGCAGGTGCGTTCCCCGTCTGGCTCTCGCCCGTGCAGGTCGTGGGCATCCCGGTGGCCGAGGAGTACGCCGACTACCTCGGCGGCATCGTCGATCGGCTTCGGCGCGATGGCGTGCGGGCCGAGCTCGACACGAGCGACGATCGCATGCAGAAGAAGATCCGCACGCACACCACGCAGAAGGTCCCGTTCCAGCTCATCGCCGGCGAGAACGACCGCGCGGCCGAGACCGTGAGCTTCCGGTTCCGCGACGGCAGCCAGGAGAACGGCGTGCCGATCGACGACGCGATCTCCCGCGTCCGCCGCTCCATCGAGGCGCGCATTCAGGTGACCACGAGGGACGACCTGTTCGCATGACGGCGTACCGACCCGATGAGTTCGATCGCGTTCCAACGGATGCCGCGGCCGACCTGGCCGGGGTCCCCGACGCGTTCCAGCGGCTCTGGACGCCGCACCGGCTGGTCTACATCCAGCACGGCCAGCAACCCGACGAGCATGCGTGCCCGTTCTGCCGTGCCCCTGAGATGACCGACGAGCAATCGCTCATCGTCGCGCGCGGCACGCACGCCTACGCGCTGCTGAACCTCTACCCGTACAACAGCGGACACCTTCTCGTGTGCCCCTACCGCCACGTCGCGACGTACGACGAGGCGACGCCTGAGGAGGTCGCCGAGATCGGCGAGCTCACGCAGACGGCGATGCGGGTCGTGAAGCAGGTGTCGAGGTGCGACGGCTTCAACATCGGCATGAACCAGGGTCGGATCGCCGGGGCGGGCATCGCCGAGCACCTGCACCAGCACATCGTGCCGAGATGGGCGCTCGACTCGAACTTCTTCCCGATCATCGCCGGAACGAAAGCGCTGCCCCGCCTGCTCGGCGAGGTGCGCCACGAGATCGCCGAAGCCTGGCCCGCCTGAACGCCGGCGGGCCGGCCGGACGGCGTGCGCGCTCAGCGCACCTGTCGCGCGGCGAACTGCATGCGCGGATTCGCGAAGTACTCCTGCGATTCGACGATCCGCAGTTCCCGATTGCCCGACTCATGGGTCTGCCGCAGCAGATCGAACACGCTCGACGCCGTGCGCGCGAGCGACTCCGCCGCGTCGCCGGTACGCCCGTAGTGGGCCGTGAAGAGCGCCGCAGTCACGTCGCCCGAGCCATTGGCCTTCAACGGCAGCAGCGGCGTCTGGACGATCCACGCGCCACGGTCGTCGACCGCGAGCATCTCGATGGTGCCGGGCTCACGGTCGGGGCGCTCCATGCTCGTGACCAGCACGGCGCCCGGACCCGAGGTGCGGGCGAGGTCGACGGCGTCGAGGGTCGACTCGAGGGTGTCGGGCCGGGTGCCCGTGAGGTACCCCAGCTCGAACTGGTTCGGGGTGATGAGGTCGGCGGAGGGCACGACGCGGTCGCGCAGCAGCACCGGGATGGCCGGGGCGACGAAGCATCCCGACTTCGCATTGCCCATCACGGGGTCGCAGGAGTAGACGACGTCGGGGTTCACCGCTCTGATGCGCGCGACCGCATCGAGGATCACGTCGGCGATGCCCTCACTGCCCTGGTAGCCCGACAGCACGGCATCGATCTCACCGAACACTCCGCGATCTTCGATGCCGGCGATCACCTCTCGCACGTCGTCGGGGCTGATCAGCGGCCCCCGCCAGGCGCCGTACCCCGTGTGGTTCGAGAAGTTCACGGTGTACACCGGGAGCACTTCGACCCCGATGCGCTGGAGCGGGAACACGGCCGCCGAGTTGCCGACGTGCCCGTAGGCGACCGCCGACTGGATCGAGAGGATCTTCACCGCTCGATCATCGCAGATCCGCCGCGTCCGGCTGTGGCCCGGGTCAGCTCGCGCGCAGCCCGGACGGAGGCGCCGACATCCGCCGCCAGCTTCTGCAGATCGGCGTCGTCGAGGTCGTGGACGGTGAGGCGCAGCCGGTCGGACGGAGCGCCCTCGCCGATCGCGAACTCATCGCCGGGTCGCGCGAGCCAGCCCCGCCGCATCAACTGCTCGGACACGGCGTAGGCGGGCGCGCCGAGTCGGACCCAGACACTGAGGCCGTCACCGTGCTGCGTCGGGATGCCCTCTGCCGTGAGCAACTCGGCGAACGCGGCGTTTCGCGCCGCGTAGTGCGCGCCCGCGGCCCGAATGCCCGTCGCGACCTCCGGGTCGGTCGCAAGGGCATGCACGAGACGCTGCAGGAGGTGGCTCACCCAGGTGGTGCCCGGTGTCAGCCGCATCGCGAGCCGCTCGGCGGTCTCAGGGTCGGAAGCAGTCACGGCGAGGCACATGTCAGGCCCGAGGAACTTCGACACGGAGCGAACAAGCGCCCAGCGCCGATGCTCGGCGCCGACCAGGGAGTGGTACGGCCGTCGTGAGAGCAGCGAGTAGTGATCGTCCTCGATGACCAGGACGTACGGGTGATCGCGGAGCACTGCGCGGAGTTGGGCCGCGCGCCGATCGGAGAGGCTCGCCCCCGTGGGGTTCTGCGCGCGCGGCGTGCAGATGACCGCGCGGACCCCGTGTTCGAGTGCTGCTCGGAGGCCGGAGACGGTCATCCCCTCGTCGTCGACTGCAACCGGCACAGGCCGGTAGCCGGCGACGCGGACCGTGTGCATGCTCGTGAGGAAGCACGGGTCCTCGAGGGCGACGGCATCATCGCGGGTGAGCGCTTGGGCGAGCAACCGCTCGACGGCGTCGGCGGCGCCGCTCGTCACCGTCAGGCGAATCTCGGTACTCGGTGGCAGATCTGCGCTCATCCATGCGTGCGCCCACCGTTCCAGGTCGGGGTCGATGACCGGTTCGCCGTAGAGGACAGGGCGCCGGACGATGCCCGCCAGCGCTCGCGACGGGTCGGGGATGTATGCGGCATCGGGATTGCCGGTGCCGATGTCGCGGAGCGCCGTGTCGGCGGCGAATCCCTCCTGAGCGACGTGCGTGGCGCCCGCCACGCGGGTGCCGCCGCGGCCCCTGGTGATGACGACGCCCGCGCTCGTCAGCTGCCGGTAGGCGGCCACCGCGGTGTTCCGATTGACGCCGAGGTGCTCCGCAAGCGCTCGAACTGACGGAAGTGCGTCGCCCGGGCGAAGCGTGCCGCGCTCGATGAGCGCGCGCAGGCTGTCGGCGATCTCGGCTGCAGAGCGCCCCTCGATCTGGATGGTCACGTCACCGCCTCTCCTCATGCATGCGACCATGCTATCTTTTGGCCTAGGACAATACTTCCGTTGATCTGTACCGGTGCGCGAGGTCATCGCGCGCGCTCGTCCGAGAGGATTCCCTGTGACCGTACCCGAGACTGGCTCGAGCCGCGTGAAGCGCGGGCTCGCCGAAATGCTGAAGGGCGGCGTCATCATGGACGTCGTCACGGCCGAGCAGGCACGCATCGCCGAGGACGCCGGCGCCGTCGCGGTCATGGCGCTCGAGCGGGTGCCCGCAGACATCCGCGCCCAGGGCGGCGTCGCGCGCATGAGCGACCCCGACCTCATCGAGGCGATCATCGCCGAGGTGTCGATCCCCGTCATGGCGAAGGCACGCATCGGCCACTTCGTCGAGGCCCAGGTGCTGCAGGCGCTCGATGTCGACTACATCGACGAGTCCGAGGTGCTCTCGCCCGCCGACTACGTGAACCACATCGACAAGTGGGCGTTCAACACCCCGTTCGTCTGCGGTGCGACGAACCTCGGCGAGGCGCTGCGTCGCATCAACGAGGGTGCCGCGATGATCCGCTCGAAGGGTGAGGCCGGCACCGGCGACGTCTCCGAGGCCACGAAGCACATCCGCAAGATCATGGGCGAGATCAACCAGCTGAAGTCGATGACTCGCGACGAGCTCTACGTCGCCGCGAAGGAGCTCCAGGCCCCGTACGACCTCGTCCTCGAGATCGCCGAGACCGGCAAGCTCCCGGTCGTGCTGTTCACGGCCGGTGGCGTCGCGACGCCGGCGGATGCCGCGATGATGATGCAGCTCGGCGCCGACGGCGTGTTCGTGGGCTCCGGCATCTTCAAGTCGGGCAACCCCGAGGCGCGCGCGGCCGCAGTCGTGAAGGCCACCACGTTCTACGACGACCCGTCGGTCATCGCCGACGTGTCGCGCGGCCTCGGCGAGGCGATGGTCGGCATCAACGTCGGCGACCTCGCGGCTCCGCACCGCCTCGCCGAGCGCGGCTGGTGACGACGCTCCGCACCGAATCACTCGACGCTGGGGCCACGGCTTCGGCCGGCCCTCGCGTCGGTGTTCTCGCGTTGCAGGGAGACTTCCGTGAGCACGCCCACGTGCTCACGAAGCTCGGCGCACGGGTCTCGCTTGTTCGGCGGCCCGAAGAACTTGCAGTGATCGACGGGCTCGTCATCCCGGGTGGCGAGTCGAGCGTCATGGACAAGCTCGCCCGTACCTTCGGCCTGCAGGCGCCACTCGAGGAGGCGATCGCGAGCGGAATGCCCGTGTACGGCACGTGCGCGGGCCTCATCATGCTCGCCGACACCCTGCTCGACGCGATCGACGGCCAGCAGAGCCTCGGCGGCCTCGACGTGGTCGTGCGCCGCAACGCCTTCGGGTCGCAGAACCAGTCGTTCGAGACCGACCTCGATATCCCCGCGCTCGGCGAGGTGCCGGTGCACGCCGTGTTCATCCGCGGACCGGTGGTCGAATCCGTCGGTCCCGCGGCGACGCCGCTCGCGTCTCTCGCCGACGGCCGCGTCGTCGCGGTCGAGCAGGGCAACCTCGTGGGCACGAGCTTCCACCCCGAGATCACGGGGGAGTACCGCTTCCACGAGTACTTCCTCGGCATGGTGCGCGCGGCCTGAGCCTGCACCAGCAGTGCGAGTCGACCTCTGGCGGATGCTTCGGACGGCGAGTACATTCGACTCGTCCGTTGTCCATTCGATGCGCCGACGACGGTGACCCCTACGCACGCGATGCGGCGCGGAACAGGGGTTCGACATGGTCACGAAACTGCCCAGCAGCTCAGGTCCGAAGCCTTCCGGGCAGCAACCGGGTTGCGACACCTCCGATCTCATCCAGGTGCACCGCATCTTCCGGTGGCTCTACAACGAACTCCCGGGCCTCATCCGGGGGGTCGACGACGGCGACGTGGATCGGGCATCCGTCGTCGGCGACTACGCGCACATGGACTTCTTCGGTCTGCATCTGCATCACGAGGGCGAGGATCTCGTGCTCTGGGATCGGCTCACGGAACGCTCGCCCGGCTGCGCGGCGCACGTCGACCAGATGAAGGCCCAGCACGCGCAGGTGGCGGCGCAACTCGCCGACGTCGAGCCGCTCCTCGAGCAATGGCGCACGCACGCGGATGCCCCGACACGCGACCGACTGGCGGCGGGCGTCGAGCACCTGCGAGACACGCTGTTCGGCCACCTCGCACCCGAGGAGGAGCACATCATGCCGGTCGCAGGATCGGTGCTGACGCAATCGGAGTGGGACGAGATGGGCGAGCACGCCCGAACCGGCCTCCAGAAGTCGCGCAAGGAGTTGCCGCGCGATGTCATGGCGCTGCAGCTGGGCCTCATGCTCGAGACCGTGCCGGCCGACGAGCGCCCCGAATGGATGAAGGCGAATCTGCCTGCCCCCGTGCGGCTGCTCTACTCGCTGCTCTTGAAGCGACGCTACGAGAACGCGATGAGCGAGTTGTACGAGGGCAGGCCGGTGCCGCCCATCCCATGACGGCAGTCCGTCATACGCTCGGCTCATGGCCGGTTACATCGCACTGCTCCGCGGCGTGAACGTCGGCGGCATCACCGTGAGGTCGGCCGAGCTGCGCGAACTCTTCGAGGGCCTCGGCTTCGGGGGAGTGCGCACCGTGCTCGCGAGCGGCAACGTCGCGTTCGAGAGCGACCGGCGCGAGACATCCGCGGCACTGAAGAAGCGCATCGAGCAGGCGCTCGGCGAGCGTTTCGGGTACGCCGCGTGGATCGTGCTCGTCACCCGCGAGCACCTCGCCGACGTGGTGCGCGACTTTCCGTTCGACGCCGAGCGCGAGGGGTGGCATCCGTACGTGCTGTTCGGTTCGGATGTCGCGAGCCTCGCCGAGCTCGCGAATTCGGCCGGCGATCTCGACGCTGCCGATGACGTGATCCGGCGCGGAAACGGCGTGATCTACTGGCACAACCGTCGAGCGCGGGGCATCGCCAGTTCCTTCGCGAAGCTCACTGCCAAGGCGCGTTTCAAGGAGACCACCACGAACCGCAACCTGCGCACGCTCGTGAAGCTGCTCGCCTGAACCGGGGTGCACGCGGCCCCTGTTCTAGAATGGACTCCGCGCGGCGCGCAGTGCCGTACGCCAGGATTCGATTCAGGAGACGCATGTCCGGGCATTCCAAGTGGGCCACGACCAAGCACAAGAAGGCGGTCATCGACGCACGCCGAGCCAAGTCGTTCGCCAAGCTGATCAAGAACATCGAGGTCGCCGCGAAGATGGGCGGGGCCGACCTCTCGGGCAACCCGACCCTCGTCGACGCCGTGCAGAAGGCGAAGAAGACCTCGGTCCCGAACGACAACATCGACCGCGCCATCAAGCGCGGCGCGGGACTCACCGGTGAGTCCATCGAGTACACGACCATCATGTACGAGGGCTACGGTCCCAACGGGGTCGCGCTCCTCATCGAGTGCCTCACCGACAACAAGAACCGCGCCGCTGCCGAGGTGCGCACCCTCATGACGCGCAACGGCGGCACCATGGCAGACCCGGGCTCGGTCGCCTACAACTTCGCGCGCAAGGGCGTCATCGTGGTTCCCGCCGAGGGCGCGACCGAAGACGACATCCTCGCTGCGGTGCTCGACGCCGGCGCCGAAGAGGTGACCGACGAGGGCGAGACCTTCGAGGTCGTCACCGAGGCCTCCGACATGGTCGCGGCGCGCACCGCGCTGCAAGAGGCCGGCATCGACTACGACTCGGCCGACGCCGCGTTCGTGCCGAACCTCAAGGTCGAGATCGACGCCGAGACTGCCCGCAAGGTCTTTCGCCTCATCGACGCGCTGGAAGACAGCGACGACGTGCAGAACATCTACAGCAACTTCGACCTGACCGCCGAGGTGCAGGCCGAGCTCGAAGCCGAGGACTAGCCGATCGCCGTGCGAGTGCTCGGCATCGACCCCGGCCTGACGCGATGCGGCGTCGGCGTGGTCGATGTCGAGCCCGACCGCACGGCGCGACTCGTCGACGTGGTGGTGCTGCGCTCGCCGGCCGATCTCGACACGCCGCGGCGTCTCGCGCGCATCGCCGACGGCATCGAGGCGATCCTCGAGGAGCACCGCCCGCAGGCGGTCGCGCTCGAGCGCGTGTTCGCGCGCAGCGACGTCTCGACGATCATGGGAACCGCCCAGATCTCCGGGGTCGCGATGCTCATCGCCGCGCGTCGGGCCCTGCCCGTCGCGCTGCACACCCCGAGCGAGGTGAAGGCGGCGATCACCGGGTACGGCCGCGCCGACAAGGCCCAGGTCGGCGCGATGGTCGCGCGAATCCTCGGTCTCGAAGCGGCGCCGAAGCCGGCGGATGCCGCCGACGCGCTCGCCCTCGCGATCTGCCACGCCTGGCGCACCGGAGGAGCGGCGGGTGCCGCGGTGACGGACGCGAGTGCGCCGGACGCGGCGGGCGTTCCGCTGACTCCCGCCCAGCGGGCGTGGATCGCCGCAGAGCGTTCGGCCGCGGTGTCGGGGGCCGCCCGTAGGCTGAAGGAGTGATCTCCTCTCTTCGCGGCCGCGTGCTCACCACGGCCGGCAGTTCGGTCGTGATCGAGGTCGGCGGCGTCGGGTTCCATGTGAACACCACGCCTGCGCTCGCACTCGCGAGTCGCGACGGCAACGAGCTCGCCGTGCACACGAGCCTCATCGTGCGCGAGGATGCACTCACCCTCTTCGGGTTCGCGACGCGTGCGGAACTCGAGGTGTTCGAACTGCTCATCGGGGTCACCGGTGTCGGGCCGAAATCGGCGCTCGGCGTGCTGTCGGCGCTGTCGCCCGACCAGGTCGCCGCGGCGGTGCAGGGCGACGACGATGCCGTGTTCCGCAGGGTGAGCGGCATCGGCCCGAAGACCGCGAAACTCATCACGGTCTCGCTCGCGGGCAAGCTCGTCGCGTCCGATTCGTCGGCCACGCCATCCGCCGTCGTCGTGGGCGGCGTCGCCGAGAGCGTGCTCGCCGCGCTCACCGGGCTCGGCTGGTCGGAGCGGGTGGCGGCAGAGGCCGTCGAAGAGACGATGGGTACGGCATCCGAGTCCGAAGCGGCATCCGTGCCCGCCCTGCTGCGGCTCACGCTCTCGCGGCTGGGCCCGGCCCAGCAGGCCGGGAGGTCGCGATGAATCTGGGCAAGATGAGGCCGGACGAGAAGAACGAGGGAGACCTCGATCTCACCGACCCGGTGCTCGCCTCCGAGGCGGAGCTCGCATTCGAGGGCGCTCTCAGGCCCCGAAGCCTGGCCGAGTTCGTCGGCCAGACCCGCGTGCGCGGGCAGTTGCAGCTCCTCCTCACGGCCGCGACGCTGCAGCAGCGCACGCCCGATCACATCCTGCTCGCGGGCCCGCCCGGTCTCGGCAAGACCACGCTTGCGATGATCGTCGCCCACGAGGGCGGGCGACCGCTGCGCATGTCCAGCGGGCCCGCGATCCAGCATGCCGGCGACCTTGCTGCGATCCTCAGCTCGCTCGTGCCGGGAGAAGTGCTCTTCATCGACGAGATCCACCGCATGGCCCGCTCGGCGGAAGAGATGCTGTACCTCGCGATGGAGGACTTCCGCATCGACATCATGGTCGGCAAGGGCGCAGGCGCCACGTCGGTGCCGCTCGACCTCGCGCCGTTCACCCTCGTCGGAGCCACGACGCGGGCGGGTCTGCTTCCGAACCCGCTCCGGGATCGGTTCGGCTTCACGGCGCACCTCGAGTTCTACGACGAGTCCGAGCTCGCGCAGGTGCTCGCGCGGGCGGCGTCGATGCTCGGGCTCTCGATCGACGGCGAGGCGATCGCCGAGATCGCAGGGCGGTGCCGCGGCACCCCCCGCATCGCGAACCGGCTCCTGCGCCGCGTGCGCGACTACGCGCTCGTTCACGGCAGCGATGCGAGCGTCGACGCAGTGCGTGCGGCCCTCGACCTCTACGACGTCGACGCGCTCGGCCTCGACCGACTCGATCGGGCCGTCATGCAGACCATTCTCACGCGCTTCGGCGGGGGGCCGGTCGGCCTCAACACGCTCGCCGTGTCCGTCGGCGAGGAGGCCGAGACGATCGAGGCGGTCGTCGAGCCGTTCCTTGTTCGCATCGGCCTCATCACACGTTCTCCGCGAGGGCGGGTCGCCACCCCGCAGGCATGGCGGCATTTCGGTCTGTCGGAGCGCAGCTCCGGCTCCAACGCCGCAGCCGTCCTTCCGATCGATGACCTATAATCCAATGAGGCTTCGTCCTCGCCGCCGTCGACTTCGTGCGGTTCACCGCACACCGGAAGGTTCCTCTCCCTCATGACGTTCGATCCGTTCACTATCATCATGCTCGCCGTCCTGGCGGTGCTGATCTTCTTCATGTTCCGCAACTCGCGCAAGCGGCAGGCGGACGCGCGCGAGCTGCAGTCGAAGGTCCAGCCGGGCGCCAAGGTGATGACGAACTTCGGCGTCTTCGGCACCATCCTCTCCATCGACGAAGACGAGAACCAGGTGCTCCTCGAGACCTCACCGGGCACGGTCCTCACCGTGCACCGTCAGACCGTCTCCCGGGTCGTCGAGCCGGTTGCCGCTGCTCCCGTGACCGAGGTCGGCGCAGCCGGAAGCGCGGCCGAGCCCGAGTTCGGCGAGCGCGTCGACGACACGCCGACCGATGAGGCGCCCGACACGAAGAAGTCGGACGACTAAGGCTCCCTACCGAGGCTCGGCTCGCGCGCTGTCGCGCGGGCTCCTGCAGAGAAAGCAGAACACGTGGCTGCACCATCCAAGCGGTCATCCCGGCCGACCCCCGTTCGCAAGGCATGGCGTTCGCTGAGCTGGCTCGGCGTCATCATCGCCGGACTCTTCGCGATCAACGCGGCCGGCGTGATCTGGGGCGGCGGCTCGTGGACGCCGAAGCTCGCCCTCGATCTCGAGGGCGGAACGCAGATCATCCTCGCGCCCAAGGTCGAGACCGGCCAGTCGGTCTCGCAGGAACAGCTCGATCAGGCGGTCTCGATCATCCGCCAGCGCGTCGACGCGTCGGGTGTGGCCGAGGCCGAGATCAACACCGAGGGCTCGAACGTCGTCGTCCGCATCCCGGGCGAGCTCGACGACCAGACCCGTGCCCGCATCGAGTCGTCCGCGAAGCTCGAACTGCGCGCCGTGCTGCTCGCGGATGCCGCGACGAACCAGTCGATCGACCCGAGCGCGAGCCCAGAACCGACGGATCCGGCCGCCGAGGAGCTCGAGTCGACCCCGACCACCGAGCCGACGGACGGCAGCGACCCGGCGTGGATCACGCCGGCTCTCCAGGCCGAGTTCGACGACTTCGACTGCTCGACGCTCGACGAGGCGGCCACGAACGTCGCCCCCGCCGACGAGCCGCTCGTCACCTGCGACGTCAGTCGCACGGCGAAGTACCTGCTCGGTCCGGTCGAGGCGAGCGGCGAGAACATCGTCGACGCCACGAACGGCATGGTGACCACGCAGACGGGCGCCAGCACCGGGCAGTGGGCCGTCAACATCCAGTTCGACGAGAAGGGCACCGAGGACTTCGCCGAGGTCAGCACACGCCTGTTCGGTCTGCAGAGCCAAGGGGCCTCCCCGCGCGACCAGTTCGCGTTCGTCCTCGACGGCGCCGTGCTCACCGCTCCGCAGATGAACGGCGCCATCACCGACGGCCGCCCCCAGATCACCGGGAGCTTCACTCAGGAGTCGTCGAAGTCCCTCGCCGACCAGCTGAAGTTCGGCGCCCTGCCGATCAGCTTCACCGTGCAGTCGTCCGACACCATCTCGGCGACCCTCGGTACCTCGCAGCTCCAATCCGGACTGGTGGCGGGTCTCGTCGGCCTCATCCTCGTCGTGATCTACACGCTCTTCCAGTACCGCGCGCTCGGATCGGTCACCATCGCCTCGCTCGCGATCGCGGCCCTCATCACCTACCTGATGATCACGATCCTGTCGTGGCGCGAGGGCTACCGTCTGTCGCTCGCCGGCATCGCGGGCCTCATCGTCGCCATCGGCTTCACCGCCGACTCGTTCATCATCTACTTCGAGCGCGTTCGCGATGAACTCCGCGACGGCCGGCCGCTCGTCGGTGCCGTCGAGGCCGGCTGGAAGCGGGCATTCCGTACGGTGCTCGCATCGAAGGCCACGAACCTGCTCGCGGCGATCGTGCTGTTCATCCTCGCGGTGGGCAGCGTCAAGGGCTTCGCGTACACGCTCGGCCTCACCACGATCATCGATGTCGTCGTCGTGATCCTCTTCACCCACCCGATGCTGCAACTGCTCGCGCAGACGAGGTTCTTCTCGAGCGGCAACCCGTGGTCGGGGCTCGACCCGAACGCGCTCGGCGCCGTGTACCGCGGGCGCGCGGAGTTCCGCAAGCCCGTCACCGTGCCCGCGAGCAAGGTCGCGTCGAGTTCCAAGGAGGCGCAGAAGCGCCAGACCATCGCAGAACGCAAGGCCACCGCGGGCGTCGGCAGCGGGACGAGCGAAGGCAAGGAGTCCTGATGGCCAACCGGCTCACGACATTCGGCAACGACCTCTACACGGGCAAGCGCTCGTTCAATTTCGTCGGCGGCCGCAAGAAGTGGTACGTGATCGTCGCACTGCTGATCATCCTCTCGGTACTCATTCCGGTGTTCCGGGGCATAAACTTCAGCATCGAGTTCCGCGGCGGGTCGCAGTTCCAGATCGCCGGCGTCGAGAACGCCGAAGCCCAGCCGGCGATCGATGCCGTGGCATCCGTCGTGGCCGACGCTGACGCGCACGTGATGATCGTCGGCGGCGACGGCGTGCGAGTGCAGACCGACCAGCTCGAGCAGGCGGACTCGCGGGCGGTCACGACGGCCCTCGCCGAGGCGTACGACGTGCCCGAATCCGAGGTCACGTCGTCGTTCATCGGGCCGAGCTGGGGAGCGGATGTCACGAGGCAGGCGCTCGTTGGACTGGTGGCGTTCCTCGTGCTGGCCGGGATCATCATGGCGCTCTACTTCCGCACGTGGAAGATGTCGCTCGCCGCCATCCTCGCGCTCATCGCAGACCTGGTCGTCACGGTCGGCGTCTACGCCGCGGTCGGATTCGAGATCAGCCCGGCGGCCACCATCGGCATCCTCACGATCCTCGCCTACTCGCTCTACGATACCGTCGTGGTCTTCGACAAGATCCGCGAGAACACCTCCGAGGACGGGCTGGAGTCGCGACGCACCTTCGCGGAGTCGGTGAACCTCGCGGTGAACCAGACGCTGGTGCGGTCGATCAACACGAGCGTCGTCGCTGCGCTGCCGGTCGCGGCGATCCTCTTCCTCGGTGTGGGCGTGCTCGGTGCCGACACGCTCCGCGACATCTCGCTCGCCCTGCTGATCGGCATCATCGTCGGCACGTGGTCGACGGTGTTCCTCGCCGCTCCCCTCTACTCGCAGCTGCGAGAGGGCGAGCCGGCGATCCGCCGTCATGACCAGAAGGTGCTGAAGGAGCGCGAGCGCGCGGCATCCGTGTCGAATGAAGCGGTGCCAGCCGTATGATGTTCGCCTCGGGGAGCGGCACGGAGCTGAGCCGGAGCGGCCATAATTGAGCTCTGGAGGTGCGCGCATGACTGAGGCCGGGGTCAATTCCACCGCTTCGCTGCGCCGCCTCGTGCCTCGCATCTTCTCGAAGGCGCAACCGTCGGGCGCGGTCGACACCCTCGTGCGGACCGTGCGGATGCACCACCCGAAGACCGATCTCGGTCTCATCGAGCGCGCGTACACCGTCGCCGAGCGGGCCCATGAGGGCCAGAAGCGCAAGAGCGGCGAGCCCTACATCACGCATCCGATCGCGGTCGCGCAGATCCTCGCCGACCTCGGCATCGGATCGAAGACCGTGGCGGCGGCCCTCCTGCACGACACGGTCGAGGACACCGCGTACACGCTCGATCAGGTGCGCGCCGACTTCGGCGACGAGATCGCGATGCTCGTCGACGGCGTGACGAAGCTCGACAAGGTCAAGTACGGCGACTCCACCCAGGCCGAGACCGTGCGCAAGATGATCGTCGCGATGTCGAAGGACATCCGCGTGCTCATCATCAAGCTCGCCGACCGGCTCCACAACGCCCGCACGTGGGGATTCGTGCCCGCGGAGTCGGCGACGCGCAAGGCGACCGAGACACTCGAGATCTACGCCCCGCTCGCGCACCGGCTCGGCATCCAGACCATCAAGTGGGAGCTGGAGGACCTCTCGTTCGCGGTGCTCTACCCGAAGCTGTACGCCGAGATCGAGAGTCTCGTGAAGCAGCGCACACCGCAGCGCGAGGAGTTCGTGCAGTCCGTCATCGACCTCGTGGGCGAAGACCTCAAGCTGGCGAAGATCCGCGGCAAGGTGATGGGCCGGCCGAAGCAGTACTACTCGATCTACCAGAAGATGATCGTGCGCGGCCGCGACTTCGACGAGATCTACGACCTGGTCGGCATCCGGGTGCTCGTGAACTCGGTGCGCGACTGCTACGCGGTACTCGGGGCGATCCACGCCAGGTGGACGCCGCTGCCCGGCCGCTTCAAGGACTACATCGCGACGCCGAAGTTCAATCTCTACCAGTCGCTGCACACCACGGTGATCGGGCCGAAGGGCCGCGCCGTCGAGATCCAGATCCGCACGCACGACATGCACCAGCGTGCGGAGTACGGCGTCGCGGCGCACTGGAAGTACAAGGAACGGATGACTTCCGGCCGCACCGCCGAAGCGCCGAGCACGCACGAGACCGACATGGCGTGGCTCGCGCACATCTCCGACTGGCAGGCGGAGACCGCCGACCCGGGCGAGTTCCTCGATTCGCTGCGGTTCGAGATCGGCGCGAAGGAGGTCTACGTCTTCACGCCCAAGGGCCGCGTGATCGGATTACCGGCGGGCGCGACGCCCATCGACTTCGCCTACGCCGTGCACACCGAGGTCGGCCACCGCACCATGGGCGCGAAGGTGAACGGCCGGCTCGTCCCGCTCGAGAGCGAGCTCACGAGCGGCGACGTCGTCGAGGTCTTCACGTCGAAGAATCCCGACTCCGGTCCGAGTAAAGACTGGCTCGGCTTCGTCAAGAGTCCGCGCGCCCGCAACAAGATCCGGCAATGGTTCACCAAAGAGCGTCGCGATGAGGCGATCGAGCAGGGCCGCGACGCGATCGCACGCGCGATGCGCAAGCAGAACCTCCCGCTCCAGAAGCTCATGAGCCAGGAGTCGTTCGCCGAGGTCGCGGCGCAGCTGAGATACGACGATGTCTCGTCGTTGTACGCGGCGGTCGGCGAGGGGCACGTCTCGACGCAGTCGGTGCTCGAGAAGGTCGTCGCGCTGGTGCGCGACGTCCCCGAGGGCGATGACGAGCCCGACCTGCCGATCTCGACTCGCACCCGTCCACTGCCGCGGCACAGCGACTCCGGGGTACTCGTGCGCGGCGCGCCCGACATCCTGGTGAAGCTCGCGAGGTGCTGCACCCCGGTGCCGGGCGACCAGATCGTCGGCTTCATCACCCGCGGCGCAGGCGTCTCGGTGCACCAGGCGAACTGCCACAACGTGCAGTCCCTGATGCGAGAGCCCGAGCGGATGATCGATGTCGAGTGGGCGCCGAGCTCGAAGAGCGTCTTCCTCGTGCAGATCCAGATCGAGGCGCTCGACCGGGCGGGCCTCCTTTCGGACGTCACGCGGGTGCTCTCGGAGCACCACGTGAACATCCTCTCCGCGAACGTGTCGACGTCGACGGATCGCCTGGCTCTCAGCCGCTTCGTGTTCGAGATGGGCGACACGACGCACCTCGATCGCGTGCTGAACGCGGTGCGGCGCATCGATGCGGTGTACGACGTCTACCGCGTCAGCGACGGCTGAACGAATCGTCGGCCGATCGAGCGGCCGACGCCTCCGCGCGGTCGAGCCGCGCGAAAGCGGCCGACTTGTGCGGCATGCGCGTCGCGGCATCGAGTCGCTCGCGAAGCTCGCAGCCGAGCGTCGACCGGGCCGCGATCATCGCCCCGACGACTTGCTCCACGAGGGCTGCCTCGAACGAAGGCTCGCGCAGGAGGTCGAAGCCCGTGCGCACGATCGACGTGCACCGGATACCGCCGAGCTCGATGATCTCCGAATCCTCGATGCGAACCTCGCGCACGGTGGCGCGGTGGTCGCCGATCACCGCGATGCGCGCGCTGAGCGGCACGCAGAACTGCGCGATGGCGGGCGGAGTGGCGAGTCCGCCGTGCACCCACGCGGCCGACAGCCGCTCGACGACGAGCCGCCTCGGCGCCCGGAGCGCCACGACCGCCGCGCGGAAGGCCGGAAGATCGGGCTCATCGACGGGCGCCCAACCGTCGTCGACGGCGAAGAGCTCACCGTCGAGACGGGCGGCGCAGAGCTCGGCGATGGGAAGGTCGTCGGTGCCGAGCACCACGGGAAGCCGTGCCATGCGCCCATGTTGCGGCATCCGGCCGGCGCCGGCGCGCGTCGGCACGTCACCTGTGGAGAAACGACCCCGGCGGCGCACACCGCGGAGAAGTCGGTGTCAGCCCCCGACGGCCTTGAGCCAGGCACGGCGAGCGTCGAGCGCCTCGCTCGCCGCCGCGGCGGCCTGCGCGTCACCGGATGCCTCGGCGGATGCGAGCTCGCTCTCGAGCTTGGCGATCGCATCGTGAAGCTGTCCGAGCATGCCCTCGGAGCGCGCCTTCTTCTCGGGGTCCTCACGCTGCCAGTGCTGGTCTTCGAGTGAACGCACATGGGTCTCGACCTTGCGCAGGCGGTCCTCCACGGGGCGCACCTGGTCGCGTGGCACGCGGCCGATCTCATCCCAGCTGCGCTGGATCCTGTTCAGGGCGGCACGCGCCTGCTTGGGGTCGGTCTCGGAGAGGAGCTTCTCGGCGTCCTCGAGAAGCGCGAGCTTCTCGCCGAGGTTGGCACGATAGGCCTCGTCTTCCTGCGCGTCGACCTCTGCCTTGGCCTGGAAGAGCACGTCGCCCGCGGCCTTGAACTTCGCCCAGAGTGAGTCGTCGAGCTTCTTGCCCGCCCGGCCGGCCTGCTTCCACTCGTCGAGGAGGTTGCGGTAGTCGGCGACCGCGTCGGCCCCGCGCGGGGCGAGCGCCTCGGCGCGCTCGATGAGGGCCTGCTTGCGTCCCCGGACATCGCGGTGCGCGGCGTCGAGTTCGGCGAAGAACGCCTTGCGGTGCTGCTCGATCGTCGAGCGAGCGGTTCGGAAGCGCTTCCACAGCTCGTTCGCCTCGTTCTTCGGGAGGCGCGGGCCGTTCTGCTGGTGCTGCTGCCAGCCGGCGAACAGGGCGTCGAGTTCGGCCGTCGCCTGCTTCCATTGCGTCTTCGCCGGGTCTTGCGCCGCGAGCGCCTCGGCCTGCTCGACGATCCGGGTGCGCTCGGCGATCGCTTCGCCGAGCGCGGCCTTCGCCTCGGCCTGCTGCTGCTCGGTGAGCTCCTTCGTAGTGCCCGAGAGCGCCTCGAGGCGACGGGCGAGCGACTCGAGGTCGCCGACCGCGTGCGCGCCGGCGACGGACTCCCGGAGCGTGGCGACGGCCTTGGCGACATCCGCCGCGGGGGCACCGCGCTTCACGCGCTGCTCGAGGAGGGTCACCTGGCCCGCGAGGTCGCCGTACTTGCGTTCGAAGTAGGCGAGCGCCTCTTCAGCCGTCGCGTCGGGATACTGGCCGACCTCACGCTCGCCGTCGCTCGTCCGCACGAAGACGGTGCCCGTCTCGTCGACGCGGCCCCACGGTTGCTGCTCTGAATCGGTCACGGCCTCACCCTGTCGTGGTCGGATGCCGCACGGGGGCGGCGATGACGGCATCAAGCCTATTGCACCGCCGGTGGGCCGGTGCCGGTCGTCACTCGATCGTGAAGCCGGTGATGCTCACCGGCACGGCCGGTGCCCCATCGGTCGCCCCGTCGGCGGTGCCGGCGGCAGTGATGCCGGCACGGAGTTCGTCGAGGCCGCTCGTCACGCGGCCGATCACCGAGTAGCCGCCGGTATCACCGGGGAGCGTCGTGTCCTCGTACACGATGAAGAACTGGCTGCCATGGCTGTACTGGTCGGCCGCGCGCGCCATGGCGATCGTACCGGCGGGATAGAGGTCGTCGGCGGGCGCGTTCTCGACCGGTCCGTAGCTGTAGCCGGGACCGCCCGTGCCGTCACCGGTCGGGTCGCCGCACTGGAGCACCCAGATGGCGTCCTTCGTGAGACGGTGGCACGTCGTGCCGTCGTAGAAGCCCGATTGGATCAGGCTGATCTCGCTCGAGACCGCTTGCGGCGCCGCGGCCCCGTCGAGCTCGATGCCGAGCGGGATGTCGTTGAGCGTGAGGGTGCCCGTCCAGGTGCGATCCCCGGCGAGATCGGCCGGCGGCACGTCCCCCTGGTTCTCGCCCGCCGGCGCGGTCGGGGTCGGGGTCGGTGCGGCGGACGGCTCGGCCTCGGGCGTGCCGGGACCGCCGTTGAAGTAGAGGAGCTGCGCGGCGGTCGCGATCGCGAGCACGACGACGAGTGCGACGGCAGCGATGACGTTGTCCCTCGTGCGTCTCCGCTGCTTGCGGACGTGCACTTCCTGGCGGGCCTGGTAGGTGCGGAGGCGCGCTCGTTCCTCACGCGCCTGACGGTCGTTCGATGCCACGCATGCTCCTTCTCCGGACTTCTGCGAGCCGACTCTACGCAAGGCCCGGGATCGGCACCAATCGCACGATCACGGCGTCGGCATCGGTGTCGGATGCCGCGGCTACGCTTGATGCCATGGTGGACTCCGGCTCGGGGCTGCGCTCCGGCGCGACGCCCCTCGCCGTGCGCATGCGCCCGACGAGCCTCGACGAGGTCGCCGGCCAACGCCACCTCCTCTCACCCGGATCGCCGCTGGTCGCGCTGGCGGGCGACCGCTCCGGCGAATCGGGTTCGGTCTCGGTGATCCTCTGGGGTCCGCCCGGCACGGGCAAGACCACCTTGGCGCAGGCGATCGCACGGTCGTCGGGACGCAAATTCGTCGAGCTCTCAGCCGTGACCGCCGGCGTGCGCGACGTGCGCCAGGTCATGGAGGAGGCCCGCGCGAGCCGAGACCTCTACGGCCTCTCGACGGTGCTCTTCCTCGATGAGATCCACCGGTTCACCAAGGCCCAGCAGGACGCGCTGCTCCCGGGCGTCGAGAACGGCTGGGTGATCCTCGTCGCCGCGACCACCGAGAACCCGTCGTTCTCGGTCATCTCGCCGCTGCTGTCGCGGTCGCTGCTGCTGACCCTCGAGCTGCTCACCGATGACGACCTCGGCGTGCTCGTCGACCGCGCCGTCGCAGACGCCCGCGGTCTCGCCGGGCGGGTCGAGCTCGAGCCCGAGGCCCGGGCCGCGATCATCCGGCTCGCCTCGGGCGACGCGCGGCGCGCGCTCACGGCACTGGAGGCCGCGTCGGTCGCGGCGTCGCAGTCCGCCTCGGTCGAGCCCGGCGAGGTGGCACCTCAGGCGCCGGAGGGCGATCAGGCGCTCGGTGACGACGAAGCGGATGCCGGGGCATCCGTGAAGCCCGTCATCACCGCCGACGTCGTGGCGCGGGCCGTCGACCGCGCGCTCCTGCGCTACGACCGCAACGGCGACGAGCACTACGACGTGATCAGCGCGTTCATCAAGTCCGTGCGCGGGAGCGACGTCGACGCCGCTCTGCACTACCTCGCCCGCATGATCGAGGCGGGTGAAGATCCGCGGTTCATCGCGCGACGCATCATCGTGCTCGCGTCGGAGGACATCGGCATGGCCGACCCGGCAGCCCTCGGCGTCGCGGTGGCCGCCGCCGATGCCGTGCAGTACATCGGGATGCCCGAGGGGCGCATTCCGCTCGCGCAGGCGGTGGTGCACCTCGCGACCGCGCCGAAGTCGAATGCCGCATACCTCGGCATCGACCGGGCCATCTCCGACGTGCGCGACGGCAGGGCCGGCCGCGTGCCGAAGCACCTGCGCGACGCGCACTACCCGGGTGCGAAGCGGCTCGGCCACGGCAGGGGATACGTGTACCCGCACGACGACCCGATCGGCGTCGTCTCGCAGGACTACCTTCCCGACCCGCTCCGCGGGGCGGTCTACTACGAGCCGACCGAGCACGGCAACGAGCGCGAGGTCGCGGCCCGCCTCGCGAAGCTCCGCCGGATCGTGCGGGGCGGCCGCTGACCGCGCTGCGCGGTCGGGGCGTGGTAGCATATGCGTTGGCCTGAAGCCAGATTCTCGAGCGCGGCTGCGAGAGAGTCATCGGCGAACGGGTGCGATCTGTAGCCGATCCACCCTTGGCGAATCCCTCTGACACAGATTTCCGGTGCATGATCGCGCCGTGAATTCACACTTGAGATTCTTCCGAAAGGACATTCGTGTCGAACCAGTCACGTAGCAAGACCCGCCTCTCCCGCGCGCTCGGCGTCGCCCTCACCCCGAAGGCCGCCCGGTACCTGGAGAAGCGTCCGTACGCCCCGGGCGAGCACGGCCGCACCAAGCGCAAGGCCGACTCCGACTACGCGGTGCGTCTGCGTGAGAAGCAGCGCCTCCGCGCCCAGTACGGCATCCGCGAGAAGCAGCTGCGCATCGCCTTCAACGAGGCGCGCCGCACCGACGGGCTGACCGGTGAGAACCTGGTCGAGCTGCTCGAGATGCGGCTCGACGCGCTCGTGCTGCGCGCCGGGTTCGCTCGCACCATCTCCCAGGCTCGCCAGTTCGTCGTGCACCGCCACATCCTCGTCGACGGCCAGATCGTCGACCGTCCCTCGTTCCGCGTGAAGCCGGGCCAGACCGTCGGAGTCAAGCAGCGCTCCGAGGGCACCGAGCCCTTCCAGGTCGCCGCGGCCGGCGGCCACGTCGACGTGCTGCCCAAGCTCCCCGGCTACCTCGAGGTCGAACTCGACAAGCTGCAGGCGAAGCTCGTGCGTCGCCCCAAGCGCGCCGAGGTCCCCGTCACGTGTGACGTGCAGCTCGTGGTCGAGTACTACGCCGCTCGCTGACGCGAAGGCCGATCGAACAGGGGTCGCGGGGTTCTCCCGCGGCCCCTGTCTTCATCCCCGAGGCATCCGTCGCCACTAGACTGTCAGGATGCGTGCCGAGCGGATGTCGCGCGGCGGAATCGGTCTGAGGGAGCACTTCGTGAAGAGCATTCTGTGGTTCGCCGTCGGTGTCGCTGCCGGGTTCGTCGCCGCGCACCAGTTCAACCAGACCAACCAGGGCCGCGAGTTCTTCTCCTCCATCGACGCCAAGGCCCGGGCATTCGGCCAGGCCATCGCAGAGGGCTACCACGAGCGCGACGCCGAGCTCCGCGCCGACGGCCACGTCCCGTCTGCCCCGACGGCCACACGCTGACGGCGGGAATCACGACCGGCCCGGCGAACCGGGCAGCCGACACCAGAACGGAACCATGCAGACAGCAGACATCCGCCAGCGCTGGCTGGACTTCTTCGCCGCGCGCGGCCACACCGTGGTGCCCTCGGCCTCCCTCGTGTCCGACGACCCGACGCTCCTGTTCACGGTCGCCGGCATGGTCCCGTTCGTGCCCTACCTCACCGGACTCGTGCCGGCGCCGTACCCGCGCGCGACGAGCGTGCAGAAGTGCATCCGCACCAACGACATCGAAGAGGTCGGCAAGACCCCGCGACACGGCACGTTCTTCCAGATGAACGGCAATTTCTCGTTCGGCGACTACTTCAAGGAGGGCGCCATCAGCATGGCGTGGGAGCTGCTCACCACGCCGGAGGCCGACGGCGGCTACGGATTCGACCCCGCTGCGCTCTGGGTCACCGTCTACAAGGACGACGACGAGGCGATCGAGCTGTGGAAGAAGGTCGCGGGCCTTCCCGAGGATCGCATCCAGCGCCTCGACAAGGACACGAACTACTGGCACACCGGCCAGCCCGGGCCGGCGGGGCCGTGCTCCGAGATCTTCTTCGACCGCGGACCCGAGTACGGCGCCGACGGCGGCCCGGCGACCGACGACGACCGGTACGTCGAGATCTGGAACCTCGTGTTCATGCAGTACCTCATCGACGACGTGACGTCGAAGACCGACTTCCGCATCGTCAAGGAACTGCCGAAGAAGAACATCGACACCGGCATGGGTCTCGAGCGCGTGGCGTTCATCAAGCAGGGCGTCGAGAACATGTACGAGATCGACCAGGTGCGCCCGGTGCTCGACGCCGCGGCCGAGCTCTCCGGCCGTCGCTACGGCGCCGACCACGACGACGACGTGCGCATGCGCGTCATCGCCGACCACGTGCGCTCCGCGCTCATGCTGATGAGCGACGGCGTCAGCCCGTCGAACGAGGGACGCGGCTACATCCTGCGGCGGCTGCTGCGGCGCACGATCCGGGCGATGCGCCTCCTCGGCGTCGAGGGGCCGACGTTCCGCGAGCTGTTCGCGGCCTCCCGTGACGCGATGAAGGCCGCCTACCCCGAGGTCGCGCGCGACTATGCGCACATCGAGCAGCTCGCGCTCGGCGAGGAGGAGACCTTCCTGCGCACCCTGACCGCCGGCACCTCCATCCTCGACCTCGAGGTCGCGAAGACCAAGGATGCAGGTCACTCGGAGATCGCGGGCGACACCGCGTTCCTGCTGCACGACACCTACGGCTTCCCGATCGAGCTCACGCTCGAGATGGCCGACGAGGCGGGTCTCGCGGTCGACCGCACCGCCTTCGACGAGCTCATGACGGCACAGCGCACCCGTGCGAAGGCCGACGCCAAGTCGAAGAAGAAGGTGCTCGCCGACCTCTCGGTGTACGGCGACTTCCGGGCCCGGGGCGAGACGATCTTCACGGGATACTCCGAGCTCGCCACCGAGTCGACCGTGCTCGGCCTGGTCGTCGACGGTCGCCCGGTGCCCGTCGCGTCGACCGGCGACACGGCCGAGGTCATCCTCGCGGAGACGTCGCTCTATGCCGAGTCGGGCGGTCAGGCGCCCGATCGGGGCCGCATCGTCGGCGACGGCTTCGAGCTCGAGGTCCTCGACGTGCAGAAGCCCGTCAAGGGCCTCATCAGCCACACGGTGAAGGTCGTGCAGGGCGAGGTCGGCGTCGGTGTCGGCGCGACGACGCTCGTCGACGAGGACTACCGTCGCGGCGCCACGCAGGCGCACTCGGGCACCCACATCGTGCACGCGGCGCTCCGCCAGGTGCTCGGTCCGAACGCGCACCAGTCGGGCTCGTTCAACAAGGCCGGATACCTCCGCCTCGACTACGGCTGGAACTCGGCGCTCTCGTCCGAGACCCGAACCGAGATCGAGGAGATCTCCAACAACGCGATCCGCGACAACCTGCCGGTCGTCACCCGCGAGATGCCGCTCGACCAGGCGAAGTCGCTCGGGGCGATGGCACTCTTCGGCGAGAAGTACGGCGATGTGGTCAGGGTCGTCGACATCGGCGGTCCATGGTCGCGCGAGCTCTGTGCGGGCACGCACGTGTCGGCGAGCGCCGAGATCGGCATGATCAACATCGTCGGCGAATCGTCGGTGGGTGCGTCGAACCGCCGGGTCGAATCGCTCGTGGGCCTCGAGGCGTTCCGGCGATTCGCCGCCGAGCGCGCGCTCGTGTCCGAGCTCAGCTCGAACCTGAAGACGAGGCCCGAGCAGCTCGTCGGTCGGGTCGGCGAGCTGGTCGCGAGCCTGAAGGCGGCAGAGAAGAAGATCCAGGCCTTCGAGGCGAGGGCGCTCAGCGACCGCGTCCCGGCCCTCGCTGCGGAGGCGGTGCGCACGGGCGACGTCCTCCTCGTCGCCGAGACGGTCGGGCAGCTCAGTTCCGGAGACGAGCTGCGCTCGCTCGCCACGGCCGTGCGGGCGAAGCTCGGCGATGCGGCATCCGTCGTCGCCCTCGCGGCCGAGGTCGGCGGCAAGCCCGTCGCGATCGTCGCGACCTCGCCCGCTGCACGTGACGCGGGCGCCGACGCGGGTGCGCTCGCGAAGACGATGGCGTCCGTGCTCGGCGGCGGAGGCGGCGGCAAGCCCGATCTGGCCCAGGGCGGCGGCAGCGACGTCTCGGCGATCCCCACGGCGCTCGACGCGGTACGCCGAGAGCTCGGCCGGTAGACCGCATGCGCACGGGCGCCAGGCTCGGGATCGACGTGGGGCGTGCACGCATCGGCGTCGCGCGCTGCGACGCGGGGGGGATGCTCGCCGTACCGGTGGAGACGGTTCCGCGCGCGACCGAGGGCGACGCCGACATCCGGCGCGTGCTCGCGCTCGCCGATGAGTTCGATGCGATCGAACTGGTGGTCGGGCATCCCTTGTCGTTGTCGGGAGGACCGACGGCCTCGACCGACGACGCGGTGGCGTTCGCCGAGCGTCTCGCCGCGTCCGGTGCCGCGGTGCGCCTGGTCGACGAGCGGCTCTCGACCGTGAGCGCCCAGCAGGCGCTGCGTGCGTCAGGCCGCTCGAGCCGGAGCCAGCGTCCCATCGTCGACCAAGTCGCAGCCGTTATCATTCTGCAACACGCCATCGACACGGAGCGGACGTCCGGAGTGGAGCCCGGGCGTGTGCTCACCACCGACGAAGGGTCGTCCCCCCTGTGACCCACCTTCCTCCAGAGCCGCGCACCTCGGCCGACGACCCGACGGCCGTCGACTGGCATGCGCTGCTCGCGGGCGACGCGCGCACGGATGCCGCGCGGAGCACCGATGCTCCTCCGGTCGCGCCGGGGTTCGCCGCCCCGGGCGAGCCCGAGCGTCCCCCCATGACGAGACGTGAGGCGCGCGAGGCGGAGCAGCGCCGGCTCGCCCTCACGGAGTCCGAGTCGTTCGTGCCCGCCAAGCCGTCGCGGGCCGACCGCCGAGCCGCGGCATCCGATTACGGCGACGACCGTGACGGTCACGACGCGCCGAAGCGGCGCGGACCGTGGGGATGCCTCATCGGCCTGCTGGTGGTCGCGGCACTCGTCGCCGGCGCCTTCTTCTTCCTGCAGGGGCCGGTGAGTTCGCTCATCGAGCGGTTCACGCCCGCCGAGGACTTCGCGGGTGCCGGCACCGGTGAGGTCGTGTTCATGATCCACGACGGCGACACCGGTTCCGATATCGCCGAGAACCTCGTCGACGAAGGGGTCACGGCGTCGTACGACGCGTTCTACGACCTCCTGCTCGCGCAGAGCCCTGAGCCCGAGTTCCAGCCGGGCGCCTACCTCCTCGCCTCGGAGATGAGCGCCCAGGCGGCCCTCGACGCGCTCACCGACCCCACGAAGAAGCTCGAGAACACGTTCGTCATCCAGGAGGGCATGTGGGCGAGGAACGCCCTCGCCGAGGCCGCCATCGTCACGGGCATCCCGATCGAGGAACTGCAGGCCGCCGCCGCGGATCCGCAGGCGCTCGGACTGCCGCCCGAGGCCACGAGCATCGAGGGATTCCTGTTCCCCGCGACGTACACCGCCGAACCCGGAATGACCGCGCCCGAACTCGTGCAGATGCTCGTCGACCGGTCGTTCGAGGCGCTCGACGAAGCCGGCGTGGCCCCCGAAGACCGCTGGCGCACCGTCGTGAAGGCCTCGCTCATCGAGCGCGAGGCGGGCCTCGAGCCCGACTACTACAAGGTGTCGCGCGTCATCGAGAACCGGCTGAACCCCGCGCTGTTCGACAGCGGCCTGCTGCAGTTCGACTCGACGGTGCACTACGGCGTGGGCGACGACTCGGTCGTGACCACGACCGATGCCCAGCGCGCCGACCCCGCGAACGCCTACAACACGTACGTGCATCCGGGTCTGCCGCCCGGCCCGATCGGCAACCCCGGCGATCTCGCGATCGACGCGGCCATCCATCCCGCCGACGGGCCATGGCTGTACTTCGTGACGGTCGACCTCGACACCGGTGAGACCGTGTTCTCCGCGACCGTCGAGGAGCACGACGCCGCGGTCGAGCGGTTCCTCGCGTGGCTGGAGCAGCACCCCGAGTACGGGAGCTGAGCGATGCGTCGACTCGCCGTGCTCGGCTCGCCCATCGCGCATTCGAAGAGCCCGGGACTGCATCGCGCGGCCTACCGTCTGCTCGGTCTCGACTGGGAGTACTCCGCCGTCGAGATGCGCGGGGAGGATCTCGCCGCGTTCATCGGCGGGCTGGACGATTCGTGGCGGGGGCTCTCCCTCACCATGCCGCTCAAGCAGGACGTGCTGCCGCTTCTCGACGAGGTCGACGAGCTCGCCACCCTCACGGGGGCGGCGAACACCGTGCTCTTCGATGGCGCCGCCCGTCGGGGCTTCAACACCGACGTCGGCGGCATCGTCCGCGCACTCGCCGAGGCTGGGTGCGACCGGGTCCGACACGGCGTGCTCATCGGCGGGGGGGCGACCGCCAAGTCGGCGCTCGCGGCCATGGCGGAACTCGGTGCGGCGTCCGTGCAGATCCTCGTCCGGCGCCCCGAGGCCGGCGCCGCGATCGCCGAACTCGGCCATCGGCTCGGACTCGCCGTCGAGCTGTCGAAGCTCGCCGAGCTCGAGGGCGTCGCCGAGGCCGAACTCCTGGTGAGCACCGTGCCGGGTGGCACAGAGCTCGGCGTCGAGGCATCCGCTGCCCTCGTCCGCAGCGCGGTGCTGCTCGACGTCGCCTACGCGCCCTGGCCGACCCCCCTCGCCGCGCACTGGCTCGGCCTGGGCGGCACGGTGGTGCACGGGCTCGGGATGCTGCTGCACCAGGCGCTGCTGCAGGTGCGCACCTTCGTGGCCGGCGACCCGTTCGCGGTGCTGCCCGACGAGGAAGCGGTGCTCTCCGTCATGCGCGAAACCCTCTGACTCGCCTGTGGAAGGATAGAGGGCATGCTCCGTTGGCTCACTGCCGGAGAGTCGCACGGCCCTGAGCTCGTCGCGATCCTCGAGGGTCTTCCCGCCGGTATCCCCGTCTCGCTCGACGCGATCCGCGCCGACCTCGCGCGCCGCAAGCTCGGCTACGGCCGGGGCGCCCGCATGAAGTTCGAGCAGGACGAGCTGGCGATCTCGGGCGGCGTGCGGCACGGCGAGAGCCTCGGCAGCCCCATCGCCCTGCGCATCGGCAACACCGAGTGGCCGAAGTGGCAGGAGGTCATGAGCCCCGAGCCCGTCGACCCGTCGACCCTCTGGCGTGGCCGCGGCGCCCCGCTCACCCGGCCCCGACCGGGTCACGCCGACCTCGTCGGCATGCAGAAGTACGACTTCGACGAGGCCCGGCCCGTGCTCGAGCGTGCAAGCGCCCGCGAGACGGCGGCGCGGGTCGCGCTCGGTGCCGTCGCTCGCGGCTTCCTCGGCGAACTCGGCATCCGGCTCGTGTCGCACACGATCGCGATCGGGCCCGTCCGCGTGCCCGAGGGCCGGCCGCTCCCGCTCCCGGTCGACGTCGACGCCCTCGACGCCGACCCGCTGCGCTGCTTCGACGCCGAGACCTCGACGCTCATGGTCGCCGAGATCGACGCCGCCCACAAGGACGGCGACACGCTCGGCGGCGTCGTCGAGGTGCTGGCGTACGGCGTGCCGCCGGGGCTCGGATCCTACGTGCACTGGGATCGTCGCCTCGACGCCCAGCTCGCGGCGGCGCTCATGGGCATCCAGGCCATCAAGGGCGTCGAGGTCGGCGACGGCTTCCTCACGACCACGCGGCGCGGGTCCGCCGCGCACGATGAGCTGCACCTCTCCGACGGGCGCATCGCGCGTGCGAGCGACCGGGCGGGCGGCACCGAGGGCGGCATGTCGACCGGCACGGTGCTGCGGGTGCGCGCCGGCATGAAGCCGATCGCGACGGTTCCGCACGCGCTCCCCACCGTCGACGTCGCCACCGGCGAGACGGCGGTGGCCCACCACCAGCGATCGGATGTCTGCGCGGTGCCCGCGGCCGGCGTCGTGGCCGAGGCGATGGTCGCCCTCACCCTCGCGAACGCGGTGCTCGAGAAGTTCGGCGGCGACGCGATCGCCGAGACCCGTCGCAACCTCGAGTCCTACCTCGCGCACATCCCCGACGCACTCCTCACGGAGGTCGCGACGGCGGATGTCGCGGGCGATCATGCCTGACCGGGTGCGGCTCGCCCTGCCGATCGTGCTCATCGGGCCGATGGGATCGGGCAAGTCACGCGTGGGGCAGCGGCTCGCGGCATCCGTGGACGCACCGTTCGTGGACACCGACCTGCGCATCGCCGAGCGCTACGGCCCCATCGACGAGATCTTCGAACGCGAGGGCGAGGAGTACTTCCGCATCGTCGAGCGCGAGGTCGTGGCCGAGGCGTTGCTCGAGGAGGCCGTCGTCTCCCTGGGCGGCGGCGCGGTGCTGCACGAGGACACCCGTTCCGACCTCGCCGACCTTCCCGTCGTGTGGTTGCAGGTCTCGTCCGAGGCGGTCGCGCCGAGGCTCGCGGGCGGTAACCGCCCGCTCATCGCGAACGGCGGGATCGGCGCCTGGAAGGCGATCCTCGAGGAGCGAACCCCGATCTACGCGGCGCTCGCAGACCTCGAGATCGACACGTCGCGCCGCTCGGTCGCGCGGATCGTCGACGACATCACCCAGCGGTTCGGAGGACACCGATGACGGCACGCGAGACGCGTACGAGCATCCACGTCGCAGGCGACGACGGATACGACGTGATCGTGGGGCGCGGCGTGCTCGCCGAGCTCGCCGACGCGCTCGGCAACGCACCGCGCAAGGTGCTCGTGGTGCATCCGCCGACGCTCGGCGCCCGCGCCGCCGCGCTCCGCGAGGAGCTGCAGGGCCGGTTCGAGGTGCTGCTCGCCGAGGTGCCCGACGCCGAGGCCGGGAAGCGCGTCGAGGTGGCGGCGTTCTGCTGGCAGATCCTCGGCCAGGCGGACTTCACGCGCACCGACGCGATCGTGGGGCTCGGCGGGGGAGCGATCACCGATCTCGCGGGATTCGTCGCCGCGACGTGGCTCCGCGGCGTGCGCGTCGTGCAGGTGCCGACGACGGTGCTCGGCATGGTCGACGCCGCGGTCGGCGGCAAGACCGGCATCAACACGAACGAGGGCAAGAACCTCGTCGGCGTCTTCCACTCGCCCGCCGCGGTGCTCTGCGACCTCGAGCTCCTCGACACGCTGCCCCGGAACGAGATCCTCGCCGGCTTCGCCGAGATCGTGAAGGCCGGGTTCATCCGCTATCCCGAGATCCTCGACGTCATCGAGGCCGACCCCGAGGTCGCGACCGACCCGTCGACGCCCGAGTTCCGACGCGTGGTGGAGCTCGCCATCCGAATGAAGGCCGACGTGGTGTCCGAGGACTTCACGGAGCAGGGGCTCCGCGAGATCCTGAACTACGGCCACACGCTGGGCCACGCCGTCGAGCACGCCGAACGGTACCAGTGGCGGCACGGCGCGGCGGTCTCGGTCGGCATGGCGTTCGCGGCCGAGCTGGGCCGGCTCTCGGGGCGTCTCTCCGACGAGGTCGCCGACCGGCACAAGCGCGTGCTCGACCTGCTCGGGCTGCCGACCAGCTACCCGGTCGGGCGGTGGAACACGCTCCTCGCGACCATGCAGCGCGACAAGAAGGCCCGCGCCGGTCAGCTGCGCTTCATCGTGCTCGACGACCTCGCGAAGCCCACGGTGATGCACGCCCCCGACCAGTCCCTCCTGTTCGCGGCGTACCAGGAGATCGGATCCTGAGCGCTGCAGGCGGCGGCGTTCCCCGAGCCTGTCGAAGGGGCCGCGACGCTAGGCTTGCCGGATGACGACGATCCTCGTGCTGAACGGGCCGAACCTCGGCCGGCTCGGCACGCGCGAGCCCGAGGTGTACGGCAGCGAGTCCCTCGCCGACATCGGGGCCCGCCTCGCGGCATCCGTGCCCGACGACGTCGAGATCGACCTGCGGCAGAGCGACGACGAGGCCGAGCTCATCGGCTGGCTTCACGAGGCGGTCGACCGGCGGCTGCCCGTCGTGCTGAACCCGGCCGCGTTCACGCACTACAGCTACGCGCTGCGCGATGCCGCGGCGCAGCTGAAGCAGGCGGGGCTGCCCCTCGTCGAGGTGCACCTGTCGAACCCGCATTCGCGTGAGACGTTTCGGCACACGAGCGTCATCTCGGGTGTCGCGACCGGCGTCATCGCGGGGTTCGGCGCCGACTCCTACCGACTCGCGGTGGACTGGGTTCTGCGTTCGCGCGGGTGAGTCGACTACACTCGATCAGTCGCACGCGTTCGACGCGTGCCCGCCGACTTCCCTCGATCGATCGGAATCTCCTCCAATGGCAAGCACCGCTGACATCAAGAACGGCGTCGTCCTCTCCATCGACGGCCAGCTCTGGAACGTCATCGAGTTCCAGCACGTCAAGCCGGGCAAGGGCGGTGCGTTCGTCCGCACGAAGCTGAAGAACGTCGTCACCGGCAAGACCGTCGATCGCACCTACAACGCCGGAGCGAAGATCGAGATCGAGAACGTCGACCGGCGCGACTTCACCTACCTGTACAACGACGGTGAGGGTTTCGTGTTCATGGACGCGACCGACTACGACCAACTCACCGTGCCGGCCACGGTCGTCGGCGACGCTGCGAACTTCATGCTCGAGAACCAGGCCGTCACGATCGCGCTGAACAACGGCAACCCGCTCTACATCGACCTCCCGGCATCCGTCGTGCTCGAGATCACCTACACCGAGCCCGGCCTGCAAGGCGACCGTTCGACCGGCGGCACGAAGCCCGCGACGGTCGAGACCGGGTACGAGATCCAGGTGCCGCTCTTCCTCGAGACGGGCACGAAGGTCAAGGTCGACACCCGCACGGGCGACTACCTCGGCCGCGTGAACGACTAGTGAGCGCCCGTACGAAGGCGCGCAAGCGCGCCCTCGACCTGCTCTATTCGGCCGACATGCGCCAGGTGCCCGTCGAGCGGCTGCTCGCCGTCGAGGCCGAGCGTGCGGTCGGCGAGCCCGAGCGCCAGGCGTCGTGGCTCTACGCCCGCGAGATCGTCGACGGGATCGTCGACCACCGGGTGGAGATCGACGAACTCATCACGACGCACTCGCGCGGCTGGACCCTCGAGCGCATGCCCGCCGTCGACCGCGCCCTGCTGCGCATCGGCGTGTGGGAGATCGTCTACAACGACGAGGTGCCCGACCCGGTGGCGATCTCCGAGGCCGTCGAGGCGGCCACGGTGCTGTCGACCGACGATTCGGCGGGCTTCGTGAACGGGCTGCTCGCCGCCGTCTCGCACGCCAAGGCCTAGCCTGAGTCGAGGTGCTTGGGCCGTCGCGCGCGGGGCGACGGCGCCGCCTCTTCGGCTCGCGCGTACTCGACCAAGCGGCCGAGTACGAGCGACCAGGCCACCGCGAGGAACTCGGCCTGCTCGGCGTCCTGCGCGGCCTGGTGCACCTCGACGCGGCAGCCGGGCGGGGCCGGCTCGAAGCGCACGTATCCCGGGAGCGCCCGCCCGGGCACGGGCACGGCGTCATCGTCGAAATCCCAGCGCAGAGCGATGAGCTCCGGAGGCACGACGACCTCGTACCGGCCGCGTACCTTCGTGCCCCATTCCAGCTCGGCGGAGAACCGCCGGTCCTCGATCGACACCGGGACCCCGAGCCAGGACGAGAACGTGGGGCCGTCGACGAAGGCCGCGAACGCCGTTGCCTCGTCGAACGCCACGTCGGCGTGCACCGTGAGCCAGAGCTGCGTTCGCGAATGGGCGAGTTCCTGCTCGGGGATGTCGTCGGCGACGCGCCACTTGTCGTCCGACCAGCGCAGGAACGGCAGGATGCGCTCGATCGCCGCCCGGTCGGCGCGGTAGCGCCGGAACGTGCCATCCCGACGCATGGCGACGAATCCGGCGTCTCGAAGCACCGACAGATGCGAGGAGATCGTGCCCGGCGTCAGGGCGAAGGCGGCAGCGATCTCACCGGCGGGCAACTCCGCATCCCAGATCAACCACAGGATCTCGCGGCGGATCGGGGAGGACAGCGCGTCGATGAGCGCCTGCACGTCGCCGCCATCGCCCCGTGGAGCGGTCGGAGTCTCCATGCGCACCGTCCTCGAAGTCCTGAGATCCCTTGTCGTGTCGGGGATCCAGGACTATTTTGACATCTATCAAAATAGTTTCACCGGAGGTGGACGTCATGACCAAGTACCTCGTGCTCTACCGGGCCACTGCATCGGCCGATGAGCAGATATCGAACGCCACACCCGAGGAGGCGCAGGCCGGGATCGACGCGTGGAACTCGTGGGGCGAGCGCGCAGGGTCGTCGATCGTCGACTTCGGTTCGCCGCTGCGTTCCGTCGACGTGCTCGGCGCCGGGTCGTCGTCGGGGAGCGCGAACCTGGGCGGCTTCTCCATCATGGAGGCCGACTCGGCGAGCGATCTGCGGACGCTCCTCGAGGGTCACCCGCACCTGATGCTCGACGGGGCCGCGATCGAGGTCTACGAGTTCCTCGATCTCCCCGGCATGTCGTGACGGGCGGGCTGTCCACGATGAGGCGGCGGGGCCCCGGCACGTGAAGACCCGGGCGCCGATCGAGGGTTAACCCGCTCGCGGTTCCCACGCGATCCCTGATCCGCGGTGGTGGCCAGGAGAGGTTCACTGGGTAATCGTCGCGCTGCTGCGCGCAGGTCCCATCACCTCGACCGCTCTGGAAGGAGCATCCGCGCCATGTCCTCGATCCCAGCCACCACTCCCGGCCTCCAGCCGGTCGGTCACCGGCCCGTCCCCGTCTCCCGCATCGGCATCCTCGTCCGCGTCGCGGCCCTCGAGGCGATGCTGAAGGCGTTCCTCGAGCGATGGAGCATCACCGCGCTCCGCGTCGCCCTCGGCGCCGTGTTCGTCGCGTTCGGCGCGCTGAAGTTCTTCCCCGGGGTCAGCCCCGTCGAGCCGCTCGTCGAGGCCACTTGGGGCGTGCTCACGTTCGGCGTCGTCGGCGGGCACCTCGCACTGGTGCTGACCGCGGTCATCGAGACCGTCGCGGGCGTCGCGCTGATCTCGGGCGTGTTCGCGCGCTTCGGCCTGGCGATGCTCGCGATCGCGTTCGTCGGCATCCTCTCGCCGCTGGTGTTCTTCCCCGGCGAGCTCTTCACCGCCGCCGGTCCGACGCTGCTCGGCCAGTACGTGCTCAAGAACCTGGTGCTCATCGCGGCCGCATCGGTGGTGGCGTCGAAGGTGCTCCGCGGGCCGATGCGGTCCGCGCGATGACCGGAAGTGCACAACCCGGGAGGGCGGGGCGCATCGCGCTCCGCCCTTCGTGCACCCGGCGGCGGTCGACACGTCGGGCGGGCGACCCGACTCCGGACACGGGCGCCGGATGCCTCAGACCGCCCGCATGCGATTGTTGCGCGCGTCGTGCGTGAGCTCGGCGAGGCCGAGCTCCTCGAGCAGCGGCGGCAGGTACATCCCGAACCGCCCGCGGTAGCCCTTCCTCAAGCCGTACCAGCCGCCGACGGGATTCTCCTCGGAGCGACCCCATGCCTCGACGGTGCCCTCGGCGGCCGGCTTCTGCTCGTCGGCGGCGCCGAGCGGCACCCAGTCGCCCTGCTCGCGCAGCCATGCTGCGAGGTCGTCGATCGCCGCCAGGTGGTACTTCAGCGTCGTCGAGCCGACGACGCAGACGAGCGACGGCGGGTCGGCGGCTTCGTCGCGGTACATCGTGTAGGACGACGTGCCCGGCGCCGTCGTCAACTGCCAGGGATCCTCCGCGGTACCGCTGCCGGCCATGATCGACTCCCATCCTCGTGCGGGGCCTGCCCGCTCCGGCCGATGCTACTCCGGGCCGGCGGCGGCGGCATCCGGCTCGGCTGGTAGGCTGGATCGGAACGCAACCTTTAAGGCCGTCCTGTGAGGCGGAGAAGGGAGTCGGTCGATGGCACGTGCCGTGCTGAGTCAGGCTGACATCTCGCGGGCGTTGACCCGCATCTCGCACGAGATCCTCGAGTCCAATCGGGGCAGTTCCGATCTCGTCATCCTCGGCATCCCGACCAGGGGCGTGGCGCTCGCCCGTCGCATCGCCGAGACGATCGCACGCATCGAGCCCGATGCGCCGCCCGCGCTCGCGGGCGCCCTCGACGTGACCATGTACCGTGACGACCTCGGCCGCACCCGCACGCGCACGCCCGCGCCGACGGAGGTGCCGCCGGGCGGCATCGACGGCAAGACCGTCGTGCTCGTCGACGACGTGCTCTACTCCGGACGCACCATTCGTGCCGCGTTCGACGCGCTCGCCGACCTGGGCAGGGCGCGCGCGGTGCGCCTCGCGGTGCTCGTCGACCGCGGACACCGGGAGTTCCCCATCCGCGCGGACTTCGTCGGCAAGAACCTGCCGAGCTCGACCCGCGAGCGCATCAACGTTCGGCTCGTCGAGACCGACGGCGAGGACGCCGTCACGATCGAGGGGGGCGGCGAGTGAAGCACCTGCTCGGCACCCGCGGACTCGCCCGCGACGAGGCGATCGGCCTCCTCGACATCGCCGAGGACATGGCCGCCGTGCAGGAGCGCGAGGTGAAGAAGCTCCCGACGCTCCGCGGCAAGACCGTCGTGAACCTCTTCTTCGAGGACTCCACCCGCACCCGCATCTCGTTCGAGGCCGCCGCGAAGCGGCTCTCCGCCGACGTCATCAACTTCAGCGCGAAGGGCTCGAGCGTCTCGAAGGGCGAGAGCCTGAAGGACACCGCACAGACCCTGCACGCGATGGGCGCCGACGGCGTCGTCATCAGGCACCAGGCATCGGGTGCCCCGCGGACGCTCGCGACGAGCGGGTGGATCGACGCCGGGGTCGTGAACGCCGGCGACGGCACGCACGAGCACCCGACACAGGCGCTCCTCGACGCCTTCACCATCCGTCGCCGCCTGCACGGCGCCGGGTCCCGGGGCCGCGGCCTCGACGGGGTCGGGGTGGTGATCGTCGGCGACATCCTGCACTCGCGCGTCGCCCGCTCGAACGTCTGGCTCCTCACGACGCTCGGCGCCGAGGTGCGGCTCGTCGCCCCGCCCACGCTCCTGCCCGTCGACACGACCGGATGGCCCGCGACGATCGCCTACGACCTCGACGCCGCGCTCGCGGGCAAGCCCGACGTCGTCATGATGCTCCGCATCCAGGCGGAGCGCATGAACGCCGCCTTCTTCCCCAACAGTCGCGAGTACGCGCGCACGTGGGGGCTCGACGACGCCCGGTTCGACCGGCTGCCCCCGGCTACGATGGTGATGCACCCAGGGCCCATGAATCGCGGGCTGGAGATCGCCGCCCGCGCCGCCGACTCGCCGCAGTCCACGGTGCGCGAGCAGGTCGCGAACGGAGTATCAGTGAGAATGGCCGCCCTCTATCTGCTGTTGTCGGGCGAGCGGGGTGAGGCCTGATGGCCGAGCGTTTCGTCATCACCGGTTCGACCCTGCCCTCGGGCGAGCGCGCCGATCTCCGGCTCGAAGGCGGCGTGATCGCCGAGATGGGAAGCATCGCGGATGCCGCGGGCGCTACCATCGTCGACGCCGACGGGCTCATCGCCCTGCCCGGGCTCGTCGACCTGCACACGCACCTCCGCGAACCGGGCTACGAGCAGAGCGAGACCGTGCTCACCGGCACTCAGGCCGCCGCGGCCGGCGGATTCACCGCCGTGTTCGCGATGGCGAACACGTTCCCGGTGGCCGACACCGCCGGCGTCGTCGAACAGGAGGCGAGCCTCGGCCGCGCCGCCGGCTACGCGACCGTGCAGCCGATCGGCGCGGTGACGGCGGGCCTGAAGGGCGAGCAGCTGGCCGAGCTCGGTGCGATGGCCCGCTCACGCGCCAACGTTCGCGTCTTCTCCGATGACGGCTCCTGCGTCTTCGACCCGCTGCTCATGCGTCGCGCTCTCGAGTACGTGAAGGCCTTCGACGGCGTCATCGCGCAGCACGCGCAGGAGCCGCGCCTCACCGAGGGTGCGCAGATGAACGAGGGCGCGCTCTCGGGCGAGCTCGGCCTCGCCGGCTGGCCGGCGGTCGCCGAGGAGTCGATCATCGCCCGAGACGTGCTCCTCGCCGAGCACGTCGGCGGTCGGCTGCACGTGTGCCACGTGTCGACCGCCGGCTCCGTCGAGGTCATCCGCTGGGCGAAGGCGCGCGGCATCGACGTCACCGCCGAGGTCACCCCCCACCACCTGCTCCTCACCGAAGACCTGGTCGCGAGCTACGACCCCCGGTACAAGGTGAACCCGCCGCTCCGTCGCGCAGAAGACGTCGAGGCGCTGCGTGCCGCGCTCGCCGACGGCACTCTCGACATCGTCGCGACCGACCACGCACCGCACCCGGTCGAGGCGAAGGAGAGCGAGTGGGACGCCGCCGCGAACGGCATGGTCGGGCTCGAATCCGCCCTGTCGGTCGTGCACGCGGCCGTCGTCGAGACGGGGCTCCTCGACTGGGCGGATGTCGCGCGCGTGCTGTCTGCGGCCCCGGCCCGCATCGGGCGCCTGGCGGGCCACGGGCAGGCGCTCGCGGTCGGGGCGCCGGCGGAGGTCGTGCTCTACGACCCCGCCGCGGCATCCGACTTCGCACTCGACCGGCTCGCAGGACGCAGCGTGAACTCGCCCTACCTGGGCCGACGCCTGCCCGGGCGGGTCTTGGCCACATTCCACGCCGGCTACGCCACGATGCTCGACGGCGCGATCCGGCCGGCCGACGAGGTCGCGCGGCTCGCGGCCGAGCGGGAGGTCGAACGTGGATAAGGCGATCGGAGCGGCCGTCGCGATCGCCGTCGTGGTGGTCGTCGCCTGGCTCATGATCCGCTCGTGGCGTCGGCGCACGAAGCGCGATGCGACCCTCTCGGCGTACCCGATCCCACCCGCACTGCGAGCCGCGACGCTCGATGCCGAGGTGCTGTACGTCGCGACCACCCCCGCCGGCGAACCGCTCGAACGCCTCGCCCTGCCGGGACTCGCCTTCCGTGGCACCGCACGCGTCGAGGTGTCGCGCGACGGACTGGTGCTCCGGGTCGCCGGGGAGCCGGCCACATACCTGCCGGCCGACCGCATCGTCGCGGTGGGGAAGGCCAGCTACGCGATCGACCGCGGTGTCGAGCCCGAGGGACTCGTCGTGATCACGTGGATCGCCCGGGTCGCCGATCCCGAGCTCGTCGCCCCGCACGTCGACAGCCACCTCAGGGCCCGGTATCCGGGCGACTCGGCTCGCATCATCGCGGCCGTCAACGACATCGCCGCCGCGCGCACCGTGCTGCGGCCGGAACAGGAGAGCGAGGCCTCGGATGACTGAGACCCCCACCCGCACCCACGAGCCGGCTGTGCTCGTGCTCGAAGACGGGCGCCGCTACGAGGGGCGCGCGTACGGCGCCCGCGGGCAGACCCTCGGCGAGGCGGTCTTCGCGACCGGCATGACCGGATATCAGGAGACCCTCACCGATCCGTCGTACGCCGGCCAGATCGTCATGATGACCGCGCCCCACATCGGCAACACGGGCATGAACGACGAGGACATGGAGTCCGCCCGCATCTGGGTGTCGGGCTTCGTCGTGCGCGATCCCTCCCGTGCCGTCTCGAACTTCCGCTCGCAGCGGAGCCTCGACGCCGACCTCGAGGCCGCGGGCATCGTCGGCATCAGCGGCATCGACACCCGCGCGGTCACCCGCCATATCCGCTCGGCCGGTGCGATGCGCGCCGGCATCTTCTCGGGCGACGCCGCGCTGCTCACCCACGGCGAGCAGCTCGAGCTCGTGCTCGGCGGAGCTGAGATGACCGGGCTGAACCTCTCGGGCACGGTCTCGACCGCCGAGTCCTACATGCTGCCCGCCGAGGGCGACCGCGTCGGATCCGTCGCCGTGCTCGACCTCGGCGTGAAGACATCGACCCTGAACCACCTCGCGGAGCGGGGCTTCGACGTGCACGTCGTGCCGCAGTCGATCACCGCGGAGGAGGTGCTCACGCTCGGCCCCGACGCCCTGTTCTTCTCGAACGGACCCGGCGACCCCGGGGCATCCGACCGGCATGTCGAACTCCTGCGCACCACCCTGCGCGCCGGCCTTCCCTACTTCGGTATCTGCTTCGGCAACCAGCTGCTCGGCCGCGCCCTTGGCTTCGGCACGTACAAGCTGCCGTTCGGCCACCGGGGCATCAACCAGCCCGTGCTCGACAAGGCCACGGGCCGGGTCGAGATCACGGCCCACAACCACGGCTTCGCCGTCGATGCGCCGATCGACCGCGTCAGCGAGTCGAGCCAGGGATTCGGCCGCGTCGAGGTCAGCCACTACGACCTGAACGACAATGTCGTCGAGGGACTCAACTGCCTCGACATCCCCGCGTTCTCCGTTCAGTACCACCCCGAATCGGCGGCAGGCCCCCACGACGCCGAGTACCTCTTCGACCGGTTCCGCGACATGGTCGTCGCGAACGCCTCGACGAGCTCAGCGACCGGAGGAAACGAGTAATGCCCAAGCGCGACGACATCAACAGCGTCCTCGTCATCGGATCGGGTCCGATCGTCATCGGCCAGGCCGCCGAGTTCGACTACTCGGGCACGCAGGCCTGCCGGGTGCTCCGCGGGGAGGGCGTGCGCGTCATCCTCGTGAATCCGAATCCGGCGACCATCATGACCGACCCCGACTTCGCCGATGCGACGTACATCGAACCGATCACCCCCGAGGTCATCGAGTCGATCATCCTGAAGGAGAAGCCCGACGCGGTGCTGCCGACCCTCGGCGGGCAGACCGCGCTCAACGCCGCGATCGCCCTGCACGACGCGGGCATCCTCGACAAGCACGGCGTCGAGCTCATCGGCGCGAAGGTCGACGCGATCCGGAAGGGCGAAGACCGGCAGCTCTTCAAGGACCTCGTCATCGAGGCGGGGGCGGATGTCGCGCGCTCCCACGTCGCGAAGACCCTCGACGAGGCGAAGACGTTCGCCGAAGACCTGGGGTACCCGCTCGTCGTACGCCCGTCGTTCACCATGGGCGGCCTCGGGTCGGGCTTCGCCTACACCGAGGAGGACCTCGTGCGCATCGTCACGCAGGGCCTCCACGACTCGCCGACCACCGAGGTGCTCCTCGAGGAGTCGATCCTCGGCTGGAAGGAATACGAGCTCGAGCTCATGCGCGACACGCACGACAACACGGTCGTCGTGTGCTCGATCGAGAACGTCGACCCCGTCGGCGTGCACACCGGCGACTCGATCACGGTCGCCCCTGCCCTCACGCTCACCGACCGCGAGTACCAGCACCTGCGCGACATCGGGATCGACATCATCCGCGCGGTCGGCGTCGACACGGGCGGCTGCAACATCCAGTTCGCGGTGAACCCCGACACCGGCCGCGTCATCGTCATCGAGATGAACCCGCGCGTCTCGCGCTCGAGTGCGCTCGCGTCGAAGGCCACCGGCTTCCCGATCGCCAAGATCGCGGCGAAGCTCGCGATCGGCTATCGCCTCGACGAGATCCCGAACGACATCACCCGGGTGACCCCGGCGAGCTTCGAGCCCACCCTCGACTACGTGGTCGTGAAGGTGCCGCGGTTCGCGTTCGAGAAGTTCCCGGCCGCCGACCCCACCCTCACGACCACCATGAAGTCGGTCGGCGAGGCCATGGCGATCGGCCGCAACTACGCCACTGCGCTGCAGAAGGCGCTCCGATCGCTCGAGAAGCGCGGCTCCTCGTTCCACTGGGGCGACGAGAATCGCACCGCCGACGAGCTCGTCGAGGCATCCCGCATCCCGACCGACGGGCGCATCGTGCTCGTGCAGCAGGCCCTCCGCAAGGGTGCCACCCTCGAGCAGCTGTTCGAGGCCACGAAGATCGACCCCTGGTTCCTCGACCAGATCGTGCTCATCAACGAGGTCGCCGAGACCGTCGCTGACGCTTCGGCACTCGACCACGACACCCTGCTCCTCGCGAAGGACCACGGCTTCTCCGACGCCCAGATCGGGCAGCTGCGGGGATTCGGAGAGGCCGACGCCCGAGAGGTACGGCACATCCTCGGCATCCGGCCGGTCTACAAGACCGTCGACACCTGCGCGGGGGAGTTCCCTGCGCTCACTCCGTACCACTACTCGAGCTACGACCTCGAGACCGAGGTCGAGCCGTCGGATCGGCGCAAGGTCGTGATCCTCGGCTCGGGCCCCAACCGCATCGGCCAGGGCGTCGAATTCGACTACTCGTGCGTGCACGCCTCGTTCGCGCTCTCGGCGGCGGGTTTCGAGACGATCATGATCAACTGCAACCCCGAGACGGTCTCGACCGACTACGACACGAGCGACCGGCTCTATTTCGAGCCGCTCACCCTCGAGGACGTGCTCGAGGTCATCCACGCCGAGTCGCAGACGGGCGAGCTCGTGGGCGTCGTGGTGCAGCTGGGCGGCCAGACCGCGCTCGGCCTCGCGAAGGGCCTCGAGGCGGCCGGCGTACCGATCCTCGGCACCAGCCCCGACGCGATCGACCTCGCCGAGGAGCGCGGGCTCTTCGCGGGCATCCTCGAGAACGCCGGGCTGCTCGCACCGCGCAACGGCACCGCGATCGACCTCGCCGGCGCCGTGCACGTGGCCGAGGGCATCGGCTACCCGGTGCTCGTGCGCCCGAGCTACGTGCTCGGCGGCCGCGGCATGGAGATCGTGTACGACACGGCGTCGCTGGGCGACTACTTCGCCCGCATCGAAGGCCAGGGCATCGTCGGCCCGAGTCATCCGCTGCTCGTCGACCGGTTCCTCGACGACGCGATCGAGATCGACGTCGACGCGCTGTACGACGGCACCGAGCTGTACATCGGCGGCGTGATGGAGCACATCGAGGAGGCCGGCATCCACTCCGGCGACTCGAGCTGCACGCTGCCGCCCGTCACGCTCGGCCGCGCCGAGGTCGACCGGGTGCGCGAGGCGACTCGTGCGATCGCAGAGGGCATCGGCGTGAAGGGCCTGCTCAACGTGCAGTTCGCGATCGGCGCCGGGGTGCTCTACGTGCTCGAGGCGAATCCGCGTGCGAGCCGCACCGTGCCGTTCGTGTCGAAGGCGCTCGGGATCCCGCTCGCGAAGGCCGCCTCGCGCATCATGGTCGGAGCGATGATCGACGAGCTGATCGGGGAGGGCATGCTCCCGGCATCCGACGGCTCCCGCGTGCCGCTCGACGCACCGGTCGCGGTGAAGGAGGCCGTGCTGCCGTTCCACCGGTTCCGCACTCGGGAGGGCATCATGGTCGATTCGGTGCTCGGACCCGAGATGCGCTCCACCGGCGAGGTCATGGGCATCGACCGGGACTTCCCGACCGCGTTCGCGAAGAGCCAGCTCGCGGCCTACGGCGGGATGCCGCTTTCGGGCAGCGTGTTCGTGTCGGTGTCCGACCGCGACAAGCGCTCGATCATCTTCCCGATCCTGCGGCTGCAGCAGCTGGGCTACGGGATCGTCGCCACCGAGGGCACCTCGGAGGTGCTGCGCCGCCACGGCATATCGGCACGCCAGGTGCTGAAATTCAGCGACAAGACGTCGGCCGACGCGACATCCGTCGTCGAGCTCATCCACCGCGGCGAGGTCGACATCGTCGTGAACACGCCGAGCGGCCGCTCGGCCCGCGCCGACGGTTACGAGATCCGCGCGGCGGCGGTCGCGGCCGACATCCCGCTCTTCACCACGATCGCCGAGCTCTCGGCCGCCGTCGCATCGCTCGACGCGGTGCGCACGGGCTTCGAGGTCACGAGCCTTCAGGAGTACGGCGAGCGGCGGGAGGCGTCGGCGTGAGAGCCGAGGGCGTGACGCCGTTCGGCGACCGGCTCGAGGCCGTGTTCGCCGCCTACGGCCGGCTCTGCGTGGGCCTCGATCCGCACGCGTCGCTGCTCGACGCATGGGGTCAGCCCGATTCCGCCGAGGGGGTGCGGGAGTTCGGGCTGCGCGTGATCGAGGCCGCCGCAGATCGGGTCGGCATCCTGAAACCGCAGGTCGCCTTCTTCGAGCGCCACGGTGCGGCAGGCTACGCCGTGCTCGAACGGCTGCTCGGCGAGGCGCGTGACGCAGGGTTCCTCGTGATCGCCGACGTGAAGCGCGGCGACATCGGAACGAGTGTCGCCGCCTATGGCGAGGCCTGGCTCACGCCGGGTTCGAGCCTGGAGGCCGACGCGATGACGATCAGCGCCTACCAGGGACTCGGCTCGATCGAGCCGGTCATGGTCGCTGCAGAAGGGGTGGGCAAGGGACTCTTCGTGCTCGCCGCCACATCGAACCCCGAGTCCGCCGCCATCCAGCGTGCCGTGCTGCAGCAGTCGAGCCGAGCCGGGTCGACGGTCGCACGGGCGATCACCGACGGCGTCAGCGGCTGGAATCAGATGCGGGCGGATGCCGCGGACCAGGCTCTCGGCTCCATGGGCGTCGTCCTGGGCGCGACCACCGACCTGCAGCTCGTCGGGCTCGACACCGACGCCGAACCGCCGCGCCCCGGACTCCCGGTGCTCGCTCCGGGATTCGGCCACCAGGGCGCCGAGCCGGGCGACCTCCGCCTGCGCTTCGGCTCCTACTCGGCGGGCGTGATCGCGAGCGAGTCGCGGTCGATCCTCGCCGCGGGTCCCGAGGGCATCGCCGATGCGATCTCGCGTCGTGCCGACGAGTACGGAGTGGCAGTTGGCTGACGACACGACGACCTTCCCGGCACAGGCGAGCACGGCGAGCACGGCGACCACGAGGCCGCCCGAGGTCGACCGCGTCGCGGCATCCCGAGTCGCGGTGGCCGCGCGCCGCGCTCGCGCCGCCGTCAAGGCCGCCATCGCCGGCGGATCCCGCAGCCCGCTCGACGTGCTGCGTACGGCGTACGAGGAGCCCGAAGGCGTCGAGGGGCGCCTTCGGGTCACCGAGTTCCTCACGTCCATCCCCGCGATCGGAGCGACGAAGAGCGCCCGCATCATGACGGAGCTCGCGATCTCGACCTCGAAGCGGCTCGGCGGCCTCGGGCGGCTCCAGCGCAGGCGCCTGCGCGAGTTCGTCGCCGACTGGGTGGCGTTCCACGGGGGCACGGGCGACCGCCTCGTGGTGCTCGCCGGTCCCACGGCCGTGGGCAAGGGCACGGTGGCGTCGTACATTCGCAGGCATCATCCCGACGTGCAGCTCTCGGTCTCGGCGACCACGCGCGCCCCGCGGCCCGGCGAGGTCGAGGGCGAGCACTACTACTTCGTCGGCGACGCCGAATTCGACCGCATGGTCGAGGCGGGCGAGCTCCTGGAGTGGGCGATGGTGCACAACGCCTCCCGTTACGGCACGCCGCGCAGGCGCGTCGAGGAGGCGATCGCCGCGGGCAACAGCGTGCTCCTCGAGATCGACATCCAGGGCGCACGATCGGTGCGCCGCGCGATGCCCGAGGCGACGCTCGTGTTCCTGCTGCCGCCGACCTGGGACGAGCTCGTGCGGCGGCTCGTCGGGCGGGGCACCGAGAGCCCGGCCGAGCAGCAGCGTCGGCTCGAGACGGCGAAGGTCGAGCTCGCCGCCGTCGATGAGTTCGACCACCAGGTCGTGAACCACGACGTCGGCGAGGCCGCGCAAAAGGTCGTAGACTTGATGCGGTCCCGCAAGGGTCGGCGTTGAGCTGCCCGGGCCTCAGGTTTGCGCGCACCAGTGTGCGCACGTTCTCGTTCTAAGGAGCTCTGTACATGGCTGAGAAGCTGTCCGGCATCATCGATCCGCCCATCGACGACCTGCTCTCGAAGGTCGACTCGAAGTACCAGCTCGTGATCTTCGCGTCCAAGCGCGCCCGCCAGATCAACGACTACTACGCGGATCTGCACGAAGGCAGTCTCTTCGACAACGTCGGCCCGCTCGTCGACTCCTCCATCGACGACAAGCCCCTCTCGGTCGCGCTGCACGAGATCAACGAGGACAAGCTCAAGCTCCGCCCGATCGGCGAATAGCACGCTGCGGATGTCGCCGCTCAAGGTCGTCGTCGGCATCACGGGCGGCATCGCGGCGTACAAGGCCGTCGGCGTCGTCCGTGCCCTCGTGCTCGGCGGGCACGACGTGCACGTCGTGCCCACCGATGGTGCGCTCCGTTTCGTCGGACGCCCCACGCTCGAGGCCATCTCGCGCAACCCGGTGCACACCGACCTGTACGAGGGCGTCGCAGAGGTGCGCCACGTCGCGATCGGGCAGTCCGCCGACCTCATCGTGATCGCGCCGGCGACGGCGAACGCCATCGCGAAGCTCGCCACCGGACTCGCCGACGACCTGCTCGGCAACACCGTGCTCGCGAGCGAGGCGCCGGTCGTCATCGCGCCCGCCATGCACACCGAGATGTGGCGGCATCCGGCGACCCAGGCGAATATCGCAATTCTCCGTTCCCGCGGGGTCACCGTCGTCGGTCCGGCGGTCGGCCCCTTGACCGGCGTCGACAGCGGGCCCGGACGCATGGAGGAGCCCGACGTCATCGTCGCGGCCGCACTCGATCGCGTGGCGGCATCCGGTCGACGCGACCTCGCGGGGCGTCGAGTGGTGGTCACCGCGGGCGGCACCCGAGAGCCGCTCGATCCCGTGCGCTTCCTCGGCAACCGCTCCAGCGGCAAGCAGGGCGTCGCGATCGCCGAGGCGGCGCGCAGCCGGGGCGCCGACGTCATGCTCATCGCCGCGAACCTCGAGATCGCCGAGCCCGCCGGCTGCGACATCCGCCGCGTCTCGACTGCGCTCGAACTGCAGCAGGCGGTGACGGATGCCGCGAAGGGCGCCGACGTCGTGGTCATGGCGGCCGCCGTCGCCGACTACCGGCCCGCCGCGGTCAGCGAGTCGAAGATCAAGAAGGACGCCGGCGACTCGGGGCTGACGCTCGAGCTCGTGCGCAACCCCGACATCCTCGCGGGGCTCGGCCGTTCGCCGCACGACGGCACCCTGCTCATCGGCTTCGCCGCCGAGACCGAGTCCGACGACGAGCAGCTCCTCGCCCTCGGCCGTGCCAAGCGCGAGGCAAAGGGCGCCGACCTGTTCGTCGTGAACCGGGTCGGATGGAGCGAGGGATTCGCGAGCGACGAGAACCGCATCGTCGTCATCGGACGAAATGGCGAGATCGTCACACGAGTACACGGAACGAAGATGTCGGTGGCCGACGACATCATCGACGTGGTTGTCTCGGAGATGAAGACCGCGGCGGTCGCCGCCCCCACGACGAAGGAACACGAGCCCACATGAGCGCACTCCGCCTCTTCACGTCCGAGTCCGTGACCGAAGGGCACCCCGACAAGATCTGCGACCAGGTCTCGGACTCGATCCTCGACGCACTGCTCACGGTCGACCCGCACAGCCGGGTGGCCGTCGAGACCCTGGTGACGACGGGCCTCGTGCACGTCGCCGGCGAGGTGACGACGTCGGGGTACGTGGAGATCCCCGCGATCGTGCGCGACCGGGTCACGTCGATCGGGTACAACTCGTCCGACGTGTGGTTCGACGGGCGCTCGTGCGGCGTGTCGGTGTCGATCGGCGGCCAGTCGCCCGACATCGCGCAGGGCGTCGACCACGCCTACGAAGCGCGCGAGCGGGCGAGTGACGACGCGCTCGACATGCAGGGCGCGGGCGATCAGGGCATCATGTTCGGGTACGCGACCCGTGAGACCCCCGAGCTCATGCCGGTGCCGATCTGGCTCGCCCACCGCCTCGCCGAGCGGCTCTCCGCCGTTCGCAAGCAGGGCGAGCTCGACTACCTCCGCCCCGATGGCAAGACCCAGGTCACGATCGGCTACGAAGGCCAGGTACCGCGCACGATCGAGACCGTCGTGCTCTCGACGCAGCACTCGCCCGCGGTGTCGACCGAGCAGCTCCGGGCAGAGGTCGAGGAGCTCGTGATCCGTCCCGTGCTCGATACCGTCGAGCTCTCGCGAGCCGAGCTCGCCGTGCTCATCAACCCGACCGGGCGGTTCGAGATCGGCGGCCCGCAGGGCGACGCCGGCCTCACCGGCCGCAAGATCATCATCGACACCTACGGCGGCGCGAGCCGGCACGGCGGCGGCGCCTTCAGCGGCAAGGACCCGTCGAAGGTCGACCGCTCCGCCGCCTACGCGATGCGATGGGTCGCGAAGAACGCGGTCGCGGCGGGCCTCGCCGACCGCCTCGAGCTGCAGATCGCCTATGCGATCGGCAAGGCGGCGCCGGTGGGCCTGTACGTCGAGGCGTTCGGCACCGCGCACCTGCCCGAGGAGCGCATCATCTCCGCGATCCGCGAGGTCTTCGACCTGCGGCCCGCGGCGATCATCCGCGACCTCGACCTGCTCCGGCCGATCTACGCCCAGACCTCGACGTACGGCCACTTCGGGCGCGAGCTTCCCGACTTCACGTGGGAGCGGCTCGACCGGGTCGACGAGCTCCGCAGCGCAGCCGGGCTCTGACGTGCCGGGCGGCCCCGTCGCCAGGGTGCTCATCGATTCGCCGCTCCCGCAACTCGACCAGCTCTTCGACTACGCGGTTCCCGAGCGACTCCGTGACGTGTCACGCGCCGGTGTGCGGGTGCGGGTGCCGCTTCGCTCGGGGGGACGCATCGCCGGCGGCTGGCTCGTCGAGCTCGCCGAGGCGAGCGACTACCGCGGCGAGCTGAGCGAGCTCGACGACGTGGTCTCCGAGGTGCCGGTGCTGCGCCCCGAGGTCTGGGCGCTCGCCCGCGCCGCTGCCGACCGGGCGGCCGGGAACGCGAGTGACATCCTGCGCGTCGCGATCCCCGGCAGGTACGTGCGTGCCGAGCGATTCTGGCTCGCCTCGGAGGCCGATCCCGGACCGCTTCCCACCGGCCTGCCGCCGACCCCGGGGAGTGAGCCCGGCCGCCTCGAGGCGGGGATCGAACACGGTGAACGGATGTCGCTCGCCGCCGACCCCCGCCCGGTCCGACTCCCGACGGGGGAGTGGGTGGGCGCGTGGGCGGCGACGCTCGCACAGGCGGCCGCGCACACGCTGGCCGCGGACCGGTCGGCGCTCGTCATCGTGCCCGACTATCGCGACCAGGAGCAGCTCGCGGCGGCGCTCGCGGCATCCGTCGATCCGAGGCGAGTGCTGCGCACCGACGCTCGGCAGTCGGGTGGCGAGCGGTACCGGTCCTTCCTGGAGGCGACGCGCGACGAGGCGCGGATCATCGTTGGCAACCGTTCCACGGTGTACGCACCGGCCGCGCGTCTCGGCCTCATCGCGATGTGGGACGACGGCGACCCGCTGCTCACCGAGCCGCTTGCTCCCGGCGTGCACCCGCGGGATGCGGCGCTCATCCGCCAGGGGCAGTCGGGCGCCGCGCTGCTGTTCCTCGCGCACACCCGAAGCGTCGAGGTCGAACGCCTCGTCGAGATCGGTTGGGTTGCGCCCGTGCCGGCGGCCGGGCACGTGCGGCCTCGGGTGATTCCGACGGAGCAGCAGGTCGCGCTCGACCCTGGCTCGGCGCGCATCCCGTCCACCGCATGGCGAGAGGCGCAGGGGGCGGCCCGCGTCGGGCCCGTGCTCGTGCAGGTCGCGCGCCCCGGGAACGCGCCGCTCCTCGCGTGCGACCGGTGTCGCGAACCGGCGCGATGCGCAGCCTGCGGCGGCGCGCTCGCGATCCCGCGGTCGGGCGGCGACCCTCGGTGCGTGCTCTGCGGAGCGAGTGCGAGTGCGTGGCGCTGCCCGGTCTGCGAGGGGACGAAGCTGCGGGTCGTGACCGTTGGCGCGAGTCGTACTGCCGACGAATTGGGTCGCGCCTTTCCCGACACGAGAGTGGTCCTCTCCGATGGCGAACGTCCGGTGCTGCGCGTGCCCGCCGAGCCGGCGCTCGTCGTCGCGACCCGCGGCGCAGAGCCGGTCGCAGATGGCGGCTACCGGGCGGTGCTGCTGCTCGACGGCGAACGGATGCTCCTGCGCGAGTCCCTCCGCGTCGCCGAGGACTGCCTGCGATGGTGGTCGAATGCGGCCGCGCTCGCCGCTCCCGGCGCTTCCGTGTTCCTCGTCGGCGTGGCCGGGGCCGTGGCCTCGGCCCTCGCGACGTGGCGACAGGCCGAGTGGGCGAGCACCGAGTTGGCTGCACGGCGGTCACTCCGCTTCCCGCCCGCCGTTCGGGTCGCGAGCGTCACGGCATCCGGCGCGGCCGTCGCCGCGGCGATCGAGGCGGCGCGCACCGTCGACGGGGTCGACGTACTGGGGCCGGTCCCGGTCGACGACGGCCTGGAACGGGCCATCGTGCGGTTCGACTACGGTGCGGGGCCAGTGGTAGCCAGGGAGATTCGAGCGGAGATGGTCCGGGTTGCGACCGAGCGTCGGCGTCCGGTCGCCGGCCGCCCGGTACGCCGTCCGCCCGTGCTCAGGGTGCGGTTCGACGAGCCCGACGTGCCCTGAGGCATCCGTTCGAGTCGTCCGTTCTGTGCAGATGCAGGATTCGGCGGCACATGTCTGATCCGCGGGTGCCGCCATGGGAGCGTCAGGCCGGCCGGCGATGAGCAGCGAGCCCCGTCGGGCAGTGCTGGACACCTCGGTGCTGATCGATCCGCCGTCTGCACGGGGGTTCAAGGCCGACCTCGTGCCGACCGTGTCGCTGCCGAGACCGCACCGAACCCCGCAACGGTCGTGGTTCCGGGGTTCGACAGGTCCCTGCGGCGAGCTCAGCCTGCGAGCCGAGCCAGCAGCGCCTCCGCGAGCGCGATCGCCGTGGCCTGGTCGTTCGCGCTCACGTTGTACCAGTCCCGCCCGACCGCGAGGTCGACGGCGCAGGTCGTGCCGAACCGGTCGTCGCACCGGACGGATGCCACGTCGCCCGAGGCGAGCCCGGCAAGCTGGATCGGCGTCGACATTCCGGCGTGGAGCATCCGCAGGTACGCCCAGCGCCCCTGGTGAAGCCAGTCCACCCTCGCTGCCCGGCTGAGGTCGTCGACGCCCCAGCCGCAGCCCACGGCATCCGCGTGGAGCATGGCCTCGGCCCACTCGCTCCACCCCCCGGCGCCGACCATCGCCTGCGCGTCGGGCGTCGCCGTGATCGACCGCACCTGGTCGAGCGGAATGACTGCGTCGCAGTCCTCGGACACCGGCACGGTCATCCGCTCCGGCATCGTCGGTGCGGCGGCCGGTCCGGCCGCGCCCACCACGGCGACGGCCGCGTCGACGAGCGCCTGCCAGCCCGACGGGTCCGCGGCAAGCTCCTCCCCGCCGTTTGCCGAGATGGTGACCCAGGCGTCGCCGGCGGCGGAGCTCGCCCAGCACGACGTCTCGTCGCACTGGCTCTCCTCAGCAGGCATCCCGTGCTGGGTGGCGTACTCGCTCCAGCCGGCGGCGGCGCGGGGGACGACCGAGATCGTGACGCCCACGTAGTCCGGCTCGACGCCGTACTGGTCGTTCATGGGCACGCCGTTCGACCACTCGCACACGCTGCCGCCGACGGCGAGGATCGCCGCGCGCCTCGGGATCGCGATGCCGACGCCCGACTCGGACACGATCGGGTCGATCGCAGCGACCTCGGTACTGAACAGGCCCGACACCAGTGCGGGATCGACCAGGGTGCCGCAGTCCAGGCCGTAGCGTGAGGCGGGCTGGCCCGGGGTGACCGCGTACTCGCTCGTCGCCGGCTCGGTCGGCTGCGATGCCGTCGACGGCGTGTTCGGGGCATCCGTTGCCACGGTCGCCGCGTCCTCCTCCGGTGCGGTGATCACGCCGAGCGCGAACGCGGCTCCCGCCCCGACGCCGAGCAGCGCGGCCACGCCGAGCCCGAGCCCGAAGATGCGGCGCACGGACTTCCGCGTGGCGGGCGCCGGTTCCTGAGCGACCCGCTCGAGCACGTTGCGCTTCATCGAGACGAGGAGGCGCGTCAGTTCATCTCCAGTAGGAGGTTCAGATCTCATAGGGTCACCGCCTTCTTCAGTCTGGCCCGGCTCCGGGACACGCGTTGCTTGACTGCGCCGACGCTGAGGTCGAGTCGCTCGGCCGCCTCGGCGTACGGCAGGCCATCGATCAAGCAGAGCTCGCACACCTGCCGGTCGATCGGTTCGAGTCGTTCGATCTCGTCGAGGACCCAGCGCAGGTCCTCCCGCGCCGCCTCGGCATCGTGATGGTCGCGCACGACGTCGGCGCGGCGCACGACGTCGTCATCGAACCGCTCTGATTGGTTGCGGGCCGCCTTTCTGACGGCGTTCATTCCGAAGTTGCGGCAGGTGACGAGGAGCCACGGAAGCAGTGACGTGTCCGCGATCAGGATCTCCGCCGCCTTGCGCCAGACCGTGAGGAACGTGTCCTGCACGATCTCCTCCACATCCATCCGGCTCGGCGCGATCGCCCAGGCGTACCGCGTGACCGCCGGGGCATGCCGATCGAACACGACCGCCAACGCACGCTGGTCGCCGCTCGCCAAGCGCTCCAGGAGCTCGGCGTCCGTGCCAGCACTCGCGTCCACGTGCACACCCCCCTTCACTCTAGGAATGTCGCGACATGAGGAAAAGTCACGAAATGGCATCGCGTTGGCTGGCCGGCGCGGGCCCCTGCCGCACCGGCAACCCGGGCGATGCGGCCCGTGCGGCCCACCGGCCGCACAGGCGCTCCGCCGCGGCATCCACGCCAGACCTACCCGCGGACCTCGATCTGCACCGGGAACTCGTTCTCGACGCTGCCGTCTTTCGCGCTCAGGCTGTAGGCCACCAGGTCGTAGAAGCCGGGCGGAATGTCGGCCGGCAGCGTCAACCTCGAGCTGAAGTTCGACTCCACGCAGCACTCATCCGCCGTCACCTGAAGCGTGGCGATCGTCGACCCCGACGCGTCGCGCACGTCGACCGTGAGCGCGGCTTCGAAGAGGTTCGCGGTGCCGGTCACGAGGATGAGGCCCCCGGGCTCGTAGACCTGGCCGCACGTGGGGCTGGTGAGGATGATCGCGGGTCGGTCGGGCGCGATGGTGATCGGAAACTCGACGAGATCGATGATCGAACCGTCCTTCGCGCTGTGTGTGTACGCCCGCAACATGACCGGCAGGGCGTCTTCCTCGGGCGGGAAGGCGAGCGTGCCCTCCCACGTGCCGGGCGTGCCGGAGCCCGACGTCGCCGTGAGGTGGCGCACGCAGGCGACCATGCCCGATTCGTCGACGGCGTCGACGGTCAGGGCGGCCTCGAAGGTGTTCGCCTCACCGCTCACGGTGAATGGAACCGAGACGGTCGCGTCAGCGACCGGACTCCCGATGCTGATCTGCGGAACCTCCGACGAGGTCGGGGCCGCGGATGTCGCCGGCTGCGAGGCGGGCGACGGACTCGGGTCCGGGCCGGACGCCGGGCCGGACGCGCAGGCAGTCACCGCCAACACCACGGCGACCACAGCGAGCGTGTGCAGTGAACGGATCACCATGATGGATCACCTCTCCCCTCTGCGAATCGTACTTTCGGACACGCGACGTCGATGCCGCCGCTGTGGTGCACGGGCACCTCTCACTACAGGAATGTCGCCGAACCCTCAGAAGGTCACACACGTTGCGGGATCACTCTCTGACAGCACTGAATGGGGGTCCGTCACGTGGGGACAACTCCGTGAAGGGTGTGCCACGTGTGGGAATCTGCCACGTCGATCATCGCAATCCGATGAGGCTGGATGCGGTCGACCATGGCAGCCGGGCGTCGGCCACAATGGAGTGTGCAGAAGCTCCGTCTCGTCTTCGCCGGTACGCCCGCGGCCGCCGTCCCTTCGCTCGAAACACTCGCCGCGGGCGGTCACGACGTCGTCGCCGCGGTGACACGTCCGGCGGCGCCGCTCGGACGCAGGCGCGTGCTCACGCCGTCGCCCGTGGCCAGCGCGGCCGAGCGCCTCGGCATCCACGTGATCGAGGCGGCACGGCTCGGCGACGACGCCACCGGCCGCATCGGTGCGCTCCGTCCCGACCTCGGGGTGATCGTCGCGTACGGCGGGCTGGTGCGGGAGCCCCTCCTCTCCACGCCCGCGCACGGCTGGATCAACCTGCACTTCTCGCTCCTCCCGGCGTGGCGGGGCGCCGCGCCGGTGCAGCATGCGCTGATCGCGGGCGACGCCGAGACCGGGGCATCCGTGTTCCGGCTCGTGCCCGAGCTCGACGCGGGCGGCGTGTACGGCACGCGCATCCACGCGATCCGCCCCGGCGACACGGCGGGGTCGCTGCTCGCCGAACTCGCCGGCTCGGGGGCAGAGCTCCTCGCCGAGGTGGTCGACGCCATCGCGGCGGGCACGGCGACGGCGACGCCGCAGTCGGGGGACCCGACCCTCGCGCCGAAGCTCGGCATCGACGACGCACGCCTCGACTGGACGCGCCCGGCAGGGGAGGTGCTCGCGCGGTTCCGCGGCGTGACGCCCGAGCCGGGCGCATGGACGACGATCGACGACCAGCGCCTCAAGGTGCACGAACTCGCGGCTGCTGCGGATGCTCCGGATGCCGCGCCGCTCGCTCCGGGCGAGATCGTCGCGTCGGGGCGCATCGTCCTCATCGGCACCGGCACGACCCCCCTCGACCTGCGCCGCGTGCAGCCCGCGGGACGCACCGCGATGGCGGCCGGCGACTGGTGGCGGGGTGCCGGCCGCACCCGGGCGGTGGCACGGTGAGCGGCCCACGGCGCAGCGGCGACCGCGTCTCGGAAGCCCGCCTCGTCGCCTTCGAGGTGCTCGAGGCGGTGCGGGCCGACGAGGCGTACGCGAACCTCCTGCTGCCCGCGCGCATCCGCAGGGCGGGCCTCGACCGGGCGGATGCCGCGTTCGCCACCGAGCTGACGTACGGCACGCTGCGCCGGCAAGGCTATTACGACCGGGTCATCGAGCTCGCCGCCGACCGGTCGACGAGCGCGATCGATCCGGCGGTGCTCGACGTGCTGCGGCTCGGCGCACACCAGCTGCTCGCGACCCGCGTGCCGACCCACGCGGCGGTGTTCGAGCAGGTCGCGCTCGCGCGCCGGGTCGCGCCGAAGGCCGCGGGGTTCGCGAACGCGGTGCTGCGCACCGTCTCGCGCACGTCGCCCGAGGCGTGGCGAGACCTCGTCGTGGAGGGCGCTCGCAACGACGACGAGCGACTCGCGAGACTCGAGAGCCACCCCGAGTGGATCGTGCGCGCCCTGCACGCCGCGCTCGACCGCGAGGGCCGGGCCGACGAGCTCCACGCACTCCTCCATGCCGACAACGCGTCGCCGCGGGTGAACCTTGCGGTGCTCCCGGGCCTCGACGTCGACACCGCGGAGATCGACGGATTCGAGCCCGACCGGTTCTCGCCGGTCGGGGCGGCGGCCGACGACCCGATCGGCGCTGTCGAGGCATCCAGTGGTCGCATCCGCGTGCAGGACGAAGGCTCGCAGCTGGCCGCGCTCGCGTTGACCCGGACCGCGCCCGTGCGCGCCGGTGAGCGATGGCTCGACCTCTGCGCTGGACCGGGCGGCAAGACCGCGGTGCTCGCGGCCGAGGCCCTCGCCGCCGGGGCGAGCCTCGTCGCGAACGAGCTGGTGCCGGCGCGTGCCGAGCTCGTGCGCAAGGCGATCGCCGGCGTGCCGCTCGACGTCGACGTGCGTGTCGGCGACGGCCGCGAGTTCGAGCCCGGCGAGCTCGGCGCGCCCCGGGGCTTCGACCGGGTCCTGCTCGACGCACCCTGCACGGGGCTCGGTGCGCTTCGCCGGCGTCCCGAGGCGCGATGGCGCAAGTCGCCGTCGGATGTCGCCGAGCTCACGAGCCTGCAGGGCGAGCTGTTCGACGCGGCCGTGCGCGCCCTCGCACCCGGCGGCATCCTCGCGTACGTCACCTGCTCGCCGCACACGGCGGAGACGCATGGCACGCTCACGGCGGGCCTGGGGCGGTGGAACGGGGTCATCGAGCCCCTCGACACACGCGCGGCCGTGCAGGCGCTGTCGCGGCATCCGCTCGACCTCGCCGGCTCGCCCGAGACCGTGCAGCTCTGGCCGCACCGGCACGGCACCGACGCCATGTTCATCGCGCTCGTGCGCCGCACCGGCGCGGATGCCGCCGGCTCGGATGCCCCCGGCGCCGATGGATAGGGTGGCAGCATGACGCCGCGCATCAACCCGAGCATCCTCGCTGCCGATTTCGCGAATCTCGAGCACGAGCTCGGGCGCATCGCGTCGGCAGACCTCGTGCACGTCGACATCATGGACAACCACTTCGTGCCGAACCTCACGTTCGGGCTGCCGATGGTCGAGCGGTTGCAGGAGGTCTCGCCGATCCCGCTCGACGTGCACCTCATGATCGACGACCCCGACCGCTGGGCGCCCGGGTACGCCGAGGCCGGCGCCTACTCCGTCACGTTCCACGCCGAGGCCGCCGGCGAGCCGGTCACCCTGGCTCGCAGGCTCCGCGACATCGGCGCGCGTGCCGGCATCGCACTGAAGCCCGGCACGGATTCCGCGCCCTACCTCGACCTCCTGCCCGAGTTCGACCAGGTGCTCGTCATGACGGTCGAGCCGGGCTTCGGCGGACAGGCGTTCATCTCCGAGACCATGCCGAAGCTCGCGCGCCTGGCCGACGCCGTCCACGACGCGGGGCTCGACGTCTGGCTGCAGGTCGACGGCGGCATCACCGCCGAGACGATCGGCATCGCCGCCGAAGCGGGCGCCGACACGTTCGTCGCCGGATCCGCGGTCTTCAACGGCGACGTCCCGGCCGACCGCATCGCGTCGCTGAGGGCGGCCGCGGCCGCACACCCGCACAGGCACGGTACCGGGCACCGGTAGTCTGGTCGGGTGAAGACCTTCGACGACCTCTTCGTCGAGCTCAGCGACAAGGCCCGCACCCGTCCAGAGGGTTCCGGCACCGTGCGCGAGCTCGACGCGGGCGTGCACGCCATCGGCAAGAAGATCGTCGAAGAGGCGGCCGAGGTCTGGATGGCGGCCGAGTACCAGAGCGACGTCGAGACTGCTGAGGAGATCTCGCAGCTGCTCTACCACCTGCAGGTGCTCATGCTCGCGAAGGGGCTCGCGCCTGACGACGTGTACCGACATCTCTGATCACGTCATGACCGATCAGCACCGTCGACACGGCAGTATCGCCGAAACCAGAAGGCAGGGAATGCTCAGAATCGCCGTGCCCAACAAGGGCTCGCTCGCCGAGACCGCCGCGCAGATGCTCTACGAGGCCGGGTACACCGGTCGCCGTGACCCGCGCGACCTGCACACCGCCGACCCGCGCAACGGGGTCGAGTTCTTCTACCTCCGCCCGCGTGACATCGCGACCTACGTCGGGTCTGGCGCGCTCGACGTCGGCATCACGGGTCGCGACCTCCTGCTCGATTCCGGGTCGGATGCCGCGGAGATCGCGCCGCTCGGATTCGGCGACTCGACGTTCCGCTTCGCGGGGCCCGACGGCGTGTTCGGCGATCTCGCCGACCTCGAGGGCGTGCGTGTCGCGACGAGCTATCCGGGACTCGTGGCCGGATTCCTCGCCGGCCACGGCGTCACCGCGAAGCTCGTGAAGCTCGACGGGGCGGTCGAGTCCGCGGTACGACTGGGAGTCGCCGATGCCGTCGCCGACGTCGTCTCGACCGGCGGCACGCTCCGCCAGGCCGGCCTCGAGATCTTCGGCCCCGTCATCCTCGATTCCGAGGCCGTGCTGATCGGCTCGGGGGTCGAGCGGCCGGGCGCCGACACGCTCCTCCGCCGGCTCCAAGGCGTGCTCGTGGCGCGACAGTACGTGCTGCTCGACTACGACGTGCCGATCGCGCACCTCGAGCGCGCCACCGAGGCGGCCCCGGGCTTCGAGTCGCCCACCGTGTCGCCGCTGCACGACCCCGAGTGGGTCGCCGTTCGCGTGATGATCCCGCGCGTCGACATGAACCACGTCATGGACGAGCTGTACTCGCTGGGCGCACGGGCCATCCTCGTCAGCGCGATCCACGCCGCCCGGTTGTGAGGCCCGGATGTCCCTCGCCGTCCGTGTGATCCCGTGCCTCGACGTGGCCGCCGGCCGTGTCGTGAAGGGCGTGAACTTCCAGAACCTGCGCGATGCCGGCGACCCGGTCGAGCTCGCGGCCCGGTATTCCGATCAGGGTGCCGACGAGTTGACGTTCCTCGACGTGACGGCGACCGTCGACGATCGCTCGACCACCTACGACATGGTGCAGCGCGTTGCCGAGCAGGTATTCATCCCCCTGACCGTCGGCGGGGGCGTGCGCTCGACCGAGGATGTCGCGCGGCTGCTCGGCCACGGTGCCGACAAGGTCGGCGTGAACAGCGCGGCGATCGCCCGCCCGCCGCTCGTCGCCGAGATCGCCGATCGCTTCGGAGCGCAGGTGCTCGTGCTCTCGCTCGATGTGAAGCGCTCCGACCGCACCGCGTCGGGCTTCGTGGTCACCACGCATGGGGGGCGCACCGAGACCGACCTCGACGCGCTGGATTGGGCCCGGCGGGCCATCGGCCTCGGCGCGGGTGAGCTGCTCGTGAACTCCATCGACGCCGACGGCACGAAGAAGGGCTTCGACCTCGAACTCACCGCGCTCATACACGAGCTCTCGAGCGTGCCGGTGATCGCGTCGGGCGGTGCCGGCGCTGTCGGCGACTTCGCTCCGGCGATCGCGTCCGGCGCCGACGCCGTGCTCGCGGCATCCGTGTTCCACAACGGCGAGATCACGATCGCCGAGGTCAAGGCGGCCCTCGTCGCCGACGGGAGGACCGTGCGATGAGCCGGCCGGGCGATGAGGAGCTCGAGCGCGACGACGAGGCCTGGACGGCCGGCGGCTCACCGCTCGACCGCGCGGTCTTCAACGCCGACGGGCTGCTGCCGGCGATCATCCAGCAGGAGGGCACCGGCGAGGTGCTGATGCTCGGCTGGATGGACCGCGAGGCGATGCGGCGCACGATCACCGAGGGGCGGGTCACGTTCTGGTCGCGATCGCGGCAGGAGTACTGGCGCAAGGGCGACACCTCGGGCCATGTGCAGTTCGTTCGGTCGGCGGCTCTGGACTGCGACGCCGACACCCTGCTCGTCACGGTCGAGCAGGTGGGCGTCGCCTGCCACACCGGCACACGTACCTGTTTCGACGGCGACCCGGTGCGGGCCGTCCAGGGCTTCGCGCCCGCTGACTGACACGAGGAGACCCGAGTGCCCGGCGCCACCACCACGTTCGACCAGTTCACCGCCCTCCTGCCGGGCCGCCGCGTCGTGCCCGTGACGCGCGAGCTCTTCGCCGACGGCGAGACGCCCGTCGGCATCTACCGCAAGCTCGCGGAGGGACGACCCGGCACGTTCCTCCTCGAGTCCGCCGAACAGGGCGGCATCTGGTCGCGCTACTCGTTCGTGGGGGCCTCGTCGTACGGCGTGCTGACCGAGCACGAGGGGCGGGTCGAGTGGCAGGACTACGGCCTCTCCGGCGAGCGGGCGCTCGGCGACGCCGCCGACCTCGCCCCGCTCGCCGCGCTCGAGGCCCTCTTCGAACGGTGGCGCACCGAGGACGTGCCCGGCGCGCCGCCCCTGACAGGCGGCCTCGTCGGATTCATCGGCTGGGAGGCGATCCGCCAGATCGAGCGCCTGCCGAACCGGCCGCCCGCCGACTTCCGGATGCCCGGACAGGCGTTCAGCTTCGTGTCGGAGCTCGTCGTGATCGACCACCGCACCGGCACCGTGCAGCTCGTGGCATCCGTGCTCAACGACGGCGCCGACTCGCCCGACGACCTCTGGGCGGGCGCACAGCAGCGACTCGACCGGATGCAGCAGGCGCTCGCCCGGCCGTCCGAGGCCTGGCTCGCCGAGATCGACCTCGCCGCGCCCGCGAGGCCGCGTCACCGCACCGAGAAGGCCGACTTCATCGCCGCCGTCGAGCGCTCGAAGGAGTACATCCACGAGGGCGACATCTTCCAGGTCGTGATCTCCCAGCGTTTCGAGCAGGAGACGACCGCCGACCCCATCGACGTGTACCGGGTGCTCCGGAGCCTCAACCCGAGCCCCTACATGTACCTGCTGCACCTCGAGGACCCCGCGGGCGATCCGTACTGGATCGTGGGCTCCTCGCCCGAGGCGCTCGTCAAGGTGCAGGAGGGGCGGGTGTTCACGCACCCGATCGCCGGGTCCAAGCCCCGCGGCGCGACACCCGAGCAGGACGCCGACCTCGAGGCCGAGCTCATCGCCGACCCCAAGGAGCAGGCCGAGCACCTCATGCTCGTCGACCTCGCCCGCAACGACCTCGCGAAGGTCTGCACGGCCGGCTCGGTGGAGGTGACCGAGTTCATGCGCGTCGAGCGGTTCAGCCACATCATGCACCTGGTCTCCTCGGTCGAGGGCGACCTCGCGCCCGGGTCCAATGCGGTCGATGTGTTCCGGGCGACGTTCCCGGCGGGCACGCTCTCGGGCGCCCCGAAGCCGCGGGCGCTCGAGATCATCGACGAGCTCGAGCCCGCCCAGCGCGGCCTCTACGGAGGCGTCGTGGGCTACTTCGGCTTCGGCGGCGACGCCGACCTCGCGATCGCGATCCGCACCGCGACGATCTCGGGGGGCGTGGCCCGGGTGCAGGCCGGCGGCGGACTCGTCGCCGACTCGGTGCCCGAGTCGGAGTTCCAGGAATCGCAGAACAAGGCCGCCGCGCCGCTGCGCGCCGTCGCCGTCGCGAACGCCATGCGGAGGGTCGGGTGAGCGTCTCCCGCATGAAGCTCCCGGCCGTGATCACCACGATCGTCGGGGCGGGGCTGGCGCTCCTCGCGTGGAGCCAGACCTGGTTCGACCTCGAACTCGCGGATGCCGCCGCCCACGGCGCGGGCGACGCGATCGCGGTGCCCGGCAGCGTCGCTTCGCCCGCGCTCGCCGCCCTGGGCCTGGCCGGGCTCGCCCTCGTCGCGGCGCTCGCGATCGCCGGTCCCGTGATCCGCATCATCCTCGGCGTGCTCGAGGTCGTGCTCGGCGGATGCGTCCTGCTCGCCACGTGGCTGACGCTCGGCGATCCGGTGGCGGCCGTCTCGCCCGCGGTGACGGATGCCACGGGCGTGTCGGGTTCGGAGCCGACGGCCGAGCTCGTGGCATCCGTCGACCAGACCCTGTGGCCCGTGGCCGCGATCATCGGCGGGATCCTGCTCGTCGCGGCCGGCATCGTCGTGCTCGTCACCGGCACGCGCTGGCCCGCGTCCTCGCGACGATACCGCGCCGCACGTCTCGCCGACGCCGGCGAGCCCGTCTCGGCCGCGGTGAGCGGCCGAGCGGCATCCGACCGCGCGATCGACGACTGGGACGAGCTGAGCCGCGGTGACGACCCGACCGGCGACGGTCCCACCGGCGAGCCCCGCGACGGCGAGGCCCAGGCCGAACCCAACCGCTAGACTGGCGGGCGGACCCCAGCTACGAAGGAGCATCATGAGCACTGAGCACGCAGATCCCGGCCACGGACACTCGCCCGCGGCGTGGACCTCCGTCACGATCATGCTCATCGCGTTCGCCATCGGCACGGTGGCCTTCTTCCTCGACGTGCCGTGGCTCGTCTGGGCGTCGGTTGCGCTCCTCGTCGTCGGCGTCATCGTCGGGTGGGTGCTCGCCCGCGTCGGCTACGGCGTCGGCGGTGCCAAGGTCGTCCCGAATGTGCACTGACGCGTGCTCTCCGAACTGACGGCGAACGCGGTCGCCGACGCCGAGGCGCGCCGTGAGACGCGCCCCCTCGCCGAGGTCGAGCGGGCGGCATCCGTGCGCCCGGCGGCGCTCGACGCACGCGAGGTGCTCAGGCCTGCCGAACGCATCAAGGTGATCGCCGAGATCAAGCGATCGAGCCCGTCCCGCGGCTCGCTCGCCCCGATCGTCGACCCGGCCGCCCTCGCTCGAAGCTACGAGCTCGGGGGCGCCAGCGCGATCAGCGTGCTCACCGAAGGCAGGAGGTTCGGCGGGTCGCTCGCCGACCTCGAGTCGGTGCGCTCGGCAGTCTCGCTGCCCGTGCTCCGCAAGGACTTCATCGCGACGCCCTACCAGGTGTTCGAGGCGCGCGCCGCTGGCGCCGACCTCGTGCTCCTCATCGTCGCCGCGCTCGACGACGCCACCCTGCGCGAGCTCTTCGACCTCGTCGTCGACCTCGGCATGACGCCGCTCGTCGAGACGCACTCCGCCGAAGAGGTCGACCGGGCAGCGTCCCTCGGCGCGCGGCTCATCGGCGTGAACGCCCGCGACCTCTCGACCTTCGAGCTCGACCGCGACCTCTTCGGCCGCCTCGCCGACCGATTCCCCGATGACGCGATCCGCGTGGCCGAATCCGCCGTGCTGTCGGCCGCGGATGTCGCGCACTACCGTGCGGCGGGCGCCGACGTCGTCCTCGTCGGCGAGGCGCTCGTCACGGGCGACCCGATTTCCAACCTTCGAGCCTTCCTGGCGGTGTGACATGGCGCTCAGAGCGCAGACCGGTCCGTACTTCGGCGATTTCGGAGGTCGATTCGTTCCCGAATCCCTCGTCGCCGCCCTCGACGAGCTGAGCGAGGCCTACGACCTCGCCAAGCTCGACCCGGCGTTCGGCGCCGAGCTCGCAGAGCTCGGTCGCACCTACACCGGCCGGCCGTCGATCATCACCGAGGTACCGCGCTTCGCCGAGCACGCGGGCGGCGCACGCGTCATCCTGAAGCGCGAAGACCTCAATCACACGGGTGCCCACAAGATCAACAACGTGCTCGGCCAGGCGCTGCTCACGAAGCGCATCGGCAAGCAGCGGGTGATCGCCGAGACCGGTGCGGGTCAGCACGGCGTCGCGACCGCGACCGCCGCGGCCCTCTTCGGCCTCGACTGCACGATCTACATGGGCGAGGTCGACACCGAGCGGCAGGCGCTGAACGTCGCCCGCATGCGCCTGCTCGGCGCCGAGGTCGTCGCCGTGAAGACGGGCTCGCGCACCCTGAAGGACGCGATCAACGAGGCGATGCGCGACTGGGTCACGAACGTCGCCACCACGAACTACGTCTTCGGCACGGTCGCCGGCCCCTACCCGTTCCCCGCGATGGTGCGCGACTTCCAGAAGGTCATCGGCGAGGAGGCCCGCCAGCAGGTGCTCGAACTCACCGGGTCCCTTCCCACCGCCGTCACGGCGTGCGTGGGCGGCGGGTCGAACGCGATCGGCATCTTCCACGCGTTCCTCGACGACCCAGAGGTCGCACTGTACGGCTTCGAGGCCGGCGGCGAGGGCGTCGACACCGAGCGTCACGCCGCGACCATCTCGAAGGGCCGCCCCGGCGTGCTGCACGGCGCCCGCAGCTACCTGCTCCAGGACGATGACGGCCAGACGATCGAGTCGCACTCGATCTCGGCCGGACTCGACTACCCGGGCGTCGGCCCCGAGCACTCCTGGCTCGCCGCGATCGGCCGTGCGCACTACCGCCCGGTGACGGATGCGGCGGCGATGGAGGCGTTCCGTCTCCTCAGCCGCACCGAGGGCATCATCCCGGCGATCGAGTCGGCGCACGCGCTCGCGGGCACGCTCGAGCTCGGCCGTGAGCTCGGCGACGGGGCGACGATTCTCGTGAGCCTCTCGGGGCGCGGCGACAAGGACATGGACACCGCGGCCACGTACTTCGAGCTCTACGACGAGGAGAACCCCAAGTGAGAACGGCGGGTCCCGCCATCCGGCGTCGCAACGACGAGGCGAACGGCGCGCTCATCGGCTATCTCCCGGTCGGTTTCCCGACGCTCGACGAAAGTGTCGAAGCGGCGGTCGCGCTCGTCGAGAACGGCGTCGACGTGCTGGAGCTCGGGCTTCCGTACTCCGACCCCGTCATGGACGGCCCCGTCATCCAGGCCGCGACGCAACAGGCGCTCGCGAACGGCTTCCGGCTCTCGCACGGGTTCGAGGCCGTGCGCCGCATCACCGAGCGCACGGATGCCCCGGTGCTGATCATGACCTACTGGAACCCCGTCGTGCAGTACGGCGTCGACCGCTTCGCCGACGACCTCGCCGCAGCCGGGGGAGCGGGCCTCATCACGCCCGATCTCATCCCCGACGAGGCAGCCGATTGGATCGCGGCATCCGAACGCACCGGACTCGACCGGGTGTTCCTCGCGGCGCCCACCTCGACCGACGCGCGCGTCCGGCAGGCCGTCGATGCCAGCCGGGGCTTCGTCTACGCCGTCTCGACGATGGGGATCACCGGCGCCCGCGGCGACGTCGACGAGGCCGCCCGCGCGCTCGTGGGCCGCCTCGCTGCCGCAGGCGCTCCTGCGAGCTGCGTCGGCCTCGGCATCTCGACGGCGGCGCAGGTCGCCGAGGTGCTCGAGTACGCCGACGGCGCGATCGTGGGCTCGGCGCTCGTCAAGGCGCTCGCCGACGGCGGCGTCGGCGCGGCGGCCGAACTGGCCGCAGAGCTCGCACGCGGCACGCGGCCCGAGTGAAGTACGCTGACTGAGGCCCTCGCGGCCGACGGTTCCCCCGACGAAAGGCAGCAGTCCGAGTGATCGCACCGCTCAGCATCCCGAGCCCCGACGAGGCGTGGCGCACCCTCGAGATCCCGGTGCCCTGGGGGGTCCTCAACATCCAGATGTACGCGCTGTGCATCCTCGCCGGCATCGTCCTCGCGACGATCATCACCTCTCGACGCCTGACCAAGCGCGGCGCAGAGCCCGGTGTGGTGCTCGACATCGCGCTCTGGGCGGTGCCGCTCGGCATCATCGGCGCACGGCTGTACCACGTGTTCACTCACCCGGCCGACTACTTCTACGAAGGCGCGAACGTCTGGAACCCGTTCGAGCCCGGGGCGATCTGGAACATCTGGGAGGGCGGCAACGCGATCTACGGCTCGCTGATCGGCGGTGCCGTCGGTGTGATCATCGGATGCCGCATGACGGGAATCCGTTTCTGGTCGTTCGCCGACGCACTCGCGCCGGGCCTGCTCATCGCCCAAGCCACGGGCCGCCTCGGCAACTGGTTCAACCACGAGTTGTTCGGCATGCCGACCGACCTGCCGTGGGGGCTCGAGATCGAATCGTCGAATCCCGCCTTCCCGGCAGGCCTCGCCGAGGGCACCCTCTTCCACCCCACGTTCCTGTACGAGATCATCTGGAACGTCGCGGGCGCCGCGCTCATCATCTTCCTCGAACGCAACATCAACTTGCGCTGGGGCAAGGCGTTCGCCGTGTACCTCATCTGGTACGGCGCGGGGCGCGCCTTCTTCGAGTCGATCCGCGTCGATCCGAGCGAGATGTTCCTCGGCATCCGGGCGAACGTCTGGGCCTCGTTCGTCGCCGTCATCGTCGGCATCGTCATCTTCCTCGTGCAACGCCGTCGGCACACCGGCGACGAGCCGAGCCCCTACGTTCCGGGCCGTGAATGGAAGGGTTCCGACGCTGAGGTAGACTCTGAAGCCGAGTCCGACTCCGACTCTCTCGACGAAGGCGTCGAGGGCGAGAACATCACGGGCGAGACCGCAGCCACAAGCTCGAGCCGGTCGACCTCTCGGTAGACCCCCTTTCCACACGTTCTCCGAGCCGACGCCGCACCGCGCGTCGTGACATCCCTTCACATCCCTTCGATGGGCCGACGACGTCCCCCGCTGCCAACTAGTTGATGAGGACGGTCTTCACGTGTCGCTCACTCCACCGTTTTCGAGGTTCGGACTCGTTCCCGACGCGCAGGGACTGTACGACCCCGCCGCCGAGAAGGACGCGTGCGGCCTCGCAATGGTCGCGACCCTGCGGGGTACGGCCGGGCACGACATCATCACCGCCGCGCTCGACGCCCTGCGCCACCTCGAGCACCGAGGTGCCGTCGGCTCCGACGCCGGCACCGGCGACGGCGCGGGCATCATCACCCAGGTGCCCGACGAGTTCCTCCGCGCGGTCGCGGACTTCGCACTGCCCGCCGCCGGCTCCTACGCGGTGGGCAACGCCTTCCTGCCGACCGACCCCACTGCTCGCTCGAGCGTCAAGCGCGGCCTGCGCGAGCTCGCGGCATCCGAAGGACTCGAGGTCCTGGGCTGGCGTGAGGTTCCCGTTCGCCCCGACGAGCTCGGCACCCTCGCGCGTGCCGCGATGCCGGTGGTGCAGCAGCTCTTCGTGCGGTCGGCCGCGACGACCTCCGACGGCGGGCGACTCGACGGCATCACGCTCGACCGCCTCACATTCCGGCTCCGCAAGCGGGCCGAGCGCGAGCTCGACCTCTACTTCGCATCGCTGTCGTGCCGCACCATGGTCTACAAGGGCATGGTCACCACGCTGCAGCTCGAGCCGTTCTACCCGGACCTGTCCGACGAGCGGTTCACGTCGAAGCTCGCGCTCGTGCACTCGCGGTACTCGACGAACACGTTCCCATCGTGGCCGCTCGCGCAGCCGTTCCGAATGATCGCGCACAACGGCGAGATCAACACGATCCAGGGCAACCGCAACTGGATGCGTGCCAGGCAATCCCAGCTCGAGTCCGAACTGCTCGGCGACCTCGACCCGATCCTCCCGATCGTCACGCCCGGAGCGAGCGACTCGGCCTCGTTCGACGAGGTCGTCGAGCTCCTCACGCTCTCGGGCCGCAGCCTGCCGCACGCCGTCATGATGATGGTGCCCGAAGCGTGGGAGAACCAGACCGAGATCGACCCGGCCCGCCGCGCCTTCTACGAGTACCACTCGATGCTCATGGAGCCGTGGGACGGCCCCGCCGCGATCGTCTTCACGGATGGCACGCTCGTCGGCGCCACGCTCGACCGCAACGGCCTCCGCCCCGGGCGCTACCTCGTCACCGACGACGGACTCGTCGTGCTCGCGAGCGAGATCGGGGTCCTCGACATCGAGCAGAGCCGCATCGTCCGCAAGGGCCGGCTGCAGCCCGGCCGCATGTTCCTCGTCGACACCGAGGCGGGCCGCCTCATCGAGGACGACGAGGTCAAGGCCGACCTCGCGGCATCCGAGCCGTGGGGCGACTGGCTGGATGGCGGCCGCATCCGCCTCGCGGATCTCCCGGAACGCGAGCACATCGTGCACCCGCCCGCCTCGGTCACTCGGCGCCAGCGCACCTTCGGGTACACCGAGGAGGAGGTGAAGGTCCTCCTCACGCCCATGGCGACGACGGGCCAGGAGCCGCTCGGCGCCATGGGCTCCGACACGCCCATCGCCGTGCTGTCGCAGCGGCCGCGACTGCTCTTCGACTACTTCACGCAGCAGTTCGCCCAAGTCACGAACCCGCCGCTCGATTCGATCCGGGAGGCGGTCGTCACCTCGCTCGGCACGTCGATCGGACCGGAGCGCAACCTGCTCTCCGCGGGTCCCGAGCACGCGCGTCAGGTGGCGCTCACGTTCCCCGTGATCGACAACGACGAGCTCGCCAAGATCGTGCACATCGACCCGTCTCCCGGTCGCCGCACGACAGTCACGATCAGGGGGCTCTACCGGTTCGACGAAGGCCCTGACGCGCTGCGCGACCGTCTCGCCGCGATGTACGGCGAGGTCGACGAGGCGATCGAGGCCGGCGCCTCGTTCATCGTCCTGAGCGATCGCGACTCGAACAAGGACCTCGCTCCGATCCCGTCGCTCCTCATGCTGTCGGCGGTGCACCACCACCTCATCCGGTCCGAGAACCGGATGAAGGTCGGCCTCGTGGTCGAGGCCGGCGACGTGCGGGAAGTGCATCACGTCGCGCTCCTCATCGGCTACGGGGCATCCGCCGTCAACCCCTACCTCGCGATGGAGACCTGCGAAGACCTGGTGCGCTCGGGCGTGATCACCGGTGTCACGCCCGAGGAGGCCGTGCACAACGTCATCAAGGCCCTCGGCAAGGGCGTGCTGAAGATCATGTCGAAGATGGGCATCTCGACGATCTCGTCGTACGGCGGAGCCCAGGCCTTCGAGGCGATCGGCCTCGATGAGGGCTTCGTCGACGAGTACTTCTCCGGCACGACCTCGAAGCTCCGCGGCGTCGGACTCGACGTCATCGCGGCCGAGAACCTGCACCGGCACACGGCCGCCTATCCCGAGGATGTCGCGGTCCGGGCGCACGAGCGCCTCGCGACCGGAGGGGAGTACCAGTGGAGGCGCGACGGCTCGCCTCACCTCTTCAACCCCGAGACGGTGTTCCGCCTGCAGCACTCGACGCGCAACCGGCGGTACGACATCTTCCGCGAGTACACCTCCCTCGTCGATTCCCAGGCGGGGGAGCTCCTGACGCTCCGCGGGATGTTCGCCCTGCGAACGGGCACGCGTCCGCCGGTGCCGATCGACGAGGTCGAATCGATCGAATCGATCGTGAAGCGGTTCTCGACGGGCGCGATGAGTTACGGGTCGATCTCCAAGGAGGCGCACGAGTCGCTCGCCGTCGCGATGAACCGGCTCGGCGCGAAGTCGAACACGGGCGAGGGTGGCGAAGACCTCGACCGCCTGCTCGACCCCGAGCGGCGGAGCGCCATCAAGCAGGTCGCGTCCGGCCGCTTCGGCGTGACGAGCATGTATCTCACACATGCCGACGACATCCAGATCAAGCTCGCCCAGGGCGCCAAGCCCGGCGAGGGCGGCCAGCTCCCGCCGACCAAGGTCTACCCGTGGGTCGCGCGAACGCGTCATGCCACCGCGGGCGTCGGACTCATCTCACCGCCTCCGCACCACGACATCTACTCGATCGAAGACCTCAAACAGCTGATCTTCGATCTCAAGCGTGCGAATCCCAAGGCGCGGGTGCACGTGAAGCTCGTGAGTCAGTCGGGCATCGGCGCGGTCGCCGCCGGAACGGCCAAGGCGCTGGCCGATGTCATCCTCGTGTCGGGCCACGACGGCGGAACCGGGGCGAGCCCGCTGAACTCCCTGAAGCACGCAGGCACGCCGTGGGAGCTCGGCCTCGCGGAGACGCAGCAGACGCTCATGCTGAACGGCATGCGCGATCGGGTCGTCGTGCAGGTCGACGGCCAGCTGAAGACCGGCCGCGACGTGGTGATCGGTGCGCTGCTCGGGGCCGAGGAGTTCGGCTTCGCAACCGCACCACTCGTCGTGCAGGGCTGCGTCATGATGCGCGTCTGCCACCTCGACACGTGCCCCGTCGGCGTCGCCACGCAGAACCCCGAGCTGCGCAGGCGCTTCACGGGCAGGCCCGAGTTCGTGGTGAACTTCTTCGAGTTCATTGCGCAGGAGGTGCGCGAGTACCTCGCCGAACTCGGATACCGCTCGCTCGACGAGATCATCGGTCGCCGCGACCTCCTCGACGTCGACCGTGCGCTGACGCATTGGAAGGCCTCCGGCCTCGACCTGACTCCCGTGCTCGTCGGGCCCGACTTCTCGGGGTCCGAGCCCCGGCGCAACCTGCGTCCGCAGGACCACGAACTCGAGCAGCACTTCGACAACGAGCTCATCCGGCGCAGCCGCATCGTGCTCGAGGAGGGCGGCACGATCGAGATCGAGCTGCCCATCAAGAACACCGAGCGCGCCGTCGGGACGATGCTCGGTCACGAGGTCACCGTGCGCCACGGTGAGCACGGGCTGCCCAGCGGATCGATCGACGTGACACTCACCGGCTCCGCCGGGCAGTCGCTCGGTGCGTTCCTGCCGAGCGGCATCACACTCCGCCTCGAGGGCGACTCGAACGACTACGTCGGCAAGGGTCTCTCCGGAGGCCAGCTCGTGCTGCGCCCCTCTCGCGACAGCGGGTTCGTCGCCGAACGCAACGTCATCGCGGGCAACGTCATCGGCTACGGCGCGACGCGCGGCAGCATGTTCATCCGCGGCATCGTGGGCGAGCGGTTCCTGGTCCGCAACTCGGGCGCCACGGCCGTCGTGGAGGGCGTCGGCGACCACGCGCTCGAGTACATGACGGGGGGCCTCGCGCTGATCCTCGGCGAGACCGGGCGAAACCTGGGCGCCGGGATGTCGGGCGGCACCGCGTACGTGCTCGGCCTGCGCGAGGGTCGGGTGAACCGCGAATCACTGAGCGCGGGCGAACTCGAGTTGCTCCCGCTCGGCAGCGCCGACCGCGAGATCGTGCGCGACCTGCTCGAGGAGCACCTCGCGACGACCGACTCCGCGGTCGCGGCTGCCCTCCTCGCCGAGGGCGACGCCGCATTCGATCGCTTCACCAAGGTGCTGCCCCGCGACTACGCCGCGGTGCTCCGCACCCGCCAGAGCGCGGTCGACGAGGGGCTCGATCCCGACGGCGACGTGGTCTGGACCCGAATTCTGGAGGTGACGGGTGGCTGACGTCGTCGAGGTATGGACACGAGCTGTGCACACGGACTGCATGGAGGTGACGGGTGGCTGACCCGAAGGGATTTCTGAAGGTCACCGAGCGCGAGCTGCCCAAGCGGCGCCCCGTGCCGGTGCGCATCATGGACTGGAAAGAGGTCTACGAGCAGGGCGACCCGGCGCAGCTGCGTCGTCAGGCCGGTCGCTGCATGGACTGCGGCATCCCGTTCTGCCATCAGGGCTGCCCGCTCGGCAACCTGATCCCCGAGTGGAACGACCTCACCTGGCGCGGTGAGGGTCGCGCGGCGATCGAGCGGTTGCATGCGACGAACAACTTCCCCGAGTTCACCGGGCGTCTCTGCCCGGCGCCCTGCGAATCGGCCTGCGTGCTCGGCATCAACCAGCCCGCGGTCACGATCAAGCAGGTCGAGGTCTCGATCATCGACGAGGCGTGGGGCAGCGGATGGGTGCAGCCGCAGCCGCCCGGGCGCCTCACGGGCAAGACCGTCGCCGTCGTCGGCTCAGGACCCGCGGGCCTCGCTGCCGCACAGCAGCTCACGCGCGCCGGCCACACGGTCGCCGTGTTCGAGCGCGACGACCGCATCGGCGGGCTCCTCCGCTACGGCATCCCGGACTTCAAGATGGAGAAGAAGCACCTCGACCAGCGCCTCGCGCAGATGACGGCCGAGGGCACCCGGTTCCGCGCCGGCGTGAACATCGGCGTCGACATCACCTGGGCGCAACTGCGAGAGCGGTACGACGCGGTCGTCGTGGCCACCGGCGCCCTGGTGCCGCGCGACCTGCCGATTCCCGGCCGTGACCTGCCGGGCGTGCATTTCGCGATGGAGTACCTGACGCAGTCGAACCGCCACCTCGCCGGCGATCAGGTGTTCGACCAGATCAGCGCGGAGGGCAAGCACGTCGTGGTCCTCGGCGGCGGCGACACCGGTGCGGACTGCATCGGCACGGCGCACCGTCAAGGCGCCCTCTCGGTCACCAACCTCGCGATCGGCAAGGAACCCGGTGCCACCCGACCGGCCGAGCAGCCGTGGCCGATGCATCCGACGATCTTCGAGGTGCAGAGCGCGCACGAGGAGGGCGGCAACCGCCACTATCTGGCGTCGACCGTCGAGTTCCTCGCGAACGACATCGGGGAGGTGCGGGCCATCCGCGTCGCCGAGACCGAATACCTCGACGGGCGCCGCGTGCCGAAGGCCGGCACCGAGCGCGAGATCCCGGCCGACCTCGTACTCCTCGCACTCGGGTTCACGGGGCCCGAGACCCGCGACCTGGATGAGCAGTTGCAGGTGTCCGTCACCGAACGCGGGAATATCGCACGCGACTCCGACTACGCCACGGCTCAGCCGGGCGTCTTCGTCGCCGGCGACGCCGGACGCGGGCAGTCGCTGATCGTGTGGGCCATCGCCGAGGGTCGCGCTGCGGCATCCGCCGTCGACCGGTACCTTGAAGGCGACACCGAGCTGCCGAGCCCGATTCCGGCGAACGCCCGCGCGTTCGCCATCTGACCCCCCGGTGCGCCGAAATCGCACTACCCACCCAGCGCCTCTGCGCAGAACACGGGAGCACACCACATGAGACGTGCGAAGATCGTCGCCACCCTCGGGCCGGCGACATCGAGCTACGAGCAGATCCGCGCGATCGTCGATGCGGGCGTCGACGTCGCGAGAATGAACCTCAGCCATGGCACGTACGACGTGCACGAGGGCGTCTACCAGAACGTGCGGAAGGCTGCGAACGACTCGGGTCGCGCCGTCGCCGTGCTCGTCGACCTGCAGGGACCGAAGATCCGCCTCGGCAAGTTCGAGGGCGGGCCACACGAACTGGCCGAGGGCGACGTCTTCAAGATCACGACCGAGGAGATCGTGGGGAGCAAGGAGATCGTCGGCACGACGTTCAAGGGGCTCCCCGACGATGTGAAGCCGGGCGACCAGCTGCTCATCGACGACGGCAAGGTCCGCGTCGAGGTCATCGAGTCGGATGGCACCGTCGTGACCACGAAGGTCGTCGTCGCCGGTCCCGTCTCGAACAACAAGGGCATCAACCTGCCCGGCGTCGCCGTGAACGTGCCGGCGCTCTCCGACAAGGACGAGGCCGACCTCCGCTGGGGCCTCGAACTGGGTGCCGACCTCATCGCCCTCTCCTTCGTGCGGAACGCCGCCGACATCGAGCGCGTGCACGAGATCATGGACGAGGTCGGACGCCGCGTGCCCGTGATCGCGAAGATCGAGAAGCCGCAGGCCGTCGACGCCCTCGACGAGATCGCCGAGGCGTTCGACGGGATCATGGTCGCGCGCGGCGATCTCGGCGTCGAACTGCCGCTCGAGGCCGTGCCGATCGTGCAGAAGCGCGCGGTCGAGATCGCGCGCCGGCTCGCCAAGCCCGTCATCGTCGCGACGCAGATGCTCGAGTCGATGATCCACAGCCCGGTGCCCACCCGCGCGGAGACGTCGGATGTCGCGAACGCCGTGCTCGACGGCGCCGACGCGGTGATGCTCTCGGGCGAGACCAGCGTCGGAGAGTACCCGGTGATCACCGTCGAGACGATGGCGCGCATCGTGGAGTCGACCGAGCAGCACGGTCTCGACCGCATCCTGCCGCTCGGCACGAAGCCGCGCACCCAGGCCGGCGCGATCACCCTCGCCGCCGTCGAGGTCGCCGACTTCGTCGAGGCGAAGTACCTCTGCGTGTTCACCGAGACGGGCGAGTCGGTGCGGCGGATGACCCGCATCCGCTCCGTGATCCCGATCCTCGCGTTCACCCCGGACCCGGCGATCCGTCGCCGCATGGCGCTCAACTGGGGCGTCGAGTCCTTCGTCGTCGACCGCGTGACGCACACCGACCAGATGGTCGGCCAGGTCGACGACGTGCTCGCGAAGACCGGCAAGGCCGTGAACGGCGAGAAGGTCGTGATCATCTCGGGATCGCCTCCCGGGATCCCCGGCACCACGAACGACGTGCGCGTGCACGTCGTCGGCGAGGTGCTGTAGCCGTCGCGAAGGCCCGGTCGTTCCGCGAGGAGCGACCGGGCCTTCGTCGACTCGTCGGTGCCGGTGGTGGGGGTCGAACCCACACGCCCTTTCGGGCAAAGCATTTTGAGTGCTCCGCGTCTGCCATTCCGCCACACCGGCCAGGGGCCTCGGCCAGAATACCGTAGGCTTTCCTGCGTGACTGACAGCGAACAGACCCAGCCGGCGCCGCGCCGCGTCGTCGTAGCCGAGGATGAGTCGCTCATCCGCCTCGACATCGTCGAGATCCTGCGCGACAACGGCTTCGAGGTCGTCGGAGAGGCCGGTGACGGCGAGACCGCCGTCGCGCTCGCGACCGAACTCCGCCCCGACCTCGTGATCATGGACGTGAAGATGCCCCAGCTCGACGGCATCTCGGCCGCCGAGCGGCTCTCGAAGGGGCACGTCGCGCCCGTCGTGCTCCTCACGGCCTTCAGCCAGAAGGAGCTCGTCGAGCGCGCGAGCGAAGCGGGGGCGCTCGCCTACGTCGTGAAGCCGTTCACCCCCAACGACCTGCTGCCGGCGATCGAGATCGCCCTCGCCCGGTATGCGCAGATCATCACGCTCGAGGCCGAGGTCGGCGATCTCGTCGAGCGCTTCGAGACCCGCAAGCTCGTCGACCGGGCGAAGGGCCTCCTCAACGAGAAGATGGGCCTCAGCGAGCCCGAGGCGTTCCGCTGGATCCAGAAGGCGTCGATGGACCGCCGGCTCACGATGAAAGACGTGTCGCAGGCGATCATCGAGCAGCTCGCACCGAAGAAATAGCCCCCGGGGTTCATTCCGGTTCACGGATGCCGCGACGACCCGTTCGTCGCGGCATCCGTCGTCTCCGGGGCATCCGTCACCGCGGCCGATGCGGCCGGGAAACCGGTGTCGGCGGCCGCTTGTAGGCTATGGGGGTGCCGGACGCAGACAAGCCCACCCTCCTCGTGATCGACGGCCATTCGCTGGCCTTCCGAGCCTTCTACGCACTGCCCGTCGACAGCTTCTCCACCCGCGACGGGCAGCACACGAACGCCATCCACGGGTTCCTGTCGATGCTGCTGCTGCTCCTCGCGAACGAGAAACCCACGCACCTCGCGGTCGCGTTCGACATGTCGCGCCGGTCGTTCCGCACTCGCGAATACGCGGAGTACAAGGGCAACCGCAGCGAGACGCCGCCGGAGTTCAGGGGTCAGGTGCCCCTGCTCCAGGATGCGCTCCGCGCAATGGGTGTTCGCACCCTCGAGAAGGAGGATTTCGAGGCCGACGACATCCTCGCAACGCTCGCCACGCGAGGAACAGCCGAGGGGTACCGCGTGCTGCTCGTCTCGGGCGACCGCGACACCATCCAGCTCGTCAGCGACGACGTCACGTTGCTGTACCCCAACACGCAGGGCGTCTCGCAGCTGAAGCGCTATGACACCGCCGCCGTGATGGAACGCTACGGCATCCGGCCGGAGCAGTATCCCGATGTCGCGGCGCTCGTGGGCGAGACCAGCGACAACCTGCCGGGCATCCCGAAGGTCGGCGAGAAGACCGCCGTCAAGTGGCTCGGTCTGTACGGCGACCTCGACGGCATCCTCGCGCACGCCGAGGAGATCAAGGGGGTCGTGGGGCAGAACCTGCGCGACGGGCGTGAGAACGCCGTCCGCAATCGCCGGCTCAACCAGCTCGTTCGAGACGTCGAGCTCGACGTGGAGCTCGACGAGTTCATCGCCAAGCCCATCGACCTCGAATCCGTGCGCCCGATCTTCGAACGGCTCGAGTTCCGCACGCTCATGGAGCGCGTGACGAAGCTCGTCACCGGCGAGGCGAACGGCAACGGCAACGGCAACGGCGGCGGCGGCGCGGTGAGCACGGCGGCGCCGGCTCCCACAGCGGATGCCGCGGTGGCGGTCGCACCCGTGGCGCCCACGCCCAGCCGTCTCCAGGGCTCGGAGCTTGCCGCCTGGCTCGAGCGCGCGGTCGCCGCCGAGCCGGCCGGACTCGGCCTCAGCCTCGAGGTCGTCGACGGGCTCGTCATCGGCGCGGGCATCGCGACGGTCGACGAGACGGTGCGCGTGCAGTGGCGGCCGGGCAGCCCCGACGCTGCGCCGTTCGGGGAGTGGCTTGCAAGCGATTCGCCCAAGATCATGACCGATGCGAAGGCCCAGCTGAAGGCGCTCAGCCGGTCGGGCATCTCGTTCGACGGCCTCGTGGTCGACACGCTGATCGCGGGGTGGCTGTTGCGCCCGTCCCTCGCCGAGAAGACCCTCGCCGACCTCGTGACCCTCCACCTCGGCGAGACGGTGCCGCAAGCCGACCCCGCCCAACTGCTGCCAGAGGAGGGCACCGATGCCGGCGCACCCGAGTACGCGTGGTACTCGCTCCGCGTGGCGCCGATCGTGCTGCGGGCGCTCTCCGAGACGTCCCGCCGTCTCCTCGCCGAGATCGAGATGCCGCTGGTGCCCGTGCTCGCCGCCATGGAGGCGCGCGGCGTCACGGTCGAGCACGCCGAGCTCGTCGCGCTCTCTGCCGAACTCGGAGACCGCGCGGAGACCCTGGCTGCCGCCGCCTTCGCGGAGATCGGCCGCGAGGTCAACCTCGGCTCGCCGAAGCAGCTGCAGGAGGTGCTCTTCGACCAGCTGGGCATGCCCAAGACGCGGGCCACCAAGACCGGCTACACGACCGATGCGAGCGCGCTCGCCGACCTGCAGGAGTCGAATCCGCATCCGTTCCTCGGGTACCTGCTCGAGCACCGCGACGTCACCAAGCTGCGTCAGATCGTCGAGTCCCTCGACAAGGCGATCGCCTCCGACGGCCGCATCCACACCACGTACTGGCAGATCGGCGCGGCCACCGGCCGGATGTCGTCGAACGAGCCGAACCTCCAGAACATCCCGATCCGCACTGAAGACGGCCGTCGCATCCGCAAGGCAGTCCGGCATGGAGCCGAGTACACCGAGCTCCTCACCGCCGACTACTCGCAGATCGAGATGCGCATCATGGCGCACCTCTCGGGCGACCCGGGGCTCATCGAGGCGTTCAATGCCGGTGAAGACCTCCACCGGTTCGTCGGTGCCCGCGTCTTCGCGGTCGATCCGGTCGATGTGACGCCGCTCATGCGCACGAAGGTGAAGGCGATGTCGTACGGCCTCGCCTACGGGCTCAGCGCATTCGGCCTGTCGAAGCAACTCCGCATCGAGCGGGCCGAGGCCACGCAGCTGATGAAGGAGTACTTCGAGCGGTTCGGTGCCGTGCGCGACTACCTCCGCGGCGTCGTCGAGCAGGCGAGGATCGACGGATACACCGAGACCATCTACGGCCGTCGGCGTCCCTTCCCCGATCTCGCGAGCCCCAACCGGGTGCACCGCGAGAACGCGGAGCGCGCGGCACTGAACTCGCCGATCCAGGGATCCGCGGCAGACATCATCAAGGTGGCCATGTCGCGCGTCGAGTCCGACCTCGCAGCCGAGGGGCTTCAGAGCCGCATGCTCCTGCAGGTGCACGACGAACTCGTCTTCGAGGTGGCGCCGGGTGAGTCCGAGGTGCTCGAGGAGGTCGTCCGCGACCGGATGTCGCACGCCGCCGAGCTGCTCGTGCCGCTCGACGTGCAGATCGGCCGCGGTGCGAACTGGGACGACGCGGCGCACTGAGCCCATCGCACGCGCGTCGGGACATTCGTCGCCCCGGGTGCTGACGGCAGACCGCTGCGAGCGTCGGAGGGGTGCCATAGGCTCGCCCGTATGTCATCGCGTGAACGCACTCCGTCCGACGTCGACCGCATCGCAGAGGAGTGGGTCGACACCCTCGTCGAACTGAACCCCACCGTCGGAACGTACATCGGCCGCACCGAGGCAGATTCCCGGTTCGGCGACTACTCGCCCGAGGGGTCGGAGCGCTCGGCCGAAGCCATGCGGCGCACGATCGCGCAGCTCGACGCCGCGACTCCGGTCGACGACATCGACGCGGTCACCGTCGCCGACCTCCGCAGCGAGCTCGCGCTCTCGCTCGAGGCCCACGACGCCCGACTTCCGCTGCGAGACCTGAACGTCATCGCGAGCCCTGCGCAGGAGATCCGCGAGGTCTTCGACCTCATGGCCACCGAGAGCGTCGACGATTGGTCGACGATCTCGTCGCGCCTCTCCGCCCTGCCCGGCGCGCTCGACGGCTACATCGAGACGCTCCGGCTCGGCATCGAGCGCGGCACCGTTCCGGCTCGGCGGCAGGTGCATGAGGTGGCCGCGCAGGCGCGCAAACTCGAGCGGAACGACGGCTTCTTCGCCGAGTTCGTTGCAAGTGCACCTGCCGAGCTGCCCGCGACCCTCCGCGCCGACCTCACGGGCCGAGCCGGGCAGGCGGGCGAGGCGTACGGTCGCCTCGCGGCATTCCTCGAGCGCGAGCTCCTCCCTGAGGCAGGCGAGGTCGACGCCGTCGGCCGTGAGATCTACGCGCTCCAGTCGCGCCGCTTCCTCGGCGCAACGATCGACCTCGACGAGACGTACGAGTGGGGCATCGAGGAGCTCGGGCGCATGGTCGCCGAGCAGGAGTCGATCGCGAATGAGATCCTGAGAGGGACCCCTTCGACAGGCTCAGGGAACGCCGTCGCCGAGGCGATCGCGTTCCTCGACGACGACGCCTCACGCAAGCTGCACGGCACCGACGCGCTGCAGCGCTGGATGCAGGAGACGAGCGATCGAGCGGTCGCCGAACTCGGTGCCACGCAGTTCGACATCCCCGCCGAGATCCGCACGCTCGAGTGCCTCATCGCGCCCACGCAGGAGGGCGGCATCTACTACACCGGCCCGAGCGACGACTTCAGTCGTCCGGGCCGCATGTGGTGGTCGGTGCCCGAGGGTGTCACCGAGTTCGACACGTGGCGCGAGCTCACCACGGTGTACCACGAGGGCGTGCCGGGCCACCATCTGCAGATCGGCCACGCCGTCGTCAACCGTGACAGCCTCAACACCTGGCGCCGCCAGCTCGCCGGCACGTCGGGTCACGCCGAGGGGTGGGCGCTGTATGCCGAGCGGCTCATGGAGGGGCTCGGATACCTCGACGATCCGGCCGATCGGCTCGGCATGCTCGACGGACAGCGCATGCGGGCGGCCCGCGTCGTGCTCGATATCGGCGTGCACCTCGACAAGCAGCGACCCGACGGAAACGGACGATGGACGGGGGAGTACGCGTTCGAGTTCCTCTCCCAGAACGTCAACATGAACGAGCCGTTCGTGCGGTTCGAGGTGAACCGCTACCTCGGATGGCCCGGGCAGGCGCCCTCGTACAAGGTTGGGCAGCGCATCTGGGAGCAGCTGCGCGACGACGTGCGGCAGCGCGACGGCGCGGCATTCGACATCCGCGACTTCCACCGCCGCGCGCTCGAGCTCGGCGGCGTCGGGCTCGACACCCTGCGCAGCGCGCTGGTCGGCTGAGCCGGAGGGCCGGAGGAACGCTGGTGGGATGGCGGGCGAGCCGCTATCCTGCACGAAAGACGCCGCTGACGCCCTTCCCGTAGGGGGATCGCGCCGCCTCGCCTTGGCACGAGATCAACCCGACGTGCAAGGAGCCGGCCATGAGTGCACTCAAGTCGTTGACGGTCGCCGTCGCTGCGGCATCCCTCGTGGTGGCGGCGTTCACCGGAACGGCGGTGCTGCCGCGTACGGCTGCAGTCGCGGGTACGGTCCAGTTCACCGCATCGGGCGACATCGCAGCGCGCAGCCAATCGCACGCGGTGCTGAGCCAGATCGACAGCCTGGATCCCGACCTGCACCTCGCGCTCGGCGACCTCTCGTACGGGGCGACTGGCGCAGAGCAGGCCTGGTGCGACACCGTGACGTCCCGCGTCGGTGCGGGGTTCGCATTCGAGTTGATCGCAGGCAACCACGAGAGCAACGGGCTGAACGGCAACATCAACGACTTCTCGGCCTGCCTGCCGAACCAGTTGCCCGGTCTGGTCGGCACGTACGGCCGGCAGTACTACGTGGACGTCCCGCAGTCGTCCCCGCTCGTTCGCTTCATCGCGATCTCGCCGAACCTCACGTTCCCCGACGGCAACTGGGGCTATGGGGCCGGCAGCGCGCGCTTCCAGTGGACGGCGGCGGCGATCGACGGCGCACGAGCGGCCGGCATCCCGTGGGTCGTGGTGGCCATGCACAAGCCATGCATCTCGATCGGACAGTACGGCTGCGACGTCGGGACCGACATCACCAACCTCATGCTGCAGAAACGCGTCGATCTCGTGCTCAACGGCCATGAGCACCTGTACCAGCGAAGCAAGCAACTGGCCACCGGCGCGGCCTGCAGCGCCCTGGTGCCCGGCTCCTACAATGCCTCGTGCGTCACCGACGCCGATGACGACCTCGTCAAGGGGGTCGGCACCGTCTTCGCCACGGTCGGCACCGGCGGCGTCGATCTTCGCGACGTGATGACGAGTGATCCCGAGGCAGGCTACTTCGCCGCGTCATCCGGTCTCAATGCGAACCCGACGTGGGGGAACCTCGACGTCTCGGCGACCGCGGGCCAATTGTCGGCTCGTTTCGTGCCGGCGACCGGGGGCACGTTCGCCGATGCCTTCACTATCGCCGAGGGCGCGCCGGGCAACACCCCGCCTGTGGCGGCGTTCACCCCGACCTGCACCGGGCTCGGCTGCACGGTCGACGGCACTGCATCGACCGACGCCGACGGCGTCGTGACGGGACATGCCTGGGACTTCGGCGACGGCGGCACGGCGACCGGCGCGACCGCCTCGCACACGTACGCGGCCGCAGGCACCTACCCGATCACCCTCACGGTGACCGACGACGACGGCGCGACGGCCACAACGACGACGGCGGTCACCGTGACGGATCCGGGCGGGCCGGTGGTCCTGGCATCCGACGCCTTCGAACGCGGTGTCGTGAACGGGCTCGGCACGGCGGACACGGGTGGCCACTGGACGACGACCGGTAGCGCCACCGCGTACTCGGTCACCGGCGGCAACGCCCGGCTGCGCATGGCGACCCCTGGCGGAACGCTGAACGCCTACCTCGACGATGTGTCGCAGCAGTCCGGCGACCTTCGATTCAGCTTCTTGACCGACAAGGCCGCCACCGGCAGCGGCATCTTCCTCTCGGCGATCGGCCGGCGGGTGGCGGTCGCAGGCGCGTACCAGGCGAAGATCGTGCTCCGCTCGAGTGGAGCCGTCGGCATCTCGCTCGTTCGAGTCAACGCGAGCGGCGGCGGAGAGGTGACCCTCGCTCCGGCGATCAATGTCCCAGGTCTCACGTACGCTGCCGGTGATCGGCTGAACCTGCGGCTGCAAGCGATCGGCACGTCGCCGACGACGCTGAACCTGAAGGTCTGGAAGGCAGGCGCGGCCGAACCGTCCGCGTGGCAGCGGACGGCCACGGATTCGACTGCGGGGCTGCAGGCGCCTGGAAGCATCGGCATGCGCGCGTACCTCTCCAGCTCGAGCACCAACGCCCCGGTGGTCGCCTCGATCGACGACCTCCTTCTCACCGTGCCATGATGACCCGAGCGTTGCACGTAGCCGGCCCTCGCATCGTGCGGTTGCCGGTCGGCGACGACGTCCGTTAGGATTGAGCGTCACTCGTGTGACGTCCCTGTCCGCATGCCCATCGCGGAACCTACACAACGCTCTACCGCGCGATGGGCTCTACTTTGTCCTTTACGGAGCATTCACTACATGACAACCGCAACGACCAAGGCGCCCAAGCAGGTCGCGATCAACGACATCGGATCTGCTGACGATTTCCTCGCCGCGGTCGAGAAGACTTTGAAGTTCTTCAACGACGGCGACCTCATCGAGGGCACCGTCGTGAAGATCGACCGCGACGAGGTCCTCCTCGACGTCGGCTACAAGACCGAGGGCGTCATCCCCTCGCGTGAGCTTTCCATCAAGCACGACGTCGACCCCAGCGAGGTCGTCGGCGTCGGCGACACCGTCGAGGCGCTCGTCCTCCAGAAGGAGGACAAGGAAGGCCGCCTCATCCTGTCGAAGAAGCGCGCCCAGTACGAGCGCGCCTGGGGCGACGTGGAGAAGATCAAGGAAGCCGACGGCGTCGTGACCGGTTCGGTCATCGAGGTCGTCAAGGGCGGCCTGATCGTCGACATCGGCCTCCGTGGCTTCCTCCCGGCGTCGCTCATCGAGCTCCGCCGCGTGCGCGACCTCACGCCGTACCTCGGCCAGGAGATCGAGGCGAAGATCCTCGAGCTCGACAAGAACCGCAACAACGTGGTGCTCAGCCGGCGCGCCCTTCTCGAGCAGACACAGTCCGAGTCGCGTTCGACGTTCCTCGCGAACCTCCACCCGGGCCAGATCCGCAAGGGCGTCATCTCGTCGATCGTCAACTTCGGCGCGTTCGTCGACCTGGGCGGCGTCGACGGTCTCGTCCACGTCTCCGAGCTCTCGTGGAAGCACATCGAGCACGCCAGCGAGGTCGTCGAGGTCGGCCAGGAGGTCACCGTCGAGGTGCTCTCCGTCGAGCTCGACCGCGAGCGCGTCTCGCTCTCGCTCAAGGCGACGCAGGAAGACCCCTGGCAGGTCTTCGCACGCACCCACGCCATCGGCCAGGTCGCACCGGGCAAGGTCACGAAGCTCGTTCCGTTCGGCGCGTTCGTCCGCGTCGCCGACGGCATCGAGGGCCTCGTGCACATCTCGGAGCTGTCGGGCAAGCATGTCGAGCTCGCGGAGCAGGTCGTGTCGGTCGGCGAAGAGGTCTTCGTCAAGGTCATCGACATCGACCTCGAGCGTCGCCGCATCTCGCTCTCGCTGAAGCAGGCGAACGAGGGCGTCGACCCCGAGGGCACCGAGTTCGACCCGGCGCTCTACGGCATGCTCACCGAGTACGACGAGCAGGGCAACTACAAGTACCCCGAGGGCTTCGACCCCGAGACCAACGAGTGGCGCGAGGGCTTCGAGGCCCAGCGCGAGAAGTGGGAGCAGGACTACGCTGCCGCCCAGGCTCGCTGGGAGGCGCACAAGAAGCAGGTCGCACAGGCGAACGCCGCCGCTGCCGCCGACGACTCGTTCACCTCGGGTGCTTCGTCGTTCTCGAGCGAATCGGCCGGCGCGGGCACCCTCGCCGACGACGCCTCGCTCGCGGCCCTGCGTGAGAAGCTCACGATCAACTAACGATTCGCGTTACGCTAACGGCACGGCCGCCCCCGGGGGGCCGGCCTTCTCGCATTCCCGGCGGCATCAGTTCGAGATCGGCGGATGCTCCGACCGCGCCTTCCGCGCCCGCAACCGCCGCACCGACATGACGACGGTGACCGCGACGAGCACGAGCCCGAGAAGCACGAGCAGAGGCGCGAGCAGGGCCGCGAACGCGAATGCGACGCTCCCGGCGTCTTCGGCGGCGCTCGCGACGGGTGCTCCCACACCCGCCGTCATCGCATTCACCACCGGTCGTGCGGCCGCCTTCGCCAAGTGCACGCCGAGCGCGAGGACGACACCCACGGCGACGGGCACCCACTGCTGAGTGGTGAAGAACGTCTCGGGATCGGTCACCGCGACCGTCGTGGCATCCACACCGGAACCGAAGGCGATCCCGCCGGCCGTCGGTCGCACGAGCGTCTGGATCACGTCGTTGACCGAGTCGATCCCCGGGATCTTGTCGGCGACGAATTCGAGCACGAGCAGCCCGACGAGGACGAGGAGCACCCACTCGTTCGAAAGCCAGGCCCACCCGGACGGGAGCTCCACGAGCCCCGTGAAGCGATCGAGCCCGCCGAGGATCACGAGCGGGATCCACGCGTTGAGGCCGGCCGCGAGTGCGAGCCCGGTTCCCGTCAGCAACTCGAGCATCTTCACCTCGCCGTCCGTCGCGTCGAGTCTCGCACGGATAGAGTTGTGTGCGTGTATCTGATCGGTCTCACGGGCGGCATCGCCTCAGGCAAGTCCACCGTCGCCAGACGACTCGTCGAGCACGGAGCGGTGCACATCGACGCCGACGACCTGGCACGTCGCGTCGTCGAGCCGGGCACGCCGGCGCTCGCAGCGATCGTCGAGGAGTTCGGGCCCGGGGTGCTCCGCCACGACGGCACGCTCGATCGCCCGAAGCTCGGCGAGCTCGTGTTCGGTGACGATGAGGCACGGGCGAAGCTCAACGCGATCGTGCATCCTGCCGTCCGTGCGCTGTCAGCCAAGCTCATAGAGAAGGCCGGGCGCGAAGACCCCGATGCAGTGGTGGTGTACGACGTGCCGCTGCTCGTCGAGGCATCCGTCGACCATCCGTTCGACCTCGTCGTGGTGACGAACGCACCGAAGCGCACGCAGGTGAGGCGACTCGTCGAGGAGCGCGGCCTCGACCCCATCCAGGCCGAGGCACGGGTCGATGCCCAGGCCGGCAACCCGCAGCGGCTCGCGATCGCCGATGTCGTCATCGACACCGACGGCTCGATGGCGCACACCATGAGCCAGTCCGATGCGCTGTGGCACCGCGTCGTGCAGGAGCGCGCCCGGAAGTAGTGTCGGCGGGCGATCCTAGACTGGAGCGCATGCAGGCCAGCCGATCCGTCCGCCCCTTCGAGGTCGTGAGCGAGTACCAGCCGAGCGGCGACCAGCCGACCGCGATCACCGAGCTCGCCGGTCGCGTCAACGCCGGAGAGACCGACGTGGTGCTGCTCGGTGCGACCGGAACGGGCAAGTCGGCGACCACCGCATGGCTCATCGAGCAGGTGCAGCGCCCGACCCTCGTGCTCGCGCACAACAAGACCCTCGCGGCCCAGCTCGCGACCGAGTTCCGCGAGCTGATGCCGAACAACGCGGTCGAGTACTTCGTCTCCTACTACGACTACTACCAGCCCGAGGCCTACGTGCCGCAGACCGACACCTTCATCGAGAAGGACTCGTCGATCAACGCGGAGGTCGAGCGCCTGCGGCACTCGACGACCAACTCGCTCCTCAGCCGGCGCGATGTGGTGGTCGTCTCGACCGTGTCGTGCATCTACGGCCTCGGCACACCCGAGGAGTATCTCGGGGCGATGATGCCGCTCCAGGTGGGCCAGCGGGTCGACCGCGACTGGCTCATCCGCAAGTTCGTATCCATGCAGTACCAGCGCAACGACGTCGCCTTCTCGCGCGGCACGTTCCGCGTGCGCGGCGACACCATCGAGATCATCCCCGTCTATGAAGAACTGGCCATCCGCATCGAGATGTTCGGTGATGAGATCGAGGCGCTCTACAGCCTGCATCCGCTCACCGGACAGGTCGTTGCGAAGCTCGACGCCGTGCCCATCTTCCCGGGATCGCACTACGTCGCGAGCACCGACGTGATGCAGCGCGCGATCGGCACCATCCGCGTCGAGTTGGAGGAGCGGCTCGCGGAGCTCGAGCGCGAGGGCAAGCTGCTCGAGGCGCAGCGTCTGCGCATGCGCACGACGTTCGACCTCGAGATGATGGAGCAGATCGGGTTCTGCTCCGGGATCGAGAACTACTCGCGTCACATCGACGGCAGGTCGGCGGGGGAGCCCCCGCACTGCCTGCTCGACTACTTCGCCGACGACTTCCTCGTGGTCATCGACGAGTCGCACGTCACGGTGCCGCAGATCGGCGCCATGTACGAGGGCGACTCGTCGCGCAAGCGCACGCTCGTCGAACACGGCTTCCGGCTGCCGAGCGCGCTCGACAACCGCCCGCTCAAGTTCGATGAGTTCAAAGACCGAGTGGGCCAGACCGTCTACCTCTCCGCGACCCCGGGCCGCTACGAGATGGACATCGCCGACGGTGTGGTGGAGCAGATCATCCGCCCCACGGGCCTCGTCGACCCGCAGATCGTGGTGAAGCCGTCGAAGGGACAGATCGACGACCTGCTCGAGGAGATCCGCATCCGCGCAGAGCGTGACGAGCGCGTGCTCGTCACGACCCTCACCAAGCGGATGGCCGAGGAACTGACCGACTTCCTGACCGAAGCGGGCGTTCGGGTACGGTACCTGCACTCCGACGTCGACACGCTGCGCCGCGTCGAACTCCTGACCGAGCTGCGTGCAGGCGTCTACGACGTGCTCGTCGGCATCAACCTGCTGCGCGAAGGTCTCGATCTCCCCGAGGTGTCGCTGGTCGCCATCCTCGACGCCGACAAGGAGGGATTCCTTCGCTCCTCGACCTCGCTCATCCAGACGATCGGCCGTGCAGCGCGCAATGTCTCGGGCGAGGTGCACATGTACGCCGACGCGCTGACCGACTCGATGAAGGCCGCGATCGAAGAGACGACGCGCCGCCGCGACAAGCAGCTCGAATACAACCGCGCGAACGGCATCGACCCCCAGCCGCTCCGCAAGCGCATCGCCGACATCACCGACGTGCTCGCGCGCGAGGAGGCCGACACCGCGGCTCTTCTCGCAGGCAGGGACGCCCGCAAGAAGGCGCCCGTGCCGAACCTCCGTCGCGAGGGCATCGCAGCAGCGGGAGCGAACGACCTCGAGGAGCTCATCCGCGACCTCAACGAGCAGATGCTCGAGGCAGCGGGGGAGCTGAAGTTTGAGCTCGCCGCCCGGCTCCGCGACGAGGTCTCAGACCTCAAGCGGGAGCTCAGGCAGATGGAGAAGGCCGGTCACCTCGGCTGACTGGCAGATCCACTCCTGAGGCATGGCCTGTTCTCACCTGGGCGCCCGTCCGGGCGGCGATCGAACGTATCTTCTACGTATCTGCTTAGGTGAAGCTGGCACCTGTCGTGTTGGGCGGGTCACTTCATGGCTGGCTGCACTCGCTCGCGGACGTCATGATGATGCTCGCTTCACCGGCCGCGTTGTGGACGGTGGTGATGTCGAGAATGATCATGGTCTTCCCGACGATTCGGATGCGAAGGTTCTCGCGAGAGTCGAGCGTCCTCACCCGCACCACCCAGCTGTCCGCTTCGGGGAACTCTTTCGAAAGGGAGGCAGCCCACGCGACGCGATCCATCGTCGGCTCAACGTTGATCACGCGTCGGACGGTTGCCCGATCTCCACGGTCCTCAAGGGGACAAGGTTCCTGGACGATCTCTTCGCTCGTACCGAGTACTGCGTTGGCAGGGATGGTCTCCTCGACCCGGTCGTAGTACCCCGTCACCACCGCTGTGGCTTCCTCCACCGTGGCCGGCGCCGGGTTCGGAACCAAGGCCGTCGCAATCCACGCGAGAACCAGGATGGTTCCGACTCCGATGAGCGAGAGCAGCGTCGCCCGACTAAGCCTAAGACGAGATCGGGGACGCCGTTGCTTCATCAGGCTGAGTCTATGGCGGGCCGCGACCGCGGCGGAATGCGCGGATCCTGCCCGATGCGCAGCGCGCTTCACTCAAGCAGATACCTAGAACGTATGTTCGCTCAGAGCGCGCGCCGGCCGGGGCTCCGTGTCAGTGGCGCTCTCTAGACTCATAGGGTGCCAGTCTCACGTCTCGATGCCCACTCGCGCCTGAGTGTCCGCGGTGCCCGCGTGCACAATCTGCAGAACATCGACGTCGAGATCCCGCGCGATGCGATGGTCGTGTTCACGGGCCTGTCGGGCTCGGGCAAGTCGTCGCTCGCGTTCGACACGATCTTCGCCGAGGGGCAGCGCCGATACGTGGAATCCCTTTCCGCATATGCGCGCCAGTTCCTCGGCCAGGTCGACCGACCCGATGTCGACTTCATCGAGGGTCTCAGCCCTGCCGTCTCGATCGACCAGAAGTCGACCAACCGCAACCCTCGTTCGACCGTCGGCACGATCACCGAGATCTACGACTACATGCGCCTCCTGTGGGCCCGCATCGGCGTGCCGCATTGCCCGATCTGCGGGGAGCGCATCCAGCGGCAGACCGTTCAGCAGATCGCCGACCAGCTCATGGAGCTCCCCGAAGGCACCCGCTATCAGGTGCTCAGCCCCGTCGTCTCGAAGAAGAAGGGCGAATTCGTCGACCTGTTCCGCGATCTCGCCGCACAGGGATACTCGCGCGCCGTCGTCGACGGCGAGGTCATCCGCCTCGATGAACCGCCGGCGCTGAAGAAGCAGGTCAAGCACGACATCTCGGTGGTCGTCGACCGCCTCGTGGCCGGCCCCGAGATGCTCAATCGGCTCACCGACTCGCTCGAGACGGCACTCCGCCTGACCGACGGCCTCGTGCAGGTGAACTTCGTCGACCAATCCGGGCCTCAGTCGTGGGCGACCTTCTCAGAGAAGCTCTCCTGCCCGAACCAGCATCCGATCCAGCTCACCGAGATCGAGCCGCGCACGTTCTCGTTCAACGCGCCGTTCGGCGCCTGTCCCGAGTGCTCCGGGCTCGGCACGCGGATGTCGGTCGACGAGGCGCTGCTCCTGGGCGATCCGGCGATGAGCATCTCCGAGGGCGTCATCATCCCTTGGACGTCGCAGGGCAAGAGCCTCTACAACTACTACGAGAAGCTCCTCGACGGACTCGCGCGCGACCTCGGGTTCTCGCTCGACACCCCGTGGGAGCATCTCGCCGACGACGCGCGCCAGGCGGTGCTCCGCGGCGACAACTTCGAGGTCAAGGTCCGCTGGCGCAACCGCTATGGGCGCGAGATGAGCTACACGTCGGGGTTCGAGGGCGTGGTCCCCTACATCGAGCGGCAATACGTGCAGGCCGAGACCGATGTGCAGCGCGCGCGCTGGTCGGAGTACCTCCGAGAGGTGCCCTGCCCGGTCTGCGACGGAAAGCGACTGAAGCCCGAGGTGCTCTCGGTGCTCATCCACGGCGCGAGCATCGCAGATGTCGGACTCCTCAGTCTCACCGACGCGCGATCCTTCATGGACCGATTGCAGCTCACCGACCGCGAGCAGGCGATCGCGGCGCAGGTCCTGCGCGAGATCAAGGTGCGCCTCGATTTCCTCATCCGCGTCGGTCTCAACTACCTCGACCTCGCTCGTGCGGCCGGCACGCTCTCGGGTGGTGAGGCGCAGCGCATCAGGCTCGCGACCCAGATCGGCTCGGGGCTCACCGGCGTGCTCTACGTTCTCGACGAGCCCAGCATCGGCCTGCACCAGCGTGACAACCGCCGACTCATCGACACACTTCTCGCCCTCCGCGACCTCGGCAACACGCTCATCGTCGTCGAGCACGACGAAGACACCATCCGAACCGCCGACTGGATCGTCGACATCGGGCCGGGCGCCGGCGTGAACGGCGGCACCGTGGTGCACTCGGGCAGCTACGCCGAACTCGTGAAGAACACGCGCTCGCTGACGGGCGACTACCTTTCGGGTCGCAAGGAGATCCCGCTCCCGACGCACCGGCGCACCATCGACCCCGAACGCGTGATCTCGGTCTCCGGCGCCGAGGCCAACAACCTGCGCGGCATCGATGTCGACTTCCCCCTCGGCACGTTCACGGCCGTCACCGGTGTCAGCGGGTCGGGCAAGTCGTCGCTCGTGAACGACATCCTGTACCGGGTGCTCGCGAACCGCCTGAACGGCGCACGCAAGGTTGCGGGCAGGCACCGCAGGGTCACCGGCCTTGAGCACCTCGACAAGGTGGTGCACGTCGATCAGGCGCCGATCGGGCGCACGCCGCGGTCGAATCCCGCCACATACACGGGCGTGTTCGACCGGATCCGCACCCTGTTCTCCGAGACCACCGAGGCGAAGGCGCGCGGCTACCTCCCGGGCCGGTTCAGCTTCAACGTCAAGGGAGGCAGGTGCGAGGCGTGCTCCGGCGACGGCACCATCAAGATCGAGATGAACTTCCTGCCCGACGTCTACGTCGCCTGCGAGGTGTGCTCCGGGAAGCGGTACAACCGCGAGACCCTCCAGGTGCACTACAAGGGCAAGGACATCTCGGAGGTGCTCGAGATGCCGATCAGCGAGGCGGCGGAGTTCTTCGAGCCGATCTCCGCGATCCATCGATACCTGAAGACGCTCGTCGACGTCGGGCTCGGCTACGTCCAGCTCGGCCAGAGCGCGACGACGCTGTCCGGCGGTGAGGCCCAGCGTGTCAAGCTGGCCACCGAGCTCCAGCGCCGGTCGAACGGCCGAAGCGTGTACGTGCTCGACGAACCGACCACCGGCCTCCACTTCGAAGACGTACGCAAGCTCCTGAAGGTACTTGGCAAGCTCGTCGAGAAGGGCAACACCGTGATCGTCATCGAGCACAGCCTCGACGTCATCAAGTCGGCCGACTGGATCATCGACCTCGGCCCCGAGGGGGGCTCAGGCGGTGGTCGAGTCGTCGCGACCGGCACGCCCGAGCAGGTCGCACGCGTGCCCGGGAGTCACACCGGATTCTTCCTCCGTGAGATCTTCGATGCGGCATCCGTTCGCGCCGACGTAGCCAGCTGAGGCGATGAGCACTGCATCGCCGAGCCACCACGGCGTTCCCTATCGCCCGAGGCCGGGGGAGATCCCCACCGCGCCGGGTGTCTACCGCTTCCGCGATGCCGAGCGGCGCGTGCTGTATGTCGGCAAGGCCAAGAACCTGCGGGCGCGCCTGTCGAACTACTTCGCACCGCTGCAGACCCTGCACGAGCGCACGCGTCGCATGGTGACCAGCGCCGCCTCAGTCGAGTGGACGGTGGTGCGCACCGACGTCGAGGCGCTGAACCTCGAGATCACCTGGATCAACGAGCTCAAGCCGCCGTTCAACGTGCGATTCAAGGACGACAAGTCGTACCCATACCTCGTGGTGACGCTCGGAGACGACGCCCCACGCGCCATGGTCTCGCGAAAGCGCGGCATCCCGGGGGCACGGTACTTCGGACCGTATCCGAAGGTGTGGGCGGTGAACGAGACCCTCGATCTGCTGATCAAGCTGTTCCCGATCCGCACCTGCAAAGACAGCGACTACCGTCGCGCGGTGACGTCGGGCAAACCCTGCTTCGCCGGCCAGATCGGTCGTTGCTTCGGACCCTGCTCCGGGAAGGTCACGCTCGAGGAGCATCGAGCGAACGTCGATCGGTTCGTCGCGTTCATGCAGAACCAGGACCCGAGGATCATCGACGACCTCGCGGCCGAGATGCGGGCGGCCGCCGCTGCCCAGGACTACGAGTCGGCCGCGCGCCGCCGAGACCAGCTGCAGGCCGCCGGCGCGTTCTTCGAGAAGAGCGCCATGGTACTCGGCGACCGCGTCGACATCGACGTGTTCGGCATCGAGCACGACGAGCTCGCCGCGGCCGTGCAGCTGTTCGTCGTCCGTGGCGGCAGGGTCAGGGGCGTGCACACCTGGACGGTCGACAAGGAGCTCGACGTTCCGCTCGGCGAACTCGTCGACTCCGTGGTGCAGAACGCGTACGGCTCCGGCCTCGCCCCCGCCCGCGAGATCGTGGTTCCAGAGCTGCCCGACGATGCCGCAGCCCTCGAGACGTGGCTCGGCACGCTCGCCGGGCGCAAGGTGCGGCTTCGCGCCGCCCGGCGCGGCGACAAGGCGGCCCTCCTCCAGACGGCGACGCAGAACGCGAAGCAATCGCTCATGCTCTACAAGACGAGGCGAAGCGCCGACTTCACGACACGCTCGCGCGCACTCGAGGACATCCAGGAGGCGCTCGGCATGGCCGATGCCCCGCTCCGGATCGAGTGCTACGACGTGTCCCACCTGAGCGGCACGAACATCGTCGCCTCGATGGTGGTCTTCGAAGACGGCCTCCCTCGCAAAGACGAGTACCGGCGTTTCACCATTCCGAGCGCGAGCGACGACACCGACGCGATCCACCAGGTCGTCACGCGTCGGCTCGCCTACCTCGCGGTGCCGAGCGGAGCGAACGGCATCGCCCCCGACGCGCGCGACGCCGACGAGGGGGACTCCGACGAAGCGGATGCCGCTGCGACATCCGACCGACGGAAGAAGTTCGCGTATCGTCCGAACCTCCTCGTGGTCGACGGCGGTCAGCCGCAGGTCGCCGCCGCCGCACGTGCCCTCGCGAAGTCCGGCGTCGAAGGCGTCTACCTGTGCGGGATCGCGAAACGCCTCGAGGAGATCTGGACACCCGATGCCGACTTCCCGGTGATCCTCCCTCGGAACAGCGATGCGCTCTTCCTCTTCCAGCGAGTGCGCGACGAGGCGCACCGGTTCGCCATCACCCACCAGCGGCAGCGGCGCAAACGCGACATCGGGACCGTGCTCTCGGGAATCCCCGGGCTGGGGCCGGCGCGGGTGAAGGAGCTGCTCCGCCACTTCGGGTCCGTGTCGCGGCTCCGTGCCGCGACCGAGAGTGAGATCACCGAGGTCAAGGGAATCGGTCCGGCTCTCGCGGCGACCATCCACGCCCACCTTCACGCCGACCGCGTGTCGGCGCCCCGCTAGGCTGAGGTGTCGACGCGCGGAAGGGGACCCGAGACGATGCCGGCTGAGGCTCTGCAACAGGAGATGCTCATCGTCACCGGAATGTCCGGCGCGGGTCGTTCGACGGTCGCCAATGCGCTCGAAGACCTCGGCTGGTACGTCGTCGACAACCTGCCCCCCCAGATGCTCCGCCCGCTGGTCGAGCTCGTGGAGCGGGCCGGGGCCTCGCTGCCGCGCATCGCGGCCGTCGTCGACGTGCGCGGCGGCGACTTCTTCTCGGAGCTGCGGGACATCATCCAGGCGCTCCGCGCCGGCGTGAACGTGCGGGTCGTGTTCCTCGATGCCACAGACGCGGTGCTCGTGCGTCGATTCGAGTCGGTGCGCCGACCTCACCCGCTGCAGGAGGACGGCACGATCCTCGACGGCATCGGCGCCGAGCGCACCCGCCTCGCCGAACTCCGGGAGTCGAGCGACATCGTGATCGACACTTCCGACCTCAACATCCACCAGCTGGCGACCCTCATCACCGAGACCTTCGCCGAGGAGGGTCGCGCAGGGCTCCAGGTGACCCTGCTGAGTTTCGGGTTCAAGTACGGGCTTCCGGCCGACGCCGACCTCGTCGCCGACGCGCGCTTCCTGCCGAACCCGTTCTGGATCCCCGAACTGCGGCACCTGAGCGGCGAGGACGCCGCGGTTTCCGACTACGTGCTCGGACAACCCGGCGCGCGCGAGTTCATCGACGCGTACGCGACGGCCCTCGAGCCGGTGCTCGCCGGGTACCAGCGTGAGAACAAGCGGCATGCGACCATCGCGATCGGATGCACGGGCGGCAAGCATCGCTCGGTCGCCATCGTCCGCGAGCTCGTCGACCGACTCGAGCGGATGCCGGGGGTCGTGGTGAGCGTGAAGCACCGCGATCGCGGCCGGGAGTGATCCGGAGACATGACGAGGGAGAGGACGTGAGGTGGCACTGACCGCGGATGTGAAAGAGGAGCTCGCGCGTGTCGACGTGTCGAAGACGACGGTGCGGGCGGCCGAGCTCGCCTCGGTGCTCCGGTTCGCCGGAGGGCTGCACATCATCTCGGGGCGCATCGCGATCGAGGCCGAACTCGACTCGCCGACGATCGTGCGGCGCGTGACCCGTGATCTCGGCGAGCTCTACGGCGTCCGGCCGGATGTCTCGGTGATCTCGCCGTCGGGCGTCCGTCGTTCGAACCAGTACCTCGTGCGAGTCCTCGACGGGGGCGAGACCCTCGCACGGCAGACGGGATTGCTGGATGCGCGTCGCCGGCCCGTGCGCGGCCTGCCGAACAAGCTCACCACCGGTTCGCGCGACGACGTCGCCGCGGTCTGGCGGGGCGCGTTCCTCGCCAACGGCAGCCTCACCGACCCAGGGCGATCGGCGGCACTCGAGGTGACGTGCCCGGGCAACGAGACGGCGATGGCCCTCGTCGGAGCCGCGGGCCGCCTCGGCATCTCGGCGAAGGCCCGCGAGGTCCGCGGCGTCCACCGCGTCGTCATCCGCGACGGCGAGGCGATCAGCGCGATGCTCGCACGGATGGGCGCGACCGGCACCGTGCGAAACTGGGAGGAGCTCCGACAGCGTCGAGAGGTTCGCGCGACCGCCAACCGCCTCGTGAACTTCGACGATGCGAACCTGCGCCGGTCTGCGCAGGCAGCGGTGGCCGCGTGCGCCCGAGTGGAACGCGCCATGGAACTGCTCGGTGACGAGATCCCCGATCACCTGCGCTACGCCGGTGAGCTCCGCCTCGCACACCGCGACGCGAGCCTCGACGAGCTCGGCCATCACGCCGACCCGCCCATGACGAAGGACGCGGTCGCCGGTCGCATCCGTCGCCTCCTCGCGATGGCCGACAAGCATGCCGTCGAGACCGGCGTGCCGGGCACCGAGGCGAGCCTGCCGGCAGATCTCGACGACGTCTGAGCATCGGCGGGGTCGCCGGCGAAGCGGATGCCGCGGCATCCGTCGAGGGGCGGCGACGAGAGCGACGGAACGTCCGTTCGACGCATCACCCGGCGGGCATAGACTCGAGGTTGCAGCTGCGGAACACCGGGCAGGAGCCCGGAACGCCCGGCATCTGACAAGGAGAAGCAATGGCTGACTACACCCTGCCCGATCTGCCCTACGACTACGCGGCGCTCGAGCCGTCGATCAGCGCGACGATCATGGAGTTGCATCACTCCAAGCACCACCAGGCGTATGTGACCGGCGCGAACACCGCCCTCGCGCAACTCGCGGAGGCGCGCGACTCCGACAACCTTGCCGGCGTCAACAAGCTCGAGAAGGACCTCGCGTTCAACCTCGGCGGCCATGTCAACCACTCCATCTTCTGGACCAACATGTCGCCCGACGGCGGCGACAAGCCCACCGGAGAGCTCGCTGCTGCGATCGACGATCACTTCGGCTCGTTCGACAAGTTCCAAGCGCACTTCACGGCGACCGCGCTCGGCGTTCAGGGATCGGGCTGGGCCGTGCTCGCATGGGATTCCATCGGCCAGCGGCTCATCATCGTGCAGTTCTTCGACCAGCAGGGGAACCTTCCGGCGGGCATCGTGCCGCTGCTCATGCTCGACGTGTGGGAGCACGCGTACTACCTCGACTACAAGAACGTCCGCGCCGACTACGTGAAGGCGTTCTGGAACATCGCGAACTGGGCCAACGTGCAGGAGCGCTTCTCAGCGGCCCGCGAGAAGACCTCGGGGCTGCTGCTACTGTCATAGCGGATGGTGTCCCCGGGGCCCTTCCGGGGACACCGCCGTTCGATCCGTCCACCCTTGCAATCGCGCGCCCGCGCACCGTCACACAGGAGTCATCCGTGTCCGTAAAGATCGGCATCAACGGCTTCGGCCGCATCGGCCGCAACTACTTCCGCGCCGCTCTCGCCCAGGGCGCCGACCTCGAGATCGTCGCGGTGAACGACCTCACCGACAACAAGACGCTCGCTCACCTGCTGAAGTACGACTCGGTCACCGGTCCCCTCGACGCCACGGTGGACTACGACGACGATCACATCATCGTGAACGGCACGCCGATCAGGGCGTTCGCCGAGCGCGACCCCGCGAATCTCCCCTGGAGCGAGCTGGGGGTCGACATCGTGATCGAGTCCACCGGCTTCTTCACGAAGGCCGCCGACGCGCGCAAGCACATCGAGGCCGGCGCGAAGAAGGTGCTCATCTCGGCGCCCGCGACCGATGAGGACGCCACGTTCGTCATCGGCGTCAACGAGGACACGTACGACCCCGAGAAGCACAACATCATCTCGAACGCGTCCTGCACGACGAACTGCCTGGCTCCGCTCGCGAAGGTGTTCAACGATGCGTTCGGCATCGAGCGCGGTCTCATGACGACAGTGCACGCCTACACCGCCGACCAGAATCTGCAGGACGGCCCCCACAAAGACCTCCGCCGGGCTCGTGCGGCCGCGATCAACATCGTCCCGACGTCGACGGGCGCCGCGAAGGCCATCGGCCTGGTGCTGCCCGAACTCGTCGGCAAGCTCGACGGATTCGCCCTTCGCGTGCCGGTGCCCACCGGCTCGATCACCGATCTCACGGTCACGGCGTCGCGTCCGGTCACCGTCGACGAGGTGAAGGCCGCCTACAAGGCCGCGGCCGAGGGGCCGCTGAAGGGCATCCTCAAGTACTCGGAAGACGAGCTCGTCTCGAGCGACATCGTCTCCGACCCGTACTCCTGCATCTTCGACGCCGGGCTCACGCGCGTGATCGGCGACCAGGTGAAGCTGTCGGGGTGGTACGACAACGAGTGGGGCTACTCCAACCGGCTCGTCGACCTCACCGAGTACGTCGCCGAGCGTCTCTGAGGCGCGCGACCGTGACCCTGCGAACGATCGACACCCTCGGTCCGCTCGCCGGCAAGCGCGTCGTCGTCCGTTGCGACCTCAACGTTCCTCTCCAGGACGGGGTCATCACGGACGACGGCCGCGTGCGGGCGTCGGTCCCCACGCTCGAGGCGCTCATCGGCCAGGGGGCCCGCGTGATCGTCGTCTCCCATCTCGGGCGGCCCGACGGCGCCCCTGACTCGAAGTACAGCCTCGCACCGGTCGCAGTACGCCTCGGTGAGCTCGTCCACGCTCCGGTGGGCTTCGCGACCGACACGGTCGGAGCGGATGCCGCGGCGAAGGTCGAGGCGCTCGGCGACGGCGAGGTGCTCGTGCTCGAGAACCTCCGCTTCAACCCCGGCGAGACCTCGAAGAACGAGGCGGAGCGCACGGCCTTCGCCGGCGAGCTCTCCGGCTTCGCCGATGCGGTCGTGTCCGACGGGTTCGGCGTGGTGCATCGCAAGCAGGCGAGCGTGTTCGAGCTCGAGGAGTTGCGCCCGAGTGCCGCGGGCCTTCTCATCGACTCGGAACTCGACGTGCTCGACCGACTCACGGAGTCGCCCGAACGGCCCTACACCGTCGTGCTCGGCGGATCGAAGGTCTCCGACAAGCTCGGTGTCATCGCGCATCTCCTCCCGAGGGTCGATGCGTTGCTGATCGGCGGTGGGATGCTGTTCACCTTCCTCGCCGCCCAGGGGCACCAGGTGGGCTCGAGCCTCCTGGAGGAAGACCAGATCGACACGGTGAAGGGCTATCTCGCCGAAGCCGCCGAGCGCGGCGTCCCGATCGTGCTCCCCACCGACGTGGTCGTCGCCGCGTCATTCTCGGCCGACGCCGACCATGTGGTCGCGGCGGCCGATGCCATCGAGGAGACGCCGTTCGGAGCATCCGGACTCGGGCTCGACATCGGCCCCGACACCGCGGCCGCCTTTGCGGAGCACATCCGCGGCTCGCGCACCGTGTTCTGGAACGGCCCGATGGGCGTGTTCGAGCTCGCGCCGTTCGCCGCCGGCACTCGCGTGGTGGCGGAGGCGCTCACCGAGGTCGACGGACTCAGCGTCGTCGGCGGGGGCGACTCCGCGGCGGCCGTGCGACAGCTCGGATTCGACGACCGCCTGTTCGGTCACATCTCGACGGGCGGAGGCGCGAGCCTCGAATTCCTCGAAGGCAAGAAGCTCCCCGGACTGGAGGTCCTCGGATGGCAGTGAAGCGAACCCCGTTCATCGCGGGCAACTGGAAGATGAACCTCGACCACCTGCAGTCGATCGCGTTCGTGCAGAAGCTCGCGTGGGCCCTTGCCGACGCGAGGCACGACTTCGCGGACGCGGAGGTCGCGGTCTTCCCGCCGTTCACCGACCTGCGTTCGGTGCAGACGCTGATCGCCGCCGACTCGCTGCCGCTGGCCTATGGCGCACAAGACGTGTCGGCGCACGACTCGGGTGCGTACACGGGTGAGATCTCGGCCGCGTTCCTCGCCCAGCTCGACTGCGGCTACGTCATCATCGGGCATTCGGAGCGCCGCACTCTGCACGGCGAGTCCGACGCCGACGTGAACGCCAAGGTGCTTGCGGCACACCGCCACGGACTCGTCCCCGTCGTGTGCGTGGGGGAGACTGCGGCCGACCTCGAGGCGCACGGGCCGAGCGCTGTGCCCGTGGCGCAGCTTCGCGCCGCGCTCGAGGGCGTCGACGGCGCGAAGGGCCTCGTCGTCGCGTACGAGCCGGTCTGGGCGATCGGTTCGGGTCAGGCGGCGACCCCCGAGCAGGCAGAGCAGGTCTGCGCGGCACTCCGCGCCGTCCTCGCCGAGACGCTGGGCGACGACGTCGCGGCGGCCACGCGCATCCTGTACGGCGGATCGGTGAAGGCCGCGAACATCGCGTCGTTCCTTCGCGAACCGAATGTCGACGGCGCGCTCGTCGGCGGCGCGAGCCTCGACATCGACGAGTTCTCGAGCATCGCCCGCTTCAAGAAGCACGTGGGCGCCTGAGCTCGTAGAAGCGCCGCCTCGCGGTCGGGGTCCCGGGATCGCCGTCCGCCTGCCGTTATACTGATTGTCGGCCCGACCTCCTGCGTCGTGCCCGGAAAGGTTCACCGTGGAGATTCTCCAGGTCGTCCTGCAGGTGCTGCTCGGTCTCACGAGCCTCCTGCTGACACTGCTCATCCTGCTGCACAAGGGCCGCGGCGGCGGTCTGTCCGATATGTTCGGCGGCGGCGTCACCTCCAGCCTCGGGGCGTCCGGCGTCGCCGAACGCAATCTCAACCGGATCACGATCATCCTCGGCCTCGTGTGGGTGACGTGCATCGTCGTGCTCGGACTCATCACCAAGTTCGATTCCGGGATCTGACGGGGGAGTCATGGCTTCGGGAAACAGCGCAATCCGGGGCTCGCGCGTTGGTGCGGGCCCGATGGGCGAGCAGGATCGCGGCTTCCACGCCGATCGCATCGCAGTGAGCTACTGGGACGCGCAGGGCAATGAGACCATCCGCTACTTCGCGGCCAATCTCCCCGCGGAGGAGATCCCGGACATCATCGACAGTCCCTCGACGGGCCTGCCGGCCGGTCGCGACAAGGACAATCCCCCGTCGGTGTCCAAGCTCGAGCCGTACAAGACGCACCTCGCGTACGTGAAGGAGCGGCGCACCGACGAGGAGGCCGCGGCGCTCCTCGAGGAGGCGCTCACGCAACTCCGCACGCGTCGCGGTCAGATCAGTCCGCAGGACTGAGACGCAGACACCGCGAGGGGCCGGCCGTGAGGCCGGCCCCTCGCGCGTGTCCGGAACGCGTCGGCGCTCAGTCGTCGCGCGAGATGAGGCTCTCGGGCACCTCGGCCGCGGCATCCGCGTCGACGAAGAAGACGGTGCGCCGGCGGCCCTTGATGCCGGCCACGGGCACCTCGTCGCGACTGGCGCCCGCGAGAGCCAGGCCCAGCGCGGAGGCCTTGTCGGCACCCGCGAGCACGAGCCAGACGCGCTGCGACGAATTGATGACCGGGCGGGTGAGGCTGAGGCGCTCGGGCGGCGGTTTCGGCGAGTCGCGCACGGGGATGACGGTGCGGTCGGTCACCTGGATCCCCGAGCGGTGGGGGAACAGGGACGCGATGTGACCGTCGGGCCCGACGCCGAGGAACGTGATGTCGAAGATCGGGTGGGGCAAGCCGTCGACGCCGTGCTCGGACAGCTCGGCGGCGTATGCGTCGGCCGCCTCCTCGAGCGAGAGCCCCGAGTCGGATGCCGGGAACGGGTGCACGTTGCCGGCGGGCAGGTCGAGGTCGTCGAGCAGTGCCGCCTGCGACTGCCCGTCGTTCCGCTCCTCGTCACCCGCGGCGACCCAGCGTTCGTCGCCCCACCAGAAGTGCACGCGCGACCAGTCGATCGAGGTGCGGGCGGGTGACGCGGCGACCGCTTCCAGCACCGCGGCGCCCATCGATCCGCCGGTGAGCACGACATGTGCCACCGCCTGAACGTCGAGGATGTCGAGCATCTTCGTGATGAACCGTGCCGAGACCGAGCTCGCCAACGACGCCTTGTCGGGGTGGACGAGGACGCGCCGTTCGTTCGTCATGCGGGGATTCCTTCGGTCTGGACGTCTTCGAGCAGTGCGAGTCCGCTCGTGATCACGTCACCGTACAACTCGTCGGGGTCGAGACGGCGGAGCTCGTCGGCCAGGCAGTCGCGGAGGTTTCGGCGGGGGAGCGCGAGATCGTGCACCGGCTGGCCGGGCTGGCGGAGCGTGGCGATGCCCGGGACGTCGCGCACGAGCTCGATAACGCCACCGTCGCGTTCGAGGTGCACGCCGTGGATGCCGTGCGACCCCGAGTCGGTTCTGGTGAGCACGCAGGTGCTCGTGGCGTCGAGCTGGAGGCGCAGCCAGGCGGCGAGCAGTGTGGTCGAGGGCGAATCGATCGCCCCCGTGACGCGCACGGCGGTGACCGGTTCGAACGGCGGCTGGTCGAGCACCGCGGCGAGCTGGGCGCGCCACAGGGTGAGGCGCGTCCACGCGAAGTCCGCGTCGCCCGGCCGATAACTCGTCGCGAGCCCGTGCAGCGCCGCCTGCGGGTCGGGTTGCGTCGAGGCATCCGTGATCCTGCGGTGGGCGATGCGCCCGAGCGGTGCCTCGCCGGGGATGGCGGGCGAGACGCCGGGCCACCAGGTGACCACCGGCGCGTCGGGGAGGAGGAGACCCATGACGAGGCTCTCCTCGTCATGCGCTGTGTCACCGCAGGCGCGGAGGACGATGACCTCGCTGGCGCCGGCATCGCCGCCGACGCGGATCTCGGCGTCGAGTCGGGCCGGCACGTCGGAGGATTCGGCAGGGTCGGAGGACACCACGATGACGCGCATCGGATGCTCCCGCGACGCGTCGTTGGCGGCCTCGATCGCCTCCTCCTCACCGCCGGGGGCGGTGGCGATCACGAGGGTCAGCACGCGCCCGAGGGCGACGACCCCACCCTCCTCGCGGATCTTGACGAGCGACTTGGAGACCTGGCTCGTGGTGGTGTCGGGCAGGTCGACGATCATGGGCGTCTCCAGCTTCGTCCGTCGCGGGCGAGGAGTTCATCGGCGGAATCCGGGCCCCAGGTTCCGGGGCGGTATTGTTCGGGCTGCCCCTGGGCGGCCCAGAACTCCTCGATCGGGTCGAGGATCCTCCACGACAGCTCGACCTCCTCCTGGCGGGGGAACAGCGGCGGGTCGCCGAGCAGCACGTCGAGGATGAGCCGCTCGTAGGCCTCGGGGCTGGCCTCGGTGAAGGCGTGCCCGTAGCCGAAGTCCATCGTGACGTCGCGCACCTGCATGCCCGCACCGGGCACCTTGGAGCCGAATCGGATGGTGACGCCCTCGTCGGGCTGCACGCGGATGACGAGGGCGTTCTGGCCGAGCTGCGACGTCTGGCTGTCGGCGAACACCTGCTGGGGCGCCCGCTTGAACACGACCGCGATCTCGGTGACGCGCCGACCGAGGCGCTTGCCGGCGCGCAGGTAGAACGGCACGCCTGCCCAACGACGCGTGCCGATCGTGAGCTTCATCGCGGCGTAGGTCTCGGTGGTCGACTCGGGGTTCATGCCCTCCTCCTCGAGGAAGCCGACGACCTTCTCGCCGCCCTGCCAACCGCCCGCGTACTGACCGCGTGCGGTACCGGTGGCGAGGTCGTCGGGCAGGCGTACCGCGGCGAGGATCTTCTCCTTCTCGGCGCGGAGGTCGCCCGCCTCGAACGAGATCGGCTCCTCCATCGCCGTGAGCGCAAGCAGCTGGAGCAGGTGGTTCTGGATGACGTCGCGAGCGGCGCCGATTCCGTCGTAGTACCCCGCACGACCGCCGACGCCGATGTCCTCGGCCATGGTGATCTGCACGTGGTCGACGTAGTTCGCGTTCCAGATCGGCTCGTAGAGCTGGTTCGCGAAGCGCAGCGCCAGGATGTTCTGGACCGTCTCCTTGCCGAGGTAGTGATCGATGCGGAACACCGAGTCAGGCGGGAACACCGAGGCGACGACGTCGTTCAGTTCGCGCGCCGATTCGAGATCGGAGCCGAACGGCTTCTCGATGACGACGCGGCGCCACTGGTCGCCGTGCTGCTCGGTGAGCCCCGACCGCTTCAGCTGCTCGGTGACGAGCGGGAACGACTTGGGCGGGATCGACAGGTAGAACGCGTGATTGCCCATCGTGCCGCGTTCACGGTCGAGCTCTTCGACGACGGCGCGCAGGTGGTCGAACGCCGCGTCGTCGTCGAAGTCGCCCTGTACGAAGCGGATGCCGCGGGCCAGCTGCTTCCAGACGTCCTCACGGAACTCGGTGCGGGCGTACCGCTTCACCGAGTCGTGCACGACCTGCTCGAAGTCCCGGTCGGCCCAGTCCCGCCGAGCGAACCCGACCAGCGCGAAGCCGGGCGGGAGCAGCCCGCGGTTCGCGAGGTCGTAGACCGCGGGCATGAGCTTCTTGCGGGAGAGGTCGCCCGTCACGCCGAAGATGATGAGGCCCGACGGACCGGCGATGCGGTTGAGCCGGTAGTCCTTCGGCGAACGGAGCGGATTGTGCTGCGCGGAGATCTGGGCCGGAGGCATGCGGATCCTTTCCCGGATCAGCCGACGGCGTCGAACAGCGCCGAGATGTTCGCGGCGGGGTCCGTGAGCGTGAGCGTGAGCACGGGCCGGCCGTGCTCGGCGAGCACGCTCGCGTCGCCCGAAGCCTGTGCTGCGATCAGCTGACCGAAGGTGAACGGCCGCCCGGGGATCTCGAGATCGGATGTCGCGGTCTCGGTGATCTGGAGGAACACGCCGACGGCCGGTCCGCCCTTGTGGAACTGACCGGTCGAGTGCAGGAATCGCGGGCCCCAGCCGAACGTGACCGGCCGGCCGGCGCGTGCCGCAAGCAGGTCGCGGAGGCGGGCGAGCTCGGGGTGCGCGACGCGATCGACGTAGGCCTGCACCGACACGTAACCATCGGCCGGCAGTTCCTCGAGGAGCACGTCGATCGCCGAAGCGAGATCGCTGGATGCCCCGATCACCTCGGGAGTGCCGCGCACCTCGATCCCGTTCGCGACGAACGCCGCCGGCGAGGGCTCGGGCCGGGCGTCGAGGAGGCCGCGGGCGGCGATCTTCGCGGACTCCACGTCGGGCTGGTCGAACGGGTTGATGCCGAGGATCCGGCCCGCGACGGCGGTCGCGTACTCCCAGACGAGCAGCTGCGCCCCGAGCGTGCCCGACACGCGGATGTCACCGGATGCGTCGTGCCCGAAGATCTGGTCACCGGCGTCGGCGACCAGCCGCACCACTTGCACATCGGGCAGGCCGGCCTCGAGCTCGGGTGAGTCGGCATCGAGCACGACCGGGAGGATGCCGGTGCCCTCCTTGCCTGTCGACTCGGCGATCAGCTGCTCAGCCCAGTCGGCGAAGCCGACGATGTGGGTGCCGTCGGCGACGATCGCGAGCTTGTCGCGACGGGGAACCGTCGCGGCGATCGCGGCGCCGAGCACGAGACCGGGGTTCTCCTCGGTGTCGACCGCGAGCGACAGCTCGATCGTCTCGGCCTCGTCGAGGATCTCGCCGATGTCGACCCCGGCGAGCCCCGACGGCACGAGGCCGAAGGCGGTGAGCGCGGAGTAGCGGCCGCCCACGTTCGGGTCGGCGTTGAACACGCGGTATCCGGCGGCGCGCGCCGACTCGTCGAGCGGAGAACCCGGGTCGGTGACGACGATGATGCGTTTCACCGGATCGATGCCGGCGTCGCGGAATGCCTGCTCGTACACCCGGCGCTGGCTGTCGGTCTCGACGGTCGAGCCCGACTTCGACGAGACCACGAGCGCCGATGACGTGAGGCGGTCGGCGAGCGCGGCACGCACCTGTCCCGGCTCGGTCGAATCGAGCACGGTGAGCTCCACCCGCGCGGTGCGGGTGATGACCTCGGGCGCGAGCGAGGAGCCGCCCATGCCGGCGAGCACGATGTGGTCGACGCCGTCGGCTTCGAGCTGCTCGCGGAGCGCCTCGATCTCGGCGACGAGCGGGCGGGAGACGGCGACGGCCTCGGTCCAGCCGAGCCGCTTCGCCGCCTCCTCCTCGGAGGCGGGGCCCCACAGCGCCTCATCCTGTCCGGTGATCGCGCTCGCCACGTAGTCGGCGACGAGCGTGGGCACGGTGCGCCGCACCGCCTCGGCAGCGGCTCCGCCCACGGAGACGCGGAAGCTCATCGCGCCGCCTCCAGCGCGGTGCGCACCGTGTCGAGGAGCTCGCCCCACGAGACGGAGAACTTCTCGACGCCTTCGCGCTCGAGCACCGCGGTGACGTCGTCGTAGTCGACACCGACGCGGGCGAGCGCGTCGAGCACGTCGCCGGCGTCGGCGTAGTTGCCGGTGACCGTGTCGCCGACGACCTCGCCGTGCTCGAAGGTCGCCTCGAGCGTCTTCTCGGGCATCGTGTTCACGACTCCGGGAGCGACGAGCTCGGTGACGTAGAGCGTGTCGGGCAGCGACGGGTCCTTGACGCCGGTCGATGCCCAGAGCGGGCGCTGCTTGTTCGCGCCCGCCTCGAGCAGGGCTGTGGCACGCTCGCCGCCGAACACCTCCTCGTAGAGCTCATACGCGAGCCGTGCGTTCGCGACGCCGGCCCTGCTCTTCAGGGCGAGGGCGTCATCGGTGCCGATCTCGACGAGTCGCTTGTCGATCTCGGTGTCGACGCGCGACACGAAGAACGACGCGACCGAGTGGATCGTCGAGAGGTCGATGCCGGCCGACTTCGCCTGTTCGAGGCCGGCAAGGTAGGCCTCCATGACCTGGCGGTAGCGGTCGAGGCTGAAGATGAGCGTGACGTTGACGCTGATCCCGGCGGCGATCGTCTGGGTGATCGCGTCGAGTCCCTCGATGGTCGCGGGGATCTTGATGAAGACGTTCGGGCGGTCGACCGTCGCCCAGAGTTCCTTCGCCTGCGCGATCGTGCCCGCGGTGTCGTGGGCGAGACCGGGGGCGACCTCGATCGAGACGCGTCCGTCGACACCGCCGGTCGCATCGTACGTCGGGCGGAGCACGTCGGCGGCGGTGCGCACGTCGTCGGTGATGATCTCGAACACTGCCGGTTCGAGGTCGGTGCCGGCCTCGGCGAGCGCGTGGAGGTGCTCCTTGTAGCCGTCGCCCTTGGCGAGCGCGTTCGCGAAGATGGTCGGGTTGGTGGTGACGCCGACGACGTTGCGATCGGCGATGAGCCGTTCGAGGGCGCCCGAGACGATGCGCTCGCGCGACAGGTCGTCGAGCCAGATGCTCACGCCGGCGTCGGACAGGGCTGCGGTGGGGGAGTTGCTGGTCATGTCATGTCTCCTTCGTGCTCGCGTCAGGCCGACGCGAGCGATTCCTTCGCGGCGGCGACGACGGCGTCGGTCGTGATGCCGAACTCGCGGAACAGGGTCTTGTAGTCGGCGGAGGCGCCGAAGTGCTCGATCGAGACGCTCCGGCCGCGGTCGCCGACGTACGGGCGCCAGGTGAGGGCGATTCCCGCTTCGACGGACACGCGTGCGGTGACCGAGGCGGGGAGCACGGACTCGCGGTACGCCGCATCCTGCTCCTCGAACCACTCGAGGCTCGGAGCCGACACGACACGTGCCTGGATGCCGTCTGCGGCGAGCTTCTCGCGTGCCGCGACCGCGAGCTGCACCTCGGAGCCGGTGGCGATGAGGATCACCTCGGGTGTACCGGAGGGGGCCTCGGCGAGCACGTAGGCGCCCTTCGCGAGGCCGGTGGCCGACGCGAGGGTGTCGCCGGATGCCTCGCCGTCGCCCCGCTCGAACACCGGAATGTTCTGGCGGGTGAGCGCGAGGCCGACGGGACCGCCGCGGCGCTTCAGGACCTCGAGCCACGCCTGCGCGACCTCGTTCGCGTCGGCGGGACGGACCACCGTGAAGCCGGGGATGGCGCGAAGGGCGGCGAGCTGCTCGATCGGCTGGTGGGTGGGGCCGTCTTCGCCGAGGGCGACGGAGTCGTGCGTCCAGACGAAGATCGACGGCACGTGCATGAGCGCGGCCAGGCGCACGGCAGGCCGCATGTAGTCGCTGAAGATGAGGAACGTGCCGCCGAAGGGCCGGGTCCTGCCGTGCAGCACGATGCCGTTCACGATCGCGGCCATGGCGTGCTCGCGAATGCCGAAGTGCAGCACCCGCCCGTAGGGGTTGCCGGCGAACTCGTGCGTGGAGTGCTCGGTGGGGATGAATGATGCCGCGCCGTTGATGGTGGTGAGGTTGGACTCGGCAAGGTCGGCCGAGCCGCCCCAGAGCTCGGGCAACTCACCGGCGAAGGCGTTGATGACCTTACCGGATGCCGCACGCGTCGAGATCTCGGTGCCGCCCTCGAATGCGGGCAGCACCGACTCGATGCCGTCGGGCAGCTCGCCGGCCTCGAGACGGTCGAGGAGCGCCTTGCGCTCGGGGTTCGCCGCGGCCCACGCATCGAAGGCCTGCTGCCACTCCGCGTGCTGGACGGCACCCCGCGCGCCGGCGGCACGGGTGTGCTCGATGATGTCGTCGGCGACGACGAAGCTCTGCTCGGGATCGAAGTCGAGCACCTCCTTCGTCGCGGCGAGCTCGGCCGCGCCGAGCGCGGAACCGTGGATCTTCCCGGTGTTCTGCTTGCCCGGGCTCGGCCAGCCGATGATCGTCTTCAGCACGATGATCGACGGCTTCGAGGTCTCGGCCTTGGCCGCCTCGATGGCCCGGTGGAGCTCGGCGACGTCTTCGACGTACTCCCCGGTCTTCTTCCAGTCGACGGTCTGCACGTGCCATCCGTAGGCCTCGTACCGCCTCGCGACATCCTCGGTGAACGCGATGTCGGTGTCGTCCTCGATGGAGATCTGATTCGAGTCGTAGATCACCACGAGGTTGCCGAGCTGCTGGTGCCCGGCGAGCGAGGAGGCCTCGCTCGTCACGCCCTCCTCGAGGTCGCCGTCGCTGGCGATGACGTACACGAAGTGGTCGAACGGGCTCGTGCCCGGCGCGGCATCCGGATCGAACAGGCCGCGCTCGAACCGCGACGCGTACGCGAAGCCGACCGCCGATGCGAGACCCTGCCCGAGCGGCCCGGTGGTGATCTCGACGCCGTCGGTGTGCCCGTACTCGGGGTGGCCCGGGGTCTTCGAACCCCATGTGCGCAGGTGCTTCAGGTCGTCGAGCTCGAGCCCGTCGCCGGCGAGGTAGAGCTGCACGTACTGCGTGAGCGAGCTGTGCCCCGCCGAGAGGATGAAGCGGTCGCGCCCGAGCCAGCCGTGGTCGGCCGGGTCGCGGCGCATCACCTTCTGGAAGAGCAGGTATGCCGCGGGCGCGAGGCTCATCGCCGTGCCGGGATGCCCGTTCCCGACCTTCTCCACGGCGTCGGCCGCGAGCACGCGCGCCGTATCCACCGCTCGATCGTCGATGGGTTCCCACTGCAGTGTTGCCACGAGGTGCTGTTCCTTCCGATCGTGACGGCGTCGGGAACCGTGCGGCCCGAATCGCCGAGGACGTTGCGGCGCGGTTCCGCCGAGCGAACTCGGCTGGGCACGTCGCGCGTGACGCCGGCCGGGCCGGAACCGCGAAGCCGGACGCGCAATCCTCAGTATATGGATTCGGGGATGAGTGTGACGGGCGATGACTCACACGGCGGCCGGCGCGAGGTGAGGCGGGTAGCCGGTTCCATCCCGAGTGCTCGCGCCATGTCCTAGACTCGACTGGGGCCGCACGGAGTCCGGCCGAATCATGCGCGCGCCCCAAGAAGAGGAACGATGCAGGCAGCCGTACACACTCGTGAGACACGACCGGCGACGACGGTACGGCGAAAGCTTGCCGCCTACCTCGCGCTCACGAAGCCGCGCGTCATCGAGTTGTTGCTCGTCGTCACCGCCCCGACCATGATCCTCGCCCAGAACGGGCTGCCGAACCTTTGGCTCCTCGTTGCGACGCTCGTCGGCGGCGCGATGAGCGCGGGGTCCGCGGGGGCCTTCAACTGCTACATCGACCGTGACATCGACCGGGTCATGAAGCGCACCCGAGGGCGACCGCTCGTGACCGGCGAGCTCACCGACCGCGAGGCGCTCGTGTTCGCCTACGCGCTCGGCGCGGCATCCATCGCCTGGCTCTGGATCTTCACGAACTGGCTCGCCGCCGCGCTCTCGCTCGCCGCGATCCTGCTCTACGTGGTCTTCTACAGCCTGATCCTCAAGCGCCGCACGTCTCAGAACATCGTGTGGGGCGGCGTCGCCGGCTGCATGCCGGTGCTCATCGGCTGGGCGGCCGTCACCGGAAGCCTCGGCTGGGCGCCGGTCATCCTGTTCCTCATCATCTTCCTCTGGACGCCGCCGCACTACTGGCCGCTGTCGATGAAGTACAAGGACGACTACGCGGCTGCGGGCGTGCCGATGCTCGCCGTCGTGCGCGGTCGCGCGCAGGTCGGCCTGCAGGTCATCCTCTACGCGTGGGCGACCGTGGCCTGTTCACTGCTGCTGATCCCGGTCGCGGCGATGGGCCTCGTCTACTCCACGGTCGCCGTCGTCGCGGGCGGCTGGTTCATCTACGAGACCCACCGTCTCTACAACCTCGCGATCCGGCACGAGCAGGTCTCCCCGATGCGCGTGTTCCACGGCTCGATCGCGTACCTGTCGCTGCTGTTCCTCGCGATCGGCGTCGACCCGCTGCTGCCGTTCTGAGTTGTGGGGGGGCGGGCCGGGAACGGCGCCCCCCCAACCGGGGGGGTGTGGGGGATGGCGCGAAA
>NZ_JBHXMP010000001.1:0-170480 GCF_042720415.1 Agromyces sp. NPDC058484 | reverse complement strand
CCCCTGTGCGGGGGTCCCCCGTTTCTCGCGCGTCGGTGTCGCGGCTTTCCCGCGGGCGGGGGCTCCCCCCGGCCGTGCCTTACTTTGGGGGTGGGCCCCGCCCGGTACCCGGCCCACCACGATCGGGTGAGGTGTGGCGGATGCCGCTACAGCTGTTGTGGGATCGACAACGGGGCGCGCACGCCGGTCCCGGTGAGGACGTCGCAGCGGACGAGCTGCTCGCCGATCCGCTCGAGCGGGCACCGTGCGGGGTTCCACGACTGGAGCGACGGCGGGGCAGGAGCGGACGCGGGCCGCGCGGAGGCCGAACCCGCTGCTGCAGTCGCAAGGAGCACTCCAGCGAGGGCGACGAGGATCGAAGCGCCGAACGTTCGAAGCGTGTGCATGGTCCTTCCTTCCTTCCTTCCGATGGAGGTGAACGGAACCAGCGTGCCCGCCTCGTGATCGCAACGGATCGGGCGCGAACCCTGAGATCGCGGCCGAGAACCCTGATATCGGCACGTGCATCGGTGGCACACTGGAATCGTGGCTGTGCCACCCGAACCGTCGACACCGGTGTTCGTCGGACGCGAACGTGAACTCGGGACCATCAGGGGGCTCCTCGACCGCGCCGCGGCCGAGGAGGCGCAGACGCTCGTCGTCTCGGGCGACGCCGGCGTCGGCAAGACCGCGCTGGTGACGCGTGCCTGCTCAAACGGGTCCGGTGCATTGACGATCTTCGGCACCTGCCTGCCGCTGACCACGATGTCCATCCCGCTGCTGCCGATCCGGTCGGCCGTTCGGAACCTCGACATCAACCGCTTCGATGACCTCAGTCCCGTCGGGATCGGCGACCTCGACGGCGACGATCGCGACGTCACGGTCCGCTTCGACGAGTGGCTCGCTCGCCGTTGTCAGGTCCAGCCGGTCGTCCTCGTCGTCGATGACGTGCAATGGGCCGACCGCTCCACGCTCGACGCCCTCATGTACGTCATCGCGGGCCCCGCTCGGCGTCGGCTTGCCGTCATCGCAACACTCCGGGCGGGGGAGGTCGGTCTCGGTCACCCGCTCCAGCGCTGGCTCGCCGACATCCGGCGCCTTCCTCGCATGTTCGAGCTCGGGCTCGAACCCTTCGATCGCGCAGGTACCGCCGCGCAGATCGAAGCGCTGATCGGAGCGGTGCCACATCAGTCGCTGATCGATGACGTGCACGGCCGCGGCCGGGGCAACCCCTACTTCAGCCGACTGATGGTCTCGGGTCTCACGTCTGATGCCCGCGTGGCACCGGACACGTTCCCGGCGGACCTCAGCTCCGCGGTGCTGCAGTCATGGTTCCGTCTGTCGCAGGAGACCCGGCGGCTCGCGACCGTGCTGGCGGTGGGCGGTGCAGCGATGCGCGCCGGCGAGCTGGCTGAGGTGGTCGAGGATGCCGATGTCGGCGGGATTCGATCGGCGCTGGCCGAGGCGGTGGACTCCGGCACCCTGGACCGACTCGAAGACGGCTCATTCTGGTTCCATCATCCGATGAGTGCAGAGGTGCTCGCCGCGGCTCTGGCGGATGATGAGCGCCGGGAGTGGCATCGACGATTCGCAGACCTGCTCGAGGGACGACTCGCGAGCCCCGCGCCCGCCGAGACGGTGATCGCCGTCGCGGATCATCGCTCTCGCGCAGGCGAGACCAGTGCCGCATTCGAATGGACGCTGCGCGCCGCAACGGCAGCGGGTGATGCCACGGGTCGCGCTGAAGAGCTGCGGCTGCTCCGTCGGGCGGTAGGCCTGCGCGAGGACCTCCCCGACGCGACCCCCTCGCTCGACGACCTGCTTCGACGCCTCCGGGAGGCGGCCGCCGATGCCGGCGCCACGAGCGACGAGCTCGACGCCGTCGAGGCACTGCTCGCCCGTATGGACGATCGGACGGACCCGCTCGCCGCGGCCGAACTCCGCGTCCGGCGCATGCACCTGCGATTCATGAGCGGCCTGTCCTTCATCGAGGTCGACGAGATGCGAGAGGCCCTCCGGCTCGGATCGGCCGACACGGCGAGCCCCGTGTACGCGCTGGCGCTGGCGGAACTGGCGCACGCGGAGCTCTGGAGCGGTGATCGTCGACATGCACGTGCCCACGCACGCGAGGCGATCGACGTCGCCCGCGCGACCGGTGATTCTCAGGCGTTGTCGATTGCGCTCTCGGCCGGCTCGATGGCAGCGAACTTCGAGGAGGACATCGCCGTCGCGTCGGCGCTCGGTCACGAGGCGCTCGCGCCCGCCCTCGAGGCGCGGGCATGGTGGGCCTATGTGCATGCGGCGATGTGGGAGGCGAACGCCGTCGAGACCTGGGCGAGCGAGACCTACGCGCTGCGCATGAGGGACCGCCGGCTCGAGCTCGAGGCGCGTGGTGGTCCGCACGCCTATGTGGCCTGGCTTTCGGCGGCCGAGGCGCTCGCCCGATTGACGAGCGGAGCCTGGCGCGAAGCGGATGAACGGCTCAGGGTGGCGCTCGGCTCCGACCCCGGTCCGCTCGGCGACGTCGAGGCGCGACTGGCTGCCGCGCGCCTTGCGGTCCTCCAGGGGCGCCAGCGCGAGGCCGAGGGCCACCTCCTGCGGGTGGAGGAGCTCGTCGTGGACGGGTCGGCGTTCCTCGCCATCGAGTACGACGCAGTCTGTGCCGAAGTGCGGCTCGGCGCGGGGGACGCCGTGGGCGCGTACGAGGCCGCGCTCAGGGGCGTCATCGATCGAGGGGGTCCACCGACCATGGCCGAATGGCTGCTGCCGTTCGCGGCGCGGGCCCTGGCCGATCGAGCCCAGGCCGCGAGGGACGGCGGCGAGTCCGACGATGAGGTGCTCGCCGCCCTCGACTCGCTCGTCGAGCGCTGTCCGCACGTCATCCAAGACGTCGGCTCATGGACCGAACTCATGCGATGGCAGGTCGCTGCGCTCGACGCGATGTACGCGGCGGAACGGGCTCGGGCGCGTGCGGATGTCGCCGCGGCGGGTCTGTGGACGGAAGCCGTCGGGGCGTGCTACCAGGCGCGGCTCCCATGGGAGGAGGCGTACTCCAGCTGGCGGGCAACGGAGGCTCTGCTCGGCCGCGGACACGATCGGCAGGCGGGCGCCGACATGCTCCGCCGCGGCCTCGCTCTCGCACAACGCCTCGGCGCCCGACCGGTCGAGGACGAGCTGACCGACCTCGCGAGGCGCGCGCGGATTCCGCTAGCGGAGCCGTCGTCTGCGGCATCCGCGGGGCCGGCCGCCCTGCACGGTCTGACCGCTCGCGAGCGCGACGTGCTCGAACTCGTCGCCGTCGGACGCACGTACGGTGAGATCGCGCGGGAACTGGTGATCAGCGAGAAGACCGTGAGCACGCATGTCTCGCACCTGCTCGCCAAGACGGGCACCGCGAATCGCGTCGAGCTCGCGCGACTGGTGCACCGCCTCAGCGCCGACGGCTGAACTGCCGAAGGAGCTCAGTGAGCGGATGCCGCGGCAGGCGTTTCGTACGTCGCACTGGGTGCCGCGACCGGGCGCTTGAGCCGAAGCACGACGACCGTCATGGCGGCAGCGGTGAGTGCAGCGAGCACCATGTGCACCCCGACGGCGAGCGGCGGCAGCCCGTTGCGGGCCTGGTAGAGGCCGACGGCGATCTGCACGAGCTCGACGGCGAGCAGGCTCCCGACCCAGCCGAGCGTCGGGAGCTTCAGGAGCCACGCCGCGACGAGCAGCACGAACGTGAGCGCGAAGAGCGCGTAGCCGGGCCACGCGTGCACGTGCTCGAGCAGCTCGGAGTCGAAGCCGGTGCGACCGGCTTCCGCGTCGCCCGAGTGCGGCCCCGAGCCCGTGGTCAGGACGCCGAACACGATCGTGAGCGCGAGCACCGCGGTCGTCGCGTGGGTGAGTCCCGCATACCAGGCGGGCACGGTGAGCTCGCGCGGACCAGGGGTCGACTTCATGCGCACGATGAACGCCGCCGCAACGCACACGAGCACGAGCGACGACACGTAGTGGAAGCCGACGATGAAGGGGTTGAGCCCCGTCCAGACGGTGATCCCGCCGACGACGGCCTGTGCGACGACGCCTGCGCCGACGATGAAGGCGAGCGTGAACAGGTCTCGCCGCTCCCGCCGGATGCGCCAGACGAGTACGAACAGCACGAGCGCGACGATTCCTACCACACCCGTCATCAGGCGGTTCCCGAACTCGATCAGGCTGTGGTAGCCGAGCTCCTCGGTGGGCACGAGCGAGTCGGCCGTGCAGGTCGGCCAGGTGGGGCATCCGAGGCCCGAACCGGTCAGCCGCACCGCTCCGCCCGTGGCGATGATCACGGTCTGCGCGAGGAACGAGAGCCAGGCGAAGACGCGGATCCGCCCGTCGACGCGATCGGGCAGCCATGCGGTGAAGCGGTTCACGCTCGTACGATCCTGATCCGGGACGCGCTGTGACGGTACTGGGAGTACCGGGCGGTTCCGACCGGCCGGCAGCGCGACCCTATAGACTTGAAGGGTTGGAGAGTCCCGCGAGGCGCGCGTCCACGCGCGATGCGGGTTCCCAGCCATCTTAGGTTCGCAATGGAGCCACCTGCACATCATCCCCACTCACCGAGCACCTCGACTCGCGAGGGGAATGAGCCGGACTGATAGCCGGTTGCACGGGAGGAGAAGAGGGAAGCATGACGGACGTACTGATCGACCGCCCCGAACTGGAGGGACTCGGCGTCTACGAGTTCGGCTGGGCCGACTCCGACGTCGCCGGGGCATCAGCCCGACGCGGCATCTCGCCCGAGGTGGTCGCCGACATCTCGCGGCTGAAGGACGAGCCCGAATGGATGCTCCAGCGCCGTCAGCGCGCGCTGCAGCTCTTCGAGCGCAAGCCGATGCCGACCTGGGGCGCCGACCTGTCCGAAATCGACTTCGACAACATCAAGTACTTCGTCCGCTCCACCGAGAAGCAGGCCCAGACCTGGGAAGACCTGCCCGACGACATCAAGAACACGTACGAGAAGCTCGGCATCCCCGAGGCCGAGCGCCAGCGGCTCGTCGCGGGCGTCGCCGCCCAGTACGAGTCCGAGGTGGTCTACCACCAGATCAACGAGGAGCTCGAGCGCCAGGGTGTCATCTTCATGGACACCGACACGGCGTTGCGCGAGCACCCCGAATTCTTCGAGGAGTACTTCGGCACCGTCATCCCGGCGGGCGACAACAAGTTCGCCGCCCTGAACACGGCCGTGTGGTCGGGCGGTTCGTTCGTCTACGTGCCTCCGGGCGTGCACGTCGAGATCCCGCTCCAGGCCTACTTCCGCATCAACACCGAGAACATGGGTCAGTTCGAGCGCACGCTGATCATCGCCGACGAAGACAGCTACGTGCACTACATCGAGGGCTGCACCGCGCCGATCTACAAGTCCGACTCCCTGCACTCGGCCGTCGTCGAGATCATCGTGAAGAAGAACGCACGCGTGCGCTACACGACGATCCAGAACTGGTCGAACAACGTCTACAACCTCGTCACCAAGCGCGCCACGGCCGCCGAGGGCGCCACCATGGAGTGGATCGACGGCAATATCGGCTCGAAGGTCACGATGAAGTACCCGTCGATCTTCCTCATGGGCGAGCACGCGAAGGGCGAGACGCTGTCGGTCGCCTTCGCCGGCCCGGGCCAGCACCAGGACGCCGGCGCCAAGATGATCCACATGGCGCCGTACACGCAGTCGTCGATCGTCTCGAAGTCGATCGCCCGTGGCGGCGGTCGCGCCGGATACCGCGGCGAGGTGCGCATCGACGCGAACGCGCACCACGCGGCGAACACGGTACGCTGCGATGCGCTGCTGGTCGACACGATCTCCCGTTCCGACACCTACCCGGCGATCGACATCCGGGTCGACGACGTGCACCTCGGACACGAGGCGACCGTCTCGAAGGTGAGCGAGGAGCAGCTGTTCTACCTGATGGCCCGGGGCATCCCCGAAGACGAAGCCATGGCGATGATCGTGCGCGGCTTCATCGAGCCCATCGCGCGCGAGCTTCCCATGGAGTACGCGATGGAACTCAACAAGCTCATCGAGATGGGCATGGAAGGATCGGTCGGCTAGAGCATGCCCGCCCAGATGACCAGCACAGCCATGCCAACTGCGGGCCAGCACGGCCTCGTTGCGCACTCCGACGGAGCCTTCGTGCCCGTGCAGACCCGGTCCGAGCGCTTCCGTTCGGTGAACGTCGAGGACTTCGCCCCCGTCAACGGTCGCGAGCACGAGTGGAAGCTCTCTCCGGTCGCCGCGTTCGCCGACCTCACCGGTGGTGACATCGACGGCTCCCGGGTCGAGATCGAGACGGTGCTCCGTGCACCCGACGGCGAAGCGGATGCCGCGGGCGTCGACGTCTCGTGGCTCGGCCGCGACGATGCCCGCATCGGCCGCGCCGGCGTTCCCGAGGAGCGCGCCTCCGCCAACGCATGGAGCTCGTTCGACGAGGCCCTGCTCATCTCGGTGACGGGCGAGGACGAGAAGGTCTTCGCGGTCACCCGCCACGACCTCGGCGACACCCCGCGCGCTTCGCACACCGTGATCGAGGCGGCGCCGAACAGCCGCGCGCTCGTCGTGCTGCGGGGCACGGGCGACGCCCGGCTCTCGGAGAACGTCGAGATCGTGGTCGGCGAGGGCGCCTCGCTCACGGTCGTCTCCCTCCAGGAATGGAGTGACGACGCCGTGCACCTCGCGAGCCACTTCGCCCGGCTCGGCCGCGACTCGTTCCTGAAGCACATCGTCGTCTCGCTCGGCGGCAAGGTCGTTCGCGTCAACCCGTCGACGCACCTCGCCGAGCAGGGATCCGACGTCGAGGCCCTCGGGCTCTACTTCGCCGATGCCGGCCAGCACCTCGAGCAGCAGGTGTTCGTGCACCACGACGCCCCGCACACTCGTTCGCGCGTGACCTACAAGGGTGCACTCCAGGGCGAGGGCGCGCGCAGCGTCTGGGTGGGCGACGTGCTGATCGGCAACGCCGCGGTCGGCACCGACAGCTACGAGCAGAACCGCAACCTCGTGCTCACCGACGGTACTCGCGCCGACTCGGTGCCGAACCTCGAGATCGAGACCGGCGACATCGAGGGCGCGGGCCATGCCAGCGCCACGGGCCGGTTCGACGACGAGCAGCTGTTCTACCTCATGGCACGCGGCATCCGGGAAGACGAGGCGCGCCGACTCGTCGTGCGCGGGTTCCTCACCGAGATCGTGCAGAAGATCGGCTCGCCCGAGCTGGAAGAGCGGCTCACCGCCGCACTCGAGGCCGAACTGGAGGGCAACTGACGTGGCATCCGTTCGTGTCTGCGCCGTCGACGACCTCGGCGTCAACGAGGCGGCCCGGTTCGTGCTCGAGGGGGTGCCGATCGCCGTCGTGAAGGACGCGGCAGGCGACGTCTTCGCGATCGGCGACACCTGCACCCACGGCGACATCTCGCTCGCCGAGGGATTCGTCGAGAACGACACGCTCGAGTGCTGGGCCCACGGCTCCATGTTCTCGCTGAAGACCGGCAAGCCGCTCACGCTGCCCGCCTACGAGCCGGTCCCGGTGTACCGGGTCGAGCTCAAGGACGGCGACGTCCACATCGACCCCTCGGTCACTCTGACCGTCTGACATCCGCTCCTCCGGCCCGGAACGGCCGGCGACCGAAAGAGATCATCCACCAGCATGTCCGTACTCGAGATCAAGAACCTGCACGTCAACGTCGAGACCGACCAGGGAACCCGTGAGATCCTCCGCGGCGTCGACCTCGTCATCAACGAGGGCGAGATCCACGCGATCATGGGCCCCAACGGGTCGGGCAAGTCGACGCTCGCCTACACGATCGCCGGCCACCCGAAGTACACCGTCGCCCAGGGCGAGATCCTCCTCGACGGAGAGAACGTGCTCGAGATGACCGTCGACGAGCGGGCCCGCGCGGGCCTCTTCCTGGCGATGCAGTACCCCGTCGAGATCCCGGGCGTGACGGTCACGAACTTCCTCCGCACCGCGAAGACCGCGATCGACGGCGAGGCGCCCGCGATCCGCGGCTGGATCAAGGACGTCCGCGAGTCGATGAAGAACCTCCGGATGGACTCGGATTTCGCCGAGCGCAACGTCAACGAGGGATTCTCGGGCGGTGAGAAGAAGCGCAACGAGATCCTCCAGCTCGAACTCCTGAAGCCGAAGTTCGCGGTGCTCGACGAGACCGACTCGGGCCTCGACGTCGACGCGCTGAAGATCGTCTCCGAGGGCGTCAACCGTGCCGCCGCCAACACCGGCCTCGGCATCCTCCTCATCACGCACTACACGCGCATCCTGCGTTACATCACGCCCGACTTCGTGCACGTCTTCGTCGCGGGCAAGATCGCCGAGCAGGGCGGACGCGAGCTCGCCGACCGCCTCGAGGAAGAGGGCTACGACCGCTACCTCGAGCCCGCCGCGAATTAGACTGGCATCATGGTCACCTCACTCGCACCCGAGCGCTACGACCAGGTCACCGAAGCGCTGAAAGACGTCATGGATCCCGAGCTCGGGATCAACATCGTCGACCTCGGCCTCATCTACGACCTCGGGTGGGACGACGAGAACGACGCGCTCGTCATCCACATGACGCTCACGAGCGCCGGATGTCCCCTCACCGACGTCATCGAGGAGCAGACCGCCGAGGCACTCGACGGCACCGTCGACGCGTTCCGCATCAACTGGGTGTGGATGCCGCCATGGGGTCCGGAGCGCATCACCGACGACGGCCGAGACATGATGCGCGCCCTCGGCTTCGCGATCTGAGCACAGCAAACTCCGGATTCCGCACCGGTCCCTGAGCTTGTCGAAGGGCGGGCATCTGTCGTCTTCGAGCGGGTGCTACAGCAGGCCGCGGCTCCGAAGCAGCGGCTCGACGCTCGCGTCGCGTCCGCGGAATGCGCGGTACGCCTCGAGGGGATCGATGCTGCCGCCCGGCTCGAGGAGCATGCGGCGGAAGCGTTCGCCGTTCTCGCGCGTCGCGCCGCCGCGCTCCGCGAACCATTCGACGGTGTCGGCACCGGGAACCTCGCTCCAGAGGTACGAGTAGTACCCCGCGTCGTAGCCGCCTGCGAACACGTGCGCGAAGTAGGTGCTCGAGTAGCGCGGCGGCACGAGCGGGTGGTCGAGGCCGGCGTTCGCGAGTGCCGACCGCTCGAAGGCGGCGACGTCGGTCACGGCTTCGGCCTCATCGGCCGTCAGTCGATGCCACGCCTGGTCGAGGACAGCCGCGGCGAGGTACTCCGCGGTCCCGAAGCCCGTGTTGAGGCCGCGCGACGCGACGACACGATCGACGAGGCGCTGCGGCATCCGTTCGCCCGTCTCGTGGTGCACGGCGTAGTTCGCGAGGACCTCGGGGCGGAGCATCCACATCTCGTTGACCTGGCTCGGGAACTCGACGACGTCGCGGGAGACGTTCGTGCCGGCCTGCGACGGGTAACGCACGCGCGCCAGCAGTCCGTGCAGGGCGTGGCCGAACTCGTGGAAGAGCGTCTCGGTCTCGTCGAACGTCAGCAGCGTGGGGTCGCCGGGCGCCGGCTGGGGCACGTTCAGGTTGTTGACGACGACGGGAAGGGTGCCCTCGAGCTCGGACTGCTCGACGATCGAGCTCATCCACGCGCCGCCCCGCTTGGAATCGCGGGCGTACGGGTCGAAGAGGTAGAGGCCGACGGGCGAGCCGTCCTCCTCGACCACCTCGAACACCCGGGCGTCGGGGTGGTGCGCCACGAGGTCGGTGCGTTCCGCGAACCGGAGTCCGTACAGCAGCGTGGCCGCATGGAAGACCCCATCGGCGAGCACCCGGTCGAGTTCGAAGTACGGGCGGAGCTCGCGCAGGTCGAGGTCGTGCGGTTCGGCGCGCATTCGTCCCGCGAGGAAGGCCCAGTCGGATGCCGCGGGCTCGCGCGCCCCGTCGCGAACGGCTCGCGCGGCGAGCTCGGCGCGTTCGCGCGCGACGTTGCGCATGGTCGCCGGCACGAGCTCGCCGAGGAGTGCGGCGACGGCCTCGGGCGAGCCCGCGGTCTCACCGGCGGTCACGGCGGCGGCGTGGTACGGGAACCCGAGGAGGCGGGCCCGCTCGGCGCGAAGTCGCACGATCGCGAGGAGCGTGGCACGGGTGTCGTGCGTGCCGCCGCGGCATCCGCGAGCTCGTGATGCGGCGAGGAGCCGGTCGCGAACGTCGGCCCGCTCGAGGAGGGCGAGCGCCGGCTGGCCGGTGGGCAGGACGAGCGTGATGAGCCAGCCCGGCAGGTCGTGCGACCTCGCCGCCTCGCGAGCCGCCGAGCGTGCACCCGCACCGAGACCGGCGAGCTCCGCCTCGTCGGTGAGGTGCAGCGCGAGGTCGTTCGTGTCGGCGCGGAGGTGCTGCTGGAACGCCGTGGTGAGCGAGGAGAGCCGTTGGCCCAGCTCGGTGAGCCGGGCCCGCCGGCCGTCTCCGAGCGCGGCGCCCGCGAGCACGGACTCTCGGTGCATCCGCTCGAGGAGGTACGCCTGGTCGGGCTCGAGTCCCAGCTCGCCGCGAGCCTCGTGCAGGGTGCCGATTCGTGCGAACAGCCGCGGGTCCAAACGGATCGCGGCGCGGTGCGCGGCGAGCCGCGGCGCGAGCTCCGCCTCGAGGGCGTCGATGACCGCGCTCGAGTCGGAGGCGCTCGCGTTCTCGAACACGGGGAGCACGCGCCGGAGCAGTGCGCCCGATCGCTCGAGTGCGACGAGGGTGTTCTCGAACGTCGGCGGTGCGGGGTCGGTCGCGACGGCCTCGACCTCCGTGCGTTGCTCTGCCATGCCCGCCTCGATCGCCTCACGGTAGTGATCGGGCCGCACGAGCGCGAAGAGCGGCAGGCGGTAGGGGAGCGGGCTCGGTTCGAGGAACGGATTCGACGGGTCGCCCATCCGACCACGATAGGGCGTGCCCGGCGGATGTCGCGGCCATAGGCTCGTCGTATGCAGCCCGAGGACGAATCCATCGAGACCGCACCCGCCGAGGCGTACACGCACGGCCACCACGAGAGCGTGCTCCGCATCCATTCGTGGCGCACGGTCGAGAACTCGGCGGCCTACCTCGCACCGCACCTCCAGGCGGGTGCCCGGGTGCTCGACGTCGGCAGCGGGCCCGGCACCATCACGATCGACCTCGCCCGAAGGGTGCGACCAGGAACCGTGATCGGCATCGACGCCTCCGCCGACGTCGTCGCCCGTGCGACCGGACTCGCCGCCAGCGAGCGCGTCGACAACGTCGAGTTCCGGGTGGCCGACGCGTATTCGCTTCCGTTCGCCGACGCCTCGTTCGACGTCGTGCACGCGCACCAGGTGCTCCAGCACCTCGCCCGGCCGGTCGATGCCCTGCAGGGGTTCCGCCGCGTGCTGAAGCCGGGCGGGCTCCTCGCGGTGCGCGACGTCGACTACGGCGGCGTCATCTGGAGCCCCGCGTCATCCGGCCTCACGCGGTGGCTCGAGCTGTACCGCGCCGTGCACGCCGGCAACGGCGGCGACCCTCACGCCGGCCGGCATCTCAAGCGGTGGGTGCGCGAGGCGGGTTTCGGCGACATCGAGGCCACCGCGTCGACCTGGGTCTTCTCCACGGCCCTCGAGCGGGAGTGGTGGGGGAACTCCTGGGCCGAGCGGGCGACGACCTCGCAGTTCGCCGCGCACGCCATCGAGTCAGGCCGTTCCAGCCCGGCCGAGCTCGAGCGCATCGCTGCGGCATGGCGCGAATGGGCGGCCGATGACGACGGTTGGCTGCTCATGCCGCACGCCGAGGTGCTCGCGCGCGCGTGACGGGCGCGCTCTCACGGGCGCATCGTCGCGTCGCGGCGCCTCACCAGTCCTCGTCGGCGTCGTGCACGTCGACGATCGCGTCGCTCACGCGCGTGCCGTCGTCGAGTTCGGCGATCGGACGCCCTTCGAGCCACGTGAGCGTCCAGTGCCGGCCCGTGCCGTCACCCGCGTGTGCGGCCTCGGCTGCCGCGATTCGCGGGCGGAGGTCGGCGGGCACGGATGCCGGGGGCGGGGCCCCGAACTCCCACCGCGTGCCGAGCCGCATCACGCGTCCATCTCGTAGGTCACCCAGCTCGTGCGCCGGGCGACCTCATCGTAGACACGCTGGGCGTCGGCATTGTCGGCCGCCGTGATCCAGCTCACCCCGCCCGTGCCGACCTCGAGCGAACGCGCGTGCACGAACTCGATGAGTGCGCGGCCGATGCCGGCGCCCCGCGCGTCGGCATCGACGTAGAGGTCGTCGAGGTGGATGCCGCGGGTGGCCTGGAGCGTGTCGGGCACGACGCGGAACTGGGCGAGCCCGACGGGTGTGCCATCCTCGTCGACCGCGAGCACCGCCTGGAGCGGGTCGGCGTCGTCGCGGATCCAATTCCAGACGATGAGCGCCTTCGCGTCATCGAGTTCCGTCTCGTAGAAGTCGCAGTACGCGGCGAACAGCGGCAACCATCCGAAGAAGTCGTCGTCGCCGGCCATGCGGATCTCGTGCGTCATCGCGTTCCTCCCTACGCCTCCGGTGCCTCGAGCACGATGTCGCGCACCTCGAACTCGTCGGCCTCCGTGAACGTCAGCGTGGCGATGCGCCCCACCGATCCGAGGTCGGATGCCGCAGACTCGAGCAGCGCGATCGCCGCGGCGGGCGCCGTGATCACGGCACGTGTCACGGGCGTCTTCTGCGACGCCTTCGCCTCGGTCTTCGCGCGGCGGATGCCGGTCAGGGCGAGGCTCGCGAGCTCGAGGAGCTCGACCCCCGCTTCACCGCGTGCGACGAGGTCGTCGAGGGTCGGCCATGCGGCGCGGTGCACGGAACCCTCGTTCGACCAGCGCCACGCCTCTTCGGTCGCGAACGGGATGATCGGGGCGAGGAGGCGCAGCAGCACGCTGAGGGCGGTCTTCAGGGCCGCGACGGCAGAGGCCTGCTCGGGGCTCGGGTCACCGTAAGCGCGTTCTTTCACGAGCTCGAGGTAGTCGTCGCAGAAGGTCCAGAAGAACGTCTCGGTGAGCTCGAGCGCGCGGGCATGGTCGTAGGACTCGAACGCGCGGGTGGCGCCCGCCACGACGTCGGCGAGCTCGGCGAGCATGCTCCGGTCGACGGGCACGCTCACCGGGGCATCCGCTCGCCCGTCGAAGCTCAGGATGAACTTCGCCGCGTTCAGCACCTTGATGGCGAGGCGGCGGCCGATCTTCACCTGCGTCGGGTTCTGCGGATCGAAGGCCGCGTCGACGCCGAGGCGCGAGGATGCCGCCCAGTAGCGCACCGCGTCCGAACCGTGCTGCTCGAGCAGCCCGGCGGGGGTGACGACGTTGCCCTTCGACTTCGACATCTTCTTGCGATCGGGATCGACGATGAAGCCCGAGATGGCGGCGTTCGCCCACGGGCTCGCATCGTGCTCGAGTTGCGCGCGCAGCACCGTGGAGAACAGCCAGGTGCGGATGATGTCCTGCGCCTGCGGGCGCAACGAGTAGGGGAACACGAGGTCGAAGAGCCCGGGGTCGCGCTCCCACCCGCCCGCGAGCTGCGGGGTGAGCGAGGATGTGGCCCAGGTGTCCATGATGTCGTGCTCGCCGATGAAGCCGCCGGGGACCCCGCGCTGCGCCTCGTCGTATCCCGGCGCCGCGGCCGACGACGGGTCGACGGGGAGTAGGTCGCGCGTGGCGACGATCGGCTCGTCGTACACGGGGTCGCCGTCGGCGTCGAGCGAGTACCAGACCGGAATCGGCACGCCGAAGAAGCGCTGGCGCGAGATGAGCCAGTCGCCCGACAGCCCGCCGACCCAGTTCTCGTAGCGCACTCGCATGAAGTCGGGGTGCCAGTCGATCTCGCGGCCGTGCTCGATGAGGCGGTGCTTCAGTGCCTCGTCGCGGGCGCCGTTCGCGATGTACCACTGCCGGGTCGAGACGATCTCGAGCGGACGATCGCCCTTCTCGTAGAACTTCACCGGGTGCGTGATCGCCTTCGGCTCGCCGAGCAGGTCGCCCGACGTGCGCAACTGCTCCACCACGGTCTGCTTCGCCGAGAAGACGGTCTTGCCGGCGAGCTGGGCGAAGGCGGTGCGCCCGGCCGCCGACGTGATCGCCTCGGGGGCGTCGGCGATGATGCGCCCGTCGAAGCCGAGGATCGCGCGGTTCGGAAGGTCGAGCTCGCGCCACCAGACGACGTCGGTCACGTCGCCGAACGTGCAGATCATGGCGATGCCGGTGCCCTTGTCCTTCTGGGCGAGATGGTGGGCGACGACGGGCACCTCGACGCCGAAGACGGGCGTCGTCACGCTGGTGCCGAAGAGCGGCTGGTAGCGCTCGTCGTCGGGGTGCGCGACGAGTGCGACGCACGCGGGGATGAGCTCGGGCCGGCTCGTCTCGATCTCGAGCGTGCCGCCGTCGGGTCGGTGGAACGTCACACGATGGTATTGGCCGGGCTGCTCGCGGTCTTCGAGCTCGGCCTGGGCGACCGCGGTGCGGAAGGTGACGTCCCAGAGGGTCGGCGCCAGGGCCTGATACGCCTCGCCCCGCTCGACATTGCGCACGAATGCGAGTTGCGAGGTGAAGAGCGCCTCGTCGGCGATGGTGCGGTACGTCTGCGTCCAGTCGACCGAGAGGCCGAGCAGGCGGAACAGCGCCTCGAAGTGCTGTTCGTCCTCAGCAGTGAGGCGCTCGCAGAGTTCGATGAAGTTGCGGCGGCTGATCGGCTGCTGGTCGGCGGCCTTGACGCTCTTGCCCTCGGCGCCCTCGAATGGCGGCGTGAAGCCGGGGTCGTACGGGAGCGTCGGGTCGCAGCGCACGCCATAGTAATTCTGCACGCGGCGCTCGGTGGGCAGTCCGTTGTCGTCCCACCCCATCGGGTAGAAGACGTGCTTGCCGCGCATGCGCTGGTATCGGGCCACCAGGTCGGTGTGCGTGAACGAGAAGACGTGGCCGATGTGGAGGGAGCCCGACGCCGTGGGCGGAGGCGTGTCGATCGAGTAGGTCGACTCGCGCGTGGCGCCTTCGCGCTCGAACCGGTAGGTGCCGACGTGCTCCCAGACCCCGCCCCACTTGCCTTCGAGGCCCTCGAGTGCGGGCTTGTCGGGGACGCGCCCTTCGGCAGGCTCAGGGACCGTCACGTTCGCCTCCGGTTCGGTATGTGCGGCACCGAGTCCATGGGGGTGCCTGAATGTGCGACGCTCCAGCCTACCGGATGCCGCGTCGCACGCCGCGGAGCGGGCGGCTCAGGCCGTGGGACCGGCCGTCGGCTGCGGTTCGCGCTGCTGCTGCTCGGGATCGCCCGACTCGGGCACGACCGGTAAACGGCTCGCCGCCCAGGCGGCGACCAGCGTGACGGCGGAGAGCAGGGCGAGCACGATGCCCGGGTGCCACCACGCGTACCCGGTCGCCTCACCGAGCGCGACGGTGACCAGGGGGACGAAGCCGCCGACGGTCGCCGCGATCGCGTACGACACGGACAGTGCCGAGTAGCGGAAGTGGTCGGGGAACAGGTCGTTCATGAGGCCGCCGAGCGCCGCCCACGACATGGTCGGCAGGATGCCGCCGACGATCATCGTGCCCACGAGGATCGGGAACGTCGCGAACTGGAGCATGAAGTACATCGGGAACGTGATGAGCAGCGTGCCCAGCGCGCCCCAGGCCACCACCCTCGCCGACCCGATGCGGCTCGCCCACGCGCCGAACAGCGGGATCGTGACGAGCTGAAGCAGGCCGCCGATGGTGGTCGCGATCAGGAGGTCCTGGAAGCTGAAGCCGAGCTCGGCGGCGCCGTAGTTGATCGTGTACGTGTTCATCAACGAGTAGGAGCCGATGCCGAGCATCGCCGCGCCGATCGCGATGACGATCGCGACGGGGCGCCGCGCGAACATCGTCGCGAAGGGGATGCGGTCGCGGCGCCCCTCGGCGACGACCTCCTTGAACACCGGCGTCTCGTCGATCGACCAGCGCAGGTAGAGCGACACGAGCAGCAGCGGGATGGCGAGCAGGAACGGGATGCGCCAGCCCCATGCGGCGATCTCCTCGGCAGGCAAAGCGAGCGTCATCACGATGAAGAGCGCAGCGGACAGGATCGAACCGACGGGGGAGCCGAGCTGCGGGATGGCGGCATAGAACGCGCGTTTGACCGGATTCGAGTGCTCGGTCGCCAGCAGGATGGAGCCGCCCCATTCGCCGCCGAGCGACAGCCCCTGCACGACGCGGAGCAGCACGAGCAGCACCGCGCCGAGCCATCCGGCTTGCGCGTACGTCGGCAGCACGCCGATGAGCCCGGTGGCGACGCCCATGATGCCGACGGTCCAGAGCAGGGTCGCGCGGCGCCCGAGCCGGTCGCCCATGTGGCCGAAGATCGCGGCGCCGATGGGGCGCACCACGAAGGCGAGCGCGATGGTCGAGAACGCGGCCAGCGTGCTGCCGAAGGCGCCCAACGGCTCGAAGAAGAGCGGGCCGACGAAGAACGCGGAGAAGTACGCGAAGACGTAGAAGTCGAACGATTCGAGCGAGGTACCGACCATCGACGCCCAGGCGACGCGCCTCACAGAGGTCGTCGGGGCCGCTGGGGACGTGGTGGGGGTTGCGGCGGTCACGGCGTTCATCTTGCCAGCGTGACCGACCCGCGACAACCAACTTGTTCGTATAGCAATAGAACAATATGATCTGAAAGTGCTGATTCGGATCGACCCGACGCTTCAGACCCCCCTGTTCGCTCAGCTGGCGTCCGCCGTCAGGGCCGCCATCATCGACGGACGGGTGGTCGGCGGCGAACCTCTCCCGGCAGCCCGTGTGCTCGCCCGAACGCTCGGCGTCAACATGCACACCGTGCTCCGCGGCTATCAGCTCCTGCGCGACGAGGGCCTCATCGAGCTGCAGCGCGGACGCGGGGCGGTGGTCGCGACGCGCATCGGCGGCCACGCCGCCCTCGCCGGCGCCGTGCACGACCTCGTCGACGAGGCGAAGCTCCACGACCTCCCCGAGAGTGCGCTGCTCGCACTCGTCAGCGAGGCGTACCGATGGACGCCGCCCGCGGCCGGCGTGCTCCGCGGCGTGCCGACACGGTAGTCTTGACGGCAACGACGTCGATCCGGCCATCACCGGGGAGTCTTCGGAAGAACGCGAGAACGGATGCCGCGAGGCATCCGCTCGCCGGTAGAACCGAACGGGCAGGCCCGTCACAGCCGACCATAGAGGGGCGAGTCGCTCCCGGCGGTCCCTGAGCTCGCCGAAGGGCCGGAGGGACGCGACTCGCAAGCGAGGTGGTACCGCGGCGGAGCTCGATCGAGCGGCCGGCGTCCTCGCGTGAGCATCCGTCCCTGCAAGGAGCGAGCGTGTACCCGCGTACCCCCGACGACCACGGTGTCGCCCCCTCACCCGACTTCCCGTCGATCGAGCGCGAGGTGCTCGAGTTCTGGAAGCGTGACGACACCTTCCAGGCGTCGATCGACCGGCGCGAGGGCGCACCCGAATGGGTCTTCTACGACGGCCCGCCGTTCGCGAACGGCCTGCCGCACTACGGGCACCTCCTCACCGGGTACGCGAAAGACCTCTTCCCCCGCTTCCAGACGATGCGCGGCCAGCAGGTGCACCGGCGGTTCGGCTGGGACACGCACGGTCTGCCCGCCGAGCTCGAGGCCGAACGCCAGCTCGGCATCACCGACAAGGCCGAGATCGAGCAGATGGGCATCGCGGCCTTCAACCAGGCCGCGCGCGACGCCGTGCTGCGCTATACGAACGAGTGGCAGGAGTACGTCACCCGGCAGGCGCGCTGGGTCGACTTCGACAACGACTACAAGACCCTCGACATCAGCTTCATGGAGTCGGTGATCTGGGCCTTCAAGACCCTTCACGACAAGGGCCTCGCCTACGAGGGCTACCGGGTGCTGCCCTACTGCTGGCGCGACCAGACGCCGCTGTCGAACCACGAACTGCGCATGGACGACGACGTCTACAAGAACGTGCAGGACCAGACGGTCACCGTCACCTTCCCGCTCACCGGCGTCAAGGCCGAGTCCCTCGGCCTCACCGCGGTTCGCGCGCTCGCCTGGACGACCACGCCGTGGACGCTGCCCACGAACTTCGCGCTCGCGGTCGGTCCCGGCATCGAGTACGCGGTCGTGCCGGCGGGCCCGAACGGCACGCCCGACGCGACCGTCAACCGCGAGAAGGCCGGTTGGGCCCCATCGACAGGCTCAGGGAGCGCCGACATCGAGGTGCTGGGCGCCGAGTACCTGCTCGCAGTCGACCTCGTGGGCGGCTACGCGAAGGACCTCGGGTACGACTCCGCCGACGACGCTCGCGCGGCCATCGCCCGAACCGTGCGGGGCTCGGAGCTCGAGGGCGTCACCTACGACCGTCTCTTCGACTACTACGCCGACGTCGAGCACTACGGGCTGCAGAACGCGTGGCAGATCCTCGTGGCCGACTACGTCACCACCGAGGACGGCACCGGCATCGTGCACCAGGCCCCCGCCTACGGCGAGGAGGACCAGCGGATCGCCGAGGCGGCCGGCATCCCGGTGGTCATCTCGCTCGACGACTCCGGGAGGTTCCTGCCGGCCGTCACGGATGTCGCAGGGCAGCTCTGGAGCGACGCGAACAAGCCGCTCACGCAGCTCCTGAGGGCCGAGGGACGCCTGCTCCGCCAGGCGAGCTACGAGCACTCCTACCCGCACTGCTGGCGCTGCCGCAACCCGCTCATCTATCGGGCGGTCTCGAGCTGGTTCATCCGCGTGCCCGAGTTCCGCGACGACATGGGGGAGCTGAACCAGGACATCAACTGGGTGCCCGACAACGTGAAGGACGGGCAGTTCGGCAAGTGGCTCGCAGGCGCCCGCGACTGGTCGATCAGCCGGAACCGCTACTGGGGCTCGCCGATCCCGGTGTGGAAGAGCGACGACCCCGAGCACCCCCGTGTCGATGTGTACGGTTCGCTCGAGGAGCTCGAACGCGACTTCGGCGCGCTGCCGACGAACACCGCGGGCGAGCCCGACCTGCATCGCCCGTACATCGACGAGCTCACCCGCCCGAACCCCGACGATCCGAGCGGCCGCTCGACGATGCGCCGCATTCCCGACGTGCTCGACGTCTGGTTCGACTCGGGTTCGATGCCCTACGCGCAGGTGCACTACCCGTTCGAGAACAAGGAGTGGTTCGACACCCACAACCCGGCCGACTTCATCGTCGAGTACATCGGGCAGACCCGCGGATGGTTCTACACCATGCACGTGCTGTCGACGGCGCTGTTCGGCCGGCCGGCGTTCGAGAACGTGGTGAGCCACGGCATCGTGCTCGGCTCAGACGGACAGAAGATGTCGAAGTCGCTGCGCAATTACCCTGACGTGAACGAGGTGTTCGACCGCGACGGCGCAGATGCGATGCGCTGGTTCCTGATGTCGAGTCCAGTGCTTCGCGGGGGCAACCTCGTCGTCACCGAGGAGGGCATCCGCGAGGGCGTGCGACAGCTCATGCTCCCGCTGTGGAGCACGTGGTACTTCTTCTCGCTCTACGCGAACACGGCGCGCCCTTCGGCGGGCTCAGGGACCGGCGGCTACGAGGCATCCCGCCGCACCGATTCGACGGATGTGCTCGACCGGTACCTGCTCGCTAAGCTCGGCGAGCTCATCACGGCGGTCACGGCCGATCTCGAGGCGTTCGACTCGCCCCTCGCGGCGGCCAAGCTCCGCGACTTCGGCGACGTGCTCACGAACTGGTACGTGCGCCGCTCGCGCGATCGGTTCTGGGCCGGCGTCGGCGACGACTCCCCGACGGGGCCCGGCGACCGCGGCGGCGAGGCCTTCGACACGCTCTTCACGGTGCTCGAGACGCTCACGCGGCTCGCCGCGCCGCTCCTGCCGCTCGTGACCGAGAAGGTCTGGCGTGGGCTCACCGGCGGGCGCAGCGTGCACCTGACCGACTGGCCCGATGCCGCGGAGTTCCCGTCCGATCCGGCGCTCACGGCCGCGATGGACGCGGTGCGCGAGATCAGCTCGAGCGCGCTCGCGCTGCGCAAGCAGGCCGGCCGCCGGGTGCGCCTGCCGCTGGCGAAGCTCACGGTCGTCACGACGGATGCCGCGGCGCTGCGTCCGTTCGAGGGGATCCTCCGCGACGAGCTCAACGTGAAGTCGGTCGACCTCGTGCAGCTCGACGAGTCGAGCGCCGAGGCCTACGGCGTGACGAAGCGGCTGAGCGTGAACGCGCGCGCCGCGGGCCCCAGGCTCGGCAAGTCGGTGCAGCAGGCGATCCGGGCCGCCCGCGAGGGTGACTGGGCGCTCGACGGCGACACGGTGGTCGCGGGGGGCATCCCCCTCGAGCCGGCGGAGTACGAGCTCGTCCTCGAGGCCGGTTCCGGCGACGGCGCGGGTGCGCTCGCGCTGCTCGCCGACGGCGGATTCGTCATCCTCGACACCGGCACGACGCCCGAGCTCGAGGCCGAGGGCCTCGCGCGCGACGTCGTCCGTGCCGTCCAGGAGGCGCGCAAGGCCGCCGGCCTCGCGGTCGGCGACCGCATCCGGCTCGGCCTCACCCTCGACGGCGACGGCGCCGACGCCGCCGGGCGCCACCGCGAGCTCATCGCCCGCGAGACGCTCGCGGTCGAGCTCGACATCGAGCCCTCCGTCGACCTCTCGGGCGCGGCGGCGGCGCGCCCGGTCGGCGACGGTTCGTCGCTCCTCGTGGATCTGGAGAGACTGTGACCGACGCATCCGACTTCGACGACGCCGCGGCGCGCGACGCGGCCGATGCCGTCTACGAGGCGCTCATCGCCCGTGTCGGCGAGGGATCGCCCCGTCCGCGGCTCGCGCCCACCCGCCGCACGGTCGAACTGCTGGGCGACCCCCACCGCGCTGCACCGGTCATCCACATCACCGGCACGAACGGCAAGACCTCGACGAGCCGGATGATCGAGAGCCTGCTCCGGGCATCGGGCCTTCGCCCCGGCCTCCTCACGAGCCCGCACCTGGAGCGTTTCACCGAGCGCATCCGCATCGACGGGGAGTCGATCTCCGATGAGGCCGTCGCTCGCAACTGGGAGGAGATCCTCCCGTTCATCGCGATCGTCGACGCCGAACTCGAGGACGCGGGCGAGGAGGCGCTCACCTTCTTCGAAGCGCTGACCGTGCTCGCGTTCGCGTGCTTCGCGGACGCGCCGGTCGACGTCGTCGTGCTCGAGGTGGGCATGGGCGGGGAGTGGGACTCCACCAACGTCGCCGACGGGCAGGTCGCCGTCTTCACGCCGATCGACCTCGACCACCAGGCCCGGCTCGGCACGACCATCACCGAAATCGCGCGCACCAAGTCGGGCATCATCAAGCCCGCGGCATCCGTCGTCTCAGCGAAGCAACCCGATGCGGCGCTCGCCGTGCTCGAGGACGCGGCCGAGCTCACCGAGTCGACGCTCGCCGTCGAGGGCGACGCGTTCGACGTGCTCGAGTCGCGTGTCGCCGTGGGCGGCCAGCTCGTGTCCATCCGCGGGCTCGCGGGGGAGTACCGCGATATCCCGCTGCCGTTGTTCGGCCGCCATCAGGCCGAGAACGCCGCGGTGGCGATCGCGGCCGTCGAGACGTTCATCGGCAGCGGCCGGCTGCGGCTCGCCACCGAGGTGGTGGAGGGAGGCCTCGGCGCGGCCGCTTCGCCCGGTCGCCTCCAGGCGGTCGGTTCCGAGCCCGTCGTCATCGTGGATGCCGCGCACAACCCGCACGGGGCGGAGGCACTCGTCGCCGCGCTCGACGAGTACTTCGACTTCGACGAGGTCGACTTCGTGTTCGGCGTGCTCGCCGACAAGGACGCCGTGGGCATCGTCGACGTGCTCGCCCGCACCGGTGGGCGGTTCACCGTCACGAGGCCCGAATCGGAGCGGGCGCGGGATGTCGCCGAACTCGCCGCGATCGTGGCCGCGCGCGTCGGCGCCGACCGCGTGCAGCAGTCGGAGCGACTCGACGACGCGCTCGACGACGCCCGCGCCTGGGCCGCCGAGGCGCCGAAGCGTGCGGTGGTGGTCACCGGCTCGATCGCCCTCGTCGGCGAGGCCATGTCGATCGCCGCCGACCGTGGCTGGGGCCGCGCGTGAACGACACCACGACGCCCGCCCCCGAACCTGCGAACGAACCCGCGCCCGAGCCTGCGCCCCGGCCGCGATCCCTCCGCAGAATGCTCGCGTCGATGCTGCTGACCTTCGAGATCGTCGTGGTGTTCCTCGCCGCGCTCGTGATCTGGGGGCTCGCGCCCACCGAGAACAGCACGTTCGGACTGCCGCCGTGGGTCGCGCTGGCGGCCGGCGGCGTGCTGATCCTCGGGCTCATCGCGACCATCGGGCTGTTGCGGCATCCGTGGGCCTACGCGGTGGGCTGGGTGCTGCAGGCACTCATCATCGCCGCGGGGTTCCTCAATCCGGCGATGTTCTTCGTCGGCGCGCTCTTCGGCGGAATGTGGTGGTACGCCATGGTCGTCGGCGCACGAATCGATCGAGACAGGACGGCGACCGCCGCCGATCCGGGGAAGGAACAGGAATGACCACCGCCATCGAGGAGACCCTCGTGCTCGTGAAGCCCGACGGCGTCGCACGCAACCTGACCGGCGAGATCCTGCGGCGCATCGAGGCGAAGGGATACTCGCTCGTCGACATCCGTCTCGTGCAGGCCGATCGCGAGCTGCTCGCGAAGCACTACGCCGAGCACGAGGGCAAGCCGTTCTACGAGCCGCTCGTGGAGTTCATGCAGTCCGGCCCTGTCGTGGCGATGCGAGTGGCGGGCAACCGCGTGATCGAGGGGTTCCGCATCCTCGCCGGCACCACCGACCCGACGACCGCGGCACCCGGCACGATCCGCGGCGACTTCGGGCGCGACTGGGGCCTGAAGGTGCAGCAGAACCTCGTGCACGGGTCGGACTCGGTCGAGTCGGCCGAGCGGGAGCTCGACCTCTGGTTCGCCTGAGCGGATGCCGCGGGCCGGCCGGGTGCGCCGGCCGGCCTGCACAGGTCGGCGGCGAGTCGCCGCAGTTGTTCAGCGGAAGAGGTTCTGCAGGTCGATCAGCACGCGCGGGATCGCGTTGATCTGCAGCTGCGCGAGCACGATCACGATCACGTAGCAGACGACGGTGATGAGCGGAATCCATCTGAACCCCTCGGCCGCCAGCCGTCGTACGCGTGCCGACGCCGGAATATGCCCCTCGCGGAGGCTGTGCAGCGCGACCGCGAGGAAGACCGGAATGGTCACCGCCCACGTGAGCATGCACCACGGGCAGAGCACGTCGAGCACGTAGATGCTCTGGGCGATCAGCCAGCCGACGAAGACGAGCGCGCCAGTGACGCCGATCGTGAAGCCGACCCAGAACCAGCGCGCGAATCGTGCGCCCGCGAGCAGGGCGACGCCGATCGTGATGACCACCGGCCAGGCCATGAGGCCGACGAAGGGGTTCGGGAAGCCGAAGACCGCGCCCTGCCAGGAGTCCAGGTTCACGCCGCACCCGACGAGCACGCCCACGTCGCACGCGGGAACGTGGTCGGGATCGGCGAGCAGCAGCACCTTCTCGATCGAGAGCTCCAACGCCGCGACGAGCCCGAGCGCCCCCGCGATGATCAGGAACACCGCGAACGCGACGGGTCGCGACCGTCGGGAGGAGTCGGGCATGGTCGTATTCTGGCATGCCGTTTCCACACGACCCTGTGCGACCGTGCGATAATCGAAGGAGTCGTCCGGGCCGCGCCCGGCACGGCGCCAATGAAGGCTTTGAGGATGCACCGCATCCGAGTGAGCGGTCGCATGCACCGCGAGACGTGGCGATACAGGCATCCTGCCGGTCGCAGTACTGAAGGATTGGCGGTTCCGCGCACGGCGCTGAACCGCTCGAGACGAGAACGGGGCGGATGGCGCGGCCATTCGAATCCGTCGTAGGAGTGCACCAGAGATGGTGGAAGGCAACGAGAACAACACGAACGAACCCGAATCCGGCAGCGTCCCCAGGCGACGTGGCGGGCTCTTCGGCTCCCGCCGCGCAGGACGCGCCCGGGCCGGCGTGGAACGCGCCGCGACGACCGGCCGCGGCGAACCCCCGGTCGCCCTCGCGCCGGACGAGCGCGAAGACGTCGCCGAGTCCGCTTCAGCGGTCACCGCGGAGACCGTAGCGGATGCCGCGGGCGTGGTCGGAGAGGCCGCCGCGGCATCCGAGGCCGACGCCGTCGCCGGACGTGCTCCCGACGAGGCACCCGCCGGCGAGGAGACCGGCGTCGAAGATGCCTTCGACGAGGCATCCGACTCCGCGGGATCCGACTCGGAAGCAGCCGCCGACGTGGCATCCGAGCCGGTGCCGGCCCCGGTCTCGCCCATCCCCGCCACGCTGACGACCACCACGCTGATCTTCCACGCCCCGCCCGTGCTGGTGCCGTCCGATCGTCCCGAGCGCCCCGAGCGCCGCGATCACGTCGGCGGTGGCGACGGCGAGGAGTCTTCGAGCGTGCGCCGGCGCACCCGTCGCAGGAGCGGCGAGGAGGGTCGAGCCGGCGGCGATGAGCCGGCCAACACCGTCGTGAAGGTGCGCAAGCCCCGCGAACCCGAGCTCATCACGGAGCCGCAGAAGGTCAAGGGCTCGACGCGCCTCGAGGCGAAGAAGCAGCGCCGTCGCGACGGTCGTGACGCGGGTCGTCGCCGCGCGGTCATCACCGAGGCGGAATTCCTCGCGCGCCGCGAGTCCGTCGACCGCCAGATGGTCGTGCGAGCGAAGGCCGGTCGCATCCAGATCGGCGTGGTGGAGGACGACGTGCTCGTCGAGCACTACGTCGCCCGCAACCAGGAGGCCTCGCTCATCGGCAACGTCTACCTCGGTCGCGTGCAGAACGTGCTGCCGAGCATGGAGGCAGCCTTCGTCGACATCGGACGCGGCCGCAACGCGGTGCTCTACTCGGGCGAGGTCGACTGGGACGCCGCCGCCGAGAACGGCGAGAAGAACCAGCCCCGCCGCATCGAGCTCGCCCTGAAGCCCGGCGATCGCGTGCTCGTGCAGGTCACGAAGGACCCGGTGGGCCACAAGGGCGCACGCCTCACGAGCCAGGTGTCGCTGCCCGGCCGCTACCTCGTCTACGTGCCGAACGGCTCGATGAACGGCATCAGCCGCAAGCTCCCCGACACCGAGCGTGCTCGTCTGAAGAAGATCCTGAAGGAGGTGCTCCCCGAGAACGTCGGCGTCATCGTCCGCACCGCGGCCGAGGGCGCCACCGAGGAGCAGCTGACCCTCGACGTCAATCGCCTCATCGCCCAGTGGGCCGACATCTCGACCCAGCTCGAGAAGGTGCAGGCGCCTGCACTCCTGCACTCCGAGCCCGATCTTCTGATCAAGATCGTTCGCGACGTCTTCAACGAGGACTTCCAGAAGATGATCATCTCGGGCGACGAGGCGCGCGAGACCATCGAGCGGTACCTCCGCGCCGTCGCACCCGACCTGCTCGAGCGCGTCGAGGCCTACGCCGGCGAGCGCGACGCGTTCGACGAGTTCCGCATCTCCGAGCAGATCGAGAAGGCGCTCGACCGCAAGGTGTGGCTGCCATCGGGCGGTTCGCTCGTCATCGACCGCACCGAGGCGATGACCGTCGTCGACGTGAACACCGGCAAGTTCGTCGGCTCGGGCGGAAACCTCGAGGAGACCGTCACGAAGAACAACCTCGAGGCGGCCGAGGAGATCGTGCGCCAGCTGCGGCTTCGCGACATCGGCGGCATCATCGTCGTCGACTTCATCGACATGGTGCTCGAGTCCAACCGCGACCTCGTGCTGCGGCGCCTCGTCGAGTGCCTCTCCCGAGACCGCACGAAACACCAGGTCGCAGAGGTCACCTCGCTCGGCCTCGTGCAGATGACCCGCAAGAAGCTGGGCCTCGGCCTCCTCGAGTCGTTCAGCGAGCCGTGCGAGGTCTGCGCGGGCCGCGGCATCATCGTGCACCACGAGCCGATCATGAAGCACCGCTCGTCGCAGCAGGCCGAGCGGGGCCGCGGGCGCGGCGGTCGTGGCGGCGGACGCGAGCCGCAGGCTCCCGCTTCCACGCCCGCGGCGCACGCCGGAACGCACGCGATCACGGAAGACGTGAAGCACGCGCTCGCGCAGATCGCCGCGTCGACGATCCCGCACGCCGAGCACAAGCCGGTCGGAGGCGAGGTCGGAGTGTCCGCGACCGCCGAGCCGGCGGGCGCAGCCGTCGCACCCTCCGCACCTGATGCCGAGGGTGAGCCGAAGGCCGCATCGGGTCGCCGGCGTGGCCGTCACCGTCGCGTGACACAGGAGCAGGGCGCCGCGGGACCGTCGCCGGATGCCACGGCCGCTGCCGCGCCCGCGCCCGAGCAGCCCGCCGAGCCGGCGCGACGCCCTGAGCCGGAGCCGGGGCCGGGGCAGCCCGCCGGGCGGTCAGCGCCCCCCGCCGCACCGATCGTAGAACTTCCACCGGTCGTGCCCGCAGAGCGCCAGCGACCCGTGCGCATCGAGGACGCCGAGGTGCTCCTCGACTCAGTGCTCGACGCGCTGCCGCCGAAGAAGGCAGGGGAGGGACGCTCGCGCAGCCGCCGCGTGTCGACCGCCGCGCTCAGCACTGCAGGAGCGGCTCCCGTCATCACGCACGCCGACGGCTCGCCGGCTTCGTCGGGTGGCGACGACTCAGCCGAGTGACGACCACCGGGCGCGCCGCTCGCGCGGCGTGACCCGGAGTCCGCTCGCGGCGAGCCGGCGCACGAGCTCCCGCGGGGACACCGGCTCGGCGCCGGCGGCCACGAGCTCGTCGTAGCGTTCGGCGGGCACGTCGTAATGGTCGAGGTCGAAGGCGCGGGGCGGGAGCCCAGCCCGTTCGGCGAACTCCCTGAGCTCGGCGATCGAGCGGTCGCTCACGAGGTGCGCCCAGACCGTGCCGTGCTTCGGCCAGAGCGGCGTGTCGATGAGCACCGTCATGCGGCCGATCCTACGGGCCGGGTGCCCGCCACGCGCGGGTGACGCGCGTTTGACCGACCATGGGTCGTCGGCTAAACTCGACCGTTGGTGCCACCGCTTATCCCGGTGCGCCCGCACAGTTTTCTGGCAGTGACGACCCTCCTTCCCGCTGGGGTCCCGCGCAGTGACATCCCCATCAGGCAGTGACATTTACCAGCTAATGGAGCCCCGGCTCCCCAGAGATAGGTACGAGTAGTGGTTTACGCAGTAGTGCGCGCCGGCGGTCGGCAGGAGAAGGTCGAAGTCGGCACCATCGTGACGATGGACCGCATCCAGGCCGACAAGGACGGCAACGTCGAGCTCACCCCGGTGCTCCTCGTCGACGGCGAGAAGATCACCTCCGACGCCGAGTCGCTCGCGAAGGTCACGGTCACTGCCGAGGTCCTGAGCGACCTCCGCGGCCCCAAGATCGTGATCCAGAAGTTCAAGAACAAGACCGGCTACAAGAAGCGCCAGGGCCACCGTCAGGAGCTCACGCGCGTCAAGATCACCGGCATCAAGTAGCCCGCGGCTCGCAAGGAGAAACAGACATGGCACACAAAAAGGGAGCGAGCTCGACTCGCAACGGTCGTGACTCGAACGCGCAGCGCCTCGGCGTGAAGCGCTTCGGCGGGCAGGTCGTCAGCGCGGGCGAGATCCTCGTCCGCCAGCGCGGCACCCACTTCCACCCGGGTGCGGGCGTCGGTCGCGGCGGCGACGACACCCTCTTCGCGCTCGAGGCCGGAGCCGTGCAGTTCGGCAACAAGGGCGGCCGCAAGGTCGTCAACATCGTGGCGGCCGGCGAATAGTCGACCGATCGGTCGTGTGAGGGCGGGCTTCGGCTCGCCCTCACGCGTTTTCACCCGTTGGAGGGATGCAGCATGGTCAGCTTCGTCGACGAGGTGACGCTGTTCGTGCGCGCCGGTCACGGCGGGAACGGCTGCGTCTCGGTGCGCCGTGAGAAGTTCAAGCCACTCGCCGGCCCCGACGGCGGCAACGGCGGGCACGGGGGCGACATCGTGCTCGTCGCCGACCCGCAGGTCACGACACTCCTCGCGTACCACGGGCGTCCCCACCGGTCCTCGGCGAACGGCCAACCGGGCATGGGCGACAATCGCTCCGGCGCTGCGGGCGAGCTCCTCGAGCTTCCCGTGCCGGTCGGCACCGTCGTGAAGGACCCCGGCGGCGCGGAGCTCGCCGACCTCTCCGAGCCGGGCATGCGGTTCGTCGCCGCGCCCGGGGGGCAGGGCGGGCTCGGCAATGCCGCGCTCGCGTCGACGAAGCGCAAGGCGCCCGGGTTCGCGCTCCTCGGCACCCCCGGGTTCGAAGGCGAAGTCACGCTCGAGCTGAAGACGATCGCGGATGTCGCGCTCGTCGGGTTCCCCTCGGCAGGCAAGTCGAGCCTCATCGCAGCGCTCTCCGCCGCTCGTCCGAAGATCGCCGACTACCCGTTCACCACGCTGCATCCGAATCTCGGCGTCGTGCAGGCTGGCGATCACCGCTTCACCGTCGCCGACGTGCCGGGGCTCATCGAGGGCGCGAGCGAGGGAAAGGGCCTCGGGCTCGAGTTCCTCCGTCACGTCGAACGCTGCGCGGCGCTCCTGCACGTGATCGACTGCGCCACGCTCGAGCCGGGTCGCGACCCGATCAGCGACCTCGACGTCATCCTCGGCGAGCTCGGCGCGTATCCGGTGCCCGAGGGCCAGGTGCCCCTTCGCGACCGGCCGCAGCTCATCGCGCTGAACAAGGTCGACGTGCCCGAGGCGCGCGATCTCGCGGAACTTGTGCGCCCCGAGCTCGAGTCGCGCGGCTACCGCGTCTTCGAGATCTCGACGGTGAGCCACGAGGGCCTTCGCCGGCTGGGATACGCGCTCGGCGAAGTCGTCGACACGGCGCGAGCGGATGCCGCGGCCGCACCCGAGGCGCCCCGCATCATCATGCGGCCGAAGGCCGTCGACGACTCCGGCTTCGTGGTTCGACCCGAGGGAGGCAGCTACGGCACGCTGTACCGCGTGCTGGGAGCGAAGCCCGAGCGATGGGTGGCCCAGACCGACTTCACCAACGACGAGGCCGTCGGCTTCCTCGCCGACCGCCTCGCGCGTCTCGGCGTGGAGGACGAGCTCGTCCGCGCCGGTGCGGTGGCCGGGTCCACGGTCGTCATCGGGTCAGGTTCGGGCGTCGTCTTCGACTGGGAGCCCACGCTCACCTCGACCGCGGAGCTCATCACCGCACCGCGCGGTTCCGACATCCGACTCGATGAGAACCGGCGTGCGACACGTGCCGAGCGCCGCAGCGAATACCACGAGCGCATGGATGCGAAGGCCGAGGCGCGCGCCGAGCTCCAGCGCGAGCGAGACGCGGGCCTCTGGTCCGACGAGACGGCCGACACGATGGACGAGACCGCGGCCGAGCCGGCGGATGAGCCGGTGATCGACGCCGCACCGCGGGAGGACGAACGGTGACCCCCCGAACGCGCGCAGAGATCCGTGACGCGAAGCGCATCGTCGTGAAGGTCGGCTCTTCGTCGATCAGCGGAGAGAATGCGGGCCAGATCGGCCCGCTCGTCGACGCGCTCGCCGGCGCGCACGAACGCGGCGCCGAGATCGTGCTCGTCTCGTCGGGCGCGATCGCCACGGGCATGCCGTACCTGCGGCTCGACGAACGGCCCACCGACCTCGCCACACAGCAGGCCGCGGCATCCGTGGGGCAGAACCTGCTCGTGTTCCGCTACCAGGACTCGCTCGACCGGTACGGCATCGTCGCCGGCCAGGTGCTCCTCACCGCGGGCGACCTCGAGCACTCGACGCCGCGCTCGAACGCCCAGCGCGCAATGGATCGGCTGCTCGCCCTGCGCATCCTGCCGATCGTGAACGAGAACGACACCGTCGCGACCCACGAGATCCGCTTCGGAGACAACGACCGGCTCGCGGCGCTCGTGGCCGAGCTCATCGGCGCCGACCTGCTCGTGCTCCTCTCCGATGTCGACGCGCTCTACACGAAGCCCCCGCACCTTCCGGGCGCCGAGCGCATCGCCCAGGTCCCGTTCGGCGATGCGCTCGCGGGCGTCGAGATCGGGTCGGCCGGCCGTGCCGGCGTCGGCACCGGGGGGGCCGAGACGAAGGTGTCGGCGGCGCGCGTCGCGGCGGAGGCCGGCGCGGCTGTGCTGATCACGGCGACGAGCCTCGTCAGCGAGGCGCTCGCAGGCGCTGAGCTCGGCACCTGGTTCGACGCCGCCCCCGGGCGTCACGCGACCGACGGGGACGCGACGCTCGCCTAGGCTGGTGTCATGGAGCAACCCGACCTCGACACGGTGATCGACGCGCGCCTCGCCGCAGCGAAGGAGGCGTCGTACCGCCTCGCGCAGGCGACGACGGCCGAGAAGGACGCCGCGCTCGAGAAGGTCGCCGAGATCCTCCGCGAACGCACCGCCGACATCATCGCGGCCAACCGGCTCGACCTCGAAGCCGGGCGCGAGTCGGGCCTCGCGACCGGGCTCCTCGACCGCCTGCAGCTCGACGAACGCCGGGTGGGGGCCCTCGCCGACGCCGTCCTCGAGGTCATCGCGCTCACCGACCCCATCGGCGAGACCGTGAGCGGCAGGTCGTTGCCGAGCGGCGTGCGGATCGATCAGGTTCGCGTTCCGCTCGGAGTGGTGGGCGCGATCTACGAGGCGCGACCCAACGTCACCATCGACATCGCGGTGCTCGCGCTGAAGAGCGGCAACGCGGTCGTGCTTCGCGGCGGCACCGCCGCCGAGCAGACCAACCGCGTGCTCCTCGACGTGCTCCGCGCCGCCCTCGACTCCGTCGGCCTGCCCGTCGGCGCCGTGCAGACCGTCGACGACTTCGGCCGTGACGGGGCCCGCCACCTCATGCAGGCGCGCGACTACGTCGACGTGCTCATTCCGCGAGGCAGCGCGGGGCTCATCCGGGCGGTCGTCGACGAAGCGCGGGTGCCAGTCATCGAGACCGGCGCCGGCGTCGTGCACATGTTCCTCGACGCGAGCGCGCGCGAAGACTGGTCGGTCGAGCTCGTGCACAACGCGAAGGTGCAGCGTCCGAGCGTGTGCAACGCGCTCGAGACGCTGCTCGTGCACCGAGACGCCGCCGAGCGGCTGCTGCCCGCCGTGCTCGACCGGCTCGAGGCATCCGGAGTCACAGTCCACGCCGACGAACGGGTGCGCGCCCTTCGCCCCGAAGCCGTCGCGGTCACCGACGAGGACTGGGCGACCGAGCACATGAGCCTCGACCTCTCGGTCGGCATCGTCGACTCGATGGACGACGCCCTCGCCCACATCCGGCGCTATTCCACCCGGCACACGGAGTCGATCGTGACCAACGACCTCGGCAACGCCGAGCGATTCCTGAACGAGGTGGATGCCGCCGCCGTCATGGTGAACGCATCGACACGGTTCACCGACGGCGCCGAGTTCGGCTTCGGCGCCGAGGTCGGCATCTCCACGCAGAAGCTGCACGCGCGCGGCCCCATGGGACTGCCCGAGCTCACGAGCACGAAGTGGATCGTGCGCGGCGCCGGGCACGTTCGCGCCTGACCTCGCTGATAGGTCATGAGAGGGGTGTTCCCTCGATCGAGGCTGACTTGGCCGGCGTGTGGGAAGGTGTCAACGTGGAGCACGCGCAGCGCAGCGAGCATGAACGACGTTGACACCGACGAGCGCAGGCTGATGATGGGCCGTCGAGGGGATGGTCTGACTCGACGGCGGTGACGCGTCGAGCCTTCTCTGGTCGGTGAGGAGGCCGGTCATGTCGGTACTTCAGGTGGCGCTTGAGCCTTCGACGGTGGTGGTGGCGGTCGATCCGGGAAAGGTGATGAACCGGGTCTGGGTCAGTGACGGGGCCGGTTTGCTCGAGGATCCGGTGTCGTTGCCGGTGGCGCGGTCGGGGATCGCGGCGCTGGAGAAGATGCTTGCAGTGCATGGCGGGGAGCGGGTATTCGCGATCGAGGCGACCGGGAGCTTGCATCGGGCGTGGGTGGCCGAGTTGGAGCGGCTGCATCCCGGTGCGATCCGGCTGTTCGCGCCCTCGGAAACGAAGTCCGCGCGCACCCAACTGGGGTCGGGCAGGTTCAAGACCGATGACCGCGATTGCGCGGCATTGACCTACCTGACCCGGCAGGGCATGGGCCGCCGACCGGTCGAGGAGCAACCGGTCGAGGGACTTCGTTCGGCGGTCCGTTACCGCCGAGGGCTGGTCGCGGAGCGCAAGAAGGCTCAGCAGCGGCTGCATGACCAACTCAACGCGCTGGTCCCCGGGCTGTCGGCACCGGCCGGACACGGCCGGGAACTGGCGATCGAACGGCCCACCGGGCAGGCCGTGCTCGCGTGCGTGGTGGCGTTCGCAGGACGTGCGCCGTCGACCCGGTCGCTGATCGCCAGATCGCCTGGCCGGCTGAGCAAGGCGGCGGCCGAGTACTGGGTCAGCCGGTGGCGGGACTGCCTGCCACCACCATCGGACGCCCTGGCACGGGCGCAACGTCTGGGGCGAGACCTGGCCCGCTACCGGATCCTGCAGGCCGACGTGGCCGCGGTCGAGGACGAGATCGCCACGCTGCTGGCCGGTACCGATGGGCAGGTGCTGACCAGCCTGCCCGGGGTCGCGGCGACCAGGGCCGCCGCGTTCGCCGCGCACAGCTTGCCGATCGCCCGGTTCCCCGATGCCGAGCATCTGTACTCGGCGACCGGGCTGGCGCCGGCAATGTACGAGTCGGCGACCCTGCGCCGCCGCGGAGGGATCTCCCGGCAAGGTCTGGCCGAGCACCGCGACGCACTGATGGGCATCGCTCAGGGCCTGTCCCGGTACTCGCCCTCGTTCGCTGAACGCGACGCCGAACTTCGTGCTCGCGGTATGGCGCCTATCCAGGCCCGCGTCGCGCTGGCCCGCAACGCGTGCCGGCTAATCTACCGGATGCTCCTGACCCAACAGCCTTTCGATGAAGGGGCGTATCGTCGAGGAAGGCTCAGCCGCGGACGGTGACGGCCACGGTCGCTATGCCGCTCGACGGCGCAACCTAGCTTGCCGCCCATCCGCGCCGGGCCGCCTCACACGGCGAACACGAAAGCCTGCCGCTCCACGGCGCCTGATCAGCCTGCCGAACCCAACAGGCGGCCCGAGCCGGATCCGACAACCTGCGCTTCATCGCAAACCCCACCAGCCGTGCGCCAGTCGAGACGCATCGGCTGATGCAATACGCCCAAATGACACTTGACGCGCAGTGCGAAAGCTAGACTGTCACGAGCAACACCCGGGATCTCGAAAGGAACGGCGAATGAGCCTCACGACCGCAGTGCTGACCGGCACGGTGCTGACCGAGACGGTGCACGCGAGGGAGCTCCCCATCGAGTCGTGGGTCTACGGGCTCATCGCGCTCGTCGTCTTCGCCGCGCTGGCGTTCGTCGTCGCCTCGTACCGCGACGTGGCGAACCGGCACCGCAGCAAGGCCGAGGCCTACGCGGCCCGTCACGGCGGGGGCGAGCACGGCGGCCACTGAGCGGGCGCTCTCGTGATGACGGGCGAGGATCGCCGGCCGCGCGTCGGCGTCATGGGCGGCACGTTCGACCCCATCCACCACGGCCACCTCGTCGCCGCGAGCGAGGTGGCGCAATCGCACGGGCTCGACGAGGTGATCTTCGTGCCGACCGGCGCGCCGAGCTACAAGTCGGTCGTGACATCGCCTGAGCACCGCTACCTGATGACCGTCATCGCGACGGCGTCCAACCCGCGATTCACGGTGAGCCGCGTCGACATCGATCGCCGCAAGCCGACGTTCACGATCGACACGCTGCGCGACATCCGTGCCGAACGGCCCGAGGCCGACCTGTACTTCATCACCGGCGCCGATGCGATCGCGCAAATCCTCTCCTGGAAGGACGTCGCCGAGCTCTGGGAGCTCGCCCACTTCGTGGCTGTGACTCGCCCGGGTCATGTGCTGTCCGTTTCGGGTTTGCCCGAGCAAGACGTAAGCTTGCTTGAGGTTCCGGCACTCGCGATCTCGTCGACCGACTGCCGAGACCGGGTGCGCCGGGGCTTCCCGGTGTGGTACTTGGTGCCCGATGGGGTCGTCCAGTACATCTCCAAGCACCACCTCTATCGGAGTGTCGAATGACGTCGTCACAGGAACCGCCGCTGACGCGCCGCGAGCTGCGTGAGCGCGAACGCCTGCGGGAGCAGCAGGCCGCCACGTCGACTCCGGATGCCGCTGCAACGACTCCTGCGCCTGCAGCGCCCTCGCGGCAGCCCGCCTCGACTCCGCCCGCGGCCGCAGTCACGACGCCCGCTCCGGCGAACCCGTTCGCGCCACGTTCCCAGCCCGAGCCGCAGGCGCCCGCGCCCGGGCGGTACCCCGATGCGGTCGAACCAGAACCGCCCACGCCCGAGCGCACGCTCACCCGACGCGAGTTGCGCGCCATTCTCGACGCGAACTCGGCTGACTTCTTCGACCTCGAATCCGAGGATGAGTCCGTTGAACCGACGTCTCGGCCGGCAGCTGCGGCCGCAGCCGTTCCGGCGGCTCCGTTCCCGTCGCATCAGGCCGCGCACGTTCCGGCGCCGGCGCCGACTCGCGCCCCGACTCCGCACCAGATCTCCGAGTCCGCCATCGCCGACGAGCCGGTCGCCGCGCCGAAGCCGGTGGGTCACTGGACCGACCAGCTCAACGCGCCCGTCGACCGCGCCGAGCCGTTCGACCAGCTGCTCTCCCGCGGGGCCGTGAGTCACGGCGTGCCGACCACGACGAACGCTCTCATCCTCCCGACGCTGCCCGACCACGGGCCACTGGGTGACTCGATCGCGTCGAGCGGCGAGGTGATCATCACGGGTTCGGTCGACCTGCCACGAAGCTACGGCGCGACCGGCGTGCACCCCAGCCAGATCGACTCGAGCGATGTCGACCGCCTCTTCGACCAGGTGGAGGACGGCGCAGGGATCGGCGCGCCCGTCGCAGCCACCCGGGCGATAAGCACCCAGGGGGCTGCCCGCGCGATGATGGCCCCGCCGAAGAAGGAGGGAATGAACGTTCCCCTGGTGCTCGCCGTCACCGCGGGCGTGCTCGCGCTCGGCGTCGTCGCGGCGCTCGTCATCGGCGCCGTCGCCGGTCTCTTCTGAGCCGGTTCCACAGTCCCTCGTCCAGCTTCCGGAAGTGAGCGTATGACCGCATCCGACCAGGCACTCGACTCGCTCGCACGTGCGGCGCGAGCCGCGGATTCGAAGGGTGGCGAAGACCTCGTGGCCCTCGACGTGTCAGGGCCCCTGCCGTTCGCCGATGTGTTCCTCCTCGTGACCGGCAATTCCGAACGCAACGTCGTCGCGATCGCCGACGAGGTCGAGGACGTGCTCCGCGAGGCCGGCGTGAAGACGCTCCGCAGGGAGGGACACGACGCAGGTCGTTGGATCCTGCTCGACCTGGGCGACCTCGTCGTGCACGTCTTCCACCGCGAGGAGCGCCTCTACTACGGCCTCGAGCGGCTGTGGAGCGATTGTCCGGCGGTGCCGGTGGCGCCGCTTCTCTCCGCCGGGAACTGAGCCCCGGGGCATCCGCTCACTGACAGCGGCCTCGATCTCACTCGATTTCTTCGGAGAGCCGGGGCTGGTGTAAGCTCGATTCGTTGCCTCGCACGGGGCGCATGGGTCTGTGGCGCAGCTGGTAGCGCACCTGCATGGCATGCAGGGGGTCAGGGGTTCGAGTCCCCTCAGATCCACCATGTATCTTCGGGATCCGACTGATTCCGCAACTCGACGTCGCCACCGCGGTGGAGGCGTTGGCGGGCGGCGGCGCGCTTCCTTGACCCCTCTGTCGCTGCGGCCCACAATTGGGGGGTCTGCCGTTTGCAAGGGGAGTGGGGAACGAATGACCGACTCGTACGCTCGTCCGATCGTCGACCAGGGGGCCGTGCCAGGGAGAACCGCGACGCCGCAGGGCGATGACACGGTGGTGCTGCCACAGCCCTCGCCTCAGCCGCAGCAGGCGGAACCGCGCGGCCCGTCGGCGCGTCCCGGCGCGAACGTCTGGGGCCGCGACCTGCGGTTCATGCTCGTCGTGCTCGCCGCGATCGTCGTGTTGTTCCTCGCATTCGCGCTATTGATCGCGTTCAGCCCGACGGGGGCGGCCATCAGTGCCCTGGCCATCATCGCCGCGCCGATCGCCACGATGGTGGCGGCGTACTACGGAATCTCCCTCGCGCTTCGACAGGTGAGCGATGCCCGGAACGCGGCTGAAGCAGCAGACGCGCGTGCCCGCGCCGCCGAGGTGAGCGCGCGGGAGTCCGACGCGTGGGCGGCACAGATGGAGTCAGGCCTCCGCGTCGCGGTGGCGAAGTTGAAGGCCGACGGCCAGAACACCCGCGACATCGAACGCGCCGCGGGCACGCCCGACGAGTTCTTCTAGTCGCGTATTCGAGGCTCGCGACGCTCAGTGTCGGCGGAGCGCCATTCGTCGGTCGGTCAGAGCTCGGCGAGCAGCGACACGGGGCGCTCGATGCATCGGGAGACGAAGGTGAGGAAGGCCGCGGCCTCGGCTCCGTCGCAAACCCGGTGGTCGAACGACAGCGTCAACTCGGTGACCGTGCGCACCGCGACTTCGCCGTCGATCACCCACGGCCGCTCGACGAGCCGGCCGACGCCGAGCATCGCCGCCTCGGGGTGGTTGATGATCGCCGCTGACCCGTCCACGCCGAGCGTGCCGTAATTGTTGAGCGTGAAGGTGCCGCCCGTGAGCGCCGAGGGTGGGAACGCGCCCGATTCCGCCTCCTCGCTGTGCGCAGTGATGCCGTCACGAAGCTCGCGCAGCGACATCCGCTCGGCCCCGTGCACGACCGGCACGAGCAGCCCGCGCGGAGTCTGCGCGGCGATGCCGAGGTTGACGGCGCCGTGCATGACGATCTCCGCGCGCTCGGCGTCGAAGCTCGAGTTCAGCAGCGGATGTCGCGCGAGCCCGGCCACGACGAAGCGCGCGACGATCGCGGTGACGCCGAAACGTTCGCCGGTCGCCTCCTGCAGTTGGCGCCGGGCGGCGAGCAGCCCGGTGGCGTCGGCATCCATCCACACGGTCGCCTCGGGGATCTCGCGGCGCGATCGTGAGAAGTGCGCGGCGGCGGCCCGGCCCATGCGGTCGAGCGGCACGCGCTGGTCGCCGGCGGCTGCGGTGCGAGCGGCGGTGGATGTCGCGGCCGGCGCGGATGTCACGGCCGGCTCGGCACCGGATGTCGCTGCCAGGGCCGCTGCCGGCGTCGGCGTCGGCGACGCGTCAACCTCGAGTTCGCGCACGAACGACTCGACATCGCGACGCATCACGAGGTGGTCGGGGCCCGAGCCCGAGAGCTGGCTCGCCTCGAATCCGTGCTCACGCGCGATGCGGCGCACGATCGGCGAGACGACGGGGGAGCGGCGGGTCGGATCGAGACGTGGCGGACCCGAGGACGGACGTGCGCCCACGGTCGTCGTGGCGGCCGCCGCTCCGCGCCTGCCGAATCGGGCGGGCGCCGACGCCGCACGCTTGGTCGCCGCGGTCGCGCGGGTTCCGTAGCCGATCAGCACGGCGCCGGATTCCTCGGTGGCGGTGCCGGTCGGCACCGCCACGCCGGGCTCGGCGGGTTCGGGCACGTTCGCGGGCGCGGCATCCGTCGCCGATTCGGCGGCCGCGGCATCCGTCGCCGAAGTCGCAGCCTCGGTGACATCTGCCGGTGCGGGCGCACCACCGCTGCCGGCGGGCGTGAGCGTCATGAGCACGGTGCCGGCGTGCAGCACCTGCCCGACCTCGCCGCCGAGCGTCTCGACGACACCGGCGAACGGCGTGGGCAGCTGCACGACGGACTTCGCCGACTCCAGCTCGACGACCGGCTGGTCGATCGCGACCTCATCGCCGGGCGACACGAGCCACGCGACGATCTCGGCCTCGGTGAGACCCTCGCCGAGATCGGGAAGGATGAAGTCGCGGCTCATTCCCACTCCCAGGTGTCGAGCGCGGCGAGGACCCGGTCGGGCGTGGGCAGGTGGTACTCCTCGAGCTTCGGCGACGGGTAGGGGATGTCGAATCCCGTGATGCGCAGGACGGGCGCGGCGAGGTGGTGGAAGTTCCGTTCGGTCACGCGTGCGGCGACCTCGGCGCCGTAGCCGCCGAACTGCGCGGCCTCGTGGATCACGGCGGCGCGCGAGGTCTTGCGCACGGATGCCCCGACGGTCTCGTCGTCGAAGGGGGAGAGGCTGCGCAGGTCGACGACCTCGACGCTGAGCCCCTCGGCCGCGGCGGCGTCGGCGGCTTCGAGCGCGGTGCGCACGGTGGGCCCGTACGCGAGCAGGGTCACCTCGGTGCCCTCGCGCACGACGACCGCGCTGTCCATCGGTGCCGTCGTGACCGGCAGTGCGAGGGGCGCCTTCGACCAGTACCGGCTCTTCGGCTCCATGAAGACGACGGGGTCGTCGCTGTCGATCGCCTCGCGGAGCATCGAGTAGGCGTCGGCCGGGTTCGAGGGCATCACGACGGTGAGGCCCGGGGTGGCCGTCCAGTACGACTCGGACGAGTCGGAGTGGTGCTCCACACCCCCGATCGCACCGGCACACGGGATGCGTACGACCATCGGCAGCGACATCCGGCCCTTCGTGCGATTCCGCATCTTCGCGACGTGCGAGACCATCTGCTCGAACGCGGGGTAGCTGAACGCGTCGAACTGCATCTCGACGACGGGCCGCATGCCGTACATCGCCATGCCGACGGCCGTGCCGACGATGCCCGCCTCCGCGAGCGGCGAGTCCCAGATTCGGTCGTCGCCGAAGCGCTCCTGCAGGCCCTCGGTGACGCGGAAGACGCCACCGAGCGGGCCGACGTCCTCGCCGTAGACGACGACTCGGTCGTCGGCCGCCATCGCATCACGCAGCGCGGCGTTCAGCGCGCCCGCCATCGTGAGCTGCGTCGGCGCGGATGCCGCGGGCGTGTCGTGCGCCGTCGCCGTCGCGGTCATCGGGCGGCTCCGGCGGGCTGGGTGGCGTGGCCCTGTGCGGCTTCGGCGAGCTCGGCCTCGAGGCGGGCGCGCTGCTCGGCGAGCGCTGCGCGCGGACGACTGTACACGTGGTCGAAGAGCTCGAGCGGGTCGAGGTCGGCCTCGGTCGTCATCACCTCGCGCGTGTGGGCGGCGACCGCCTCCGCGGCATCCGCGATCTCGGCGCGCACCGACTCGGAGAGCGCACCCTCGGAGACGAGGTACTTCTCGAGGCGTTCGATCGGGTCGCGGCGCTTCCAGTGCTCGACGTCGCGGGCGGTGCGGTAGCGCGTCGGGTCGTCGGAGTTCGTGTGCGCCTCGATGCGATAGGTGAGGCCCTCGATGAGGGTCGGCCCTCCGCCCGAGCGAGCACGCTCGACGGCGGCGCGGGCGACCGCGTACATCGCCGCGACGTCGTTGCCGTCGACGTGGAAGCCCGGCATCCCATAGCCGACCGCCTTGTCGGCGAGGGTGGTCGCGCGGGTCTGGCGTGAGAGGGGCACGCTGATGGCGAACTGGTTGTTCTGCACGAGGAACACCGTGGGCGTCTGCCAGACGGCCGCGAAGTTGAACGCCTCATGCGCATCGCCTTCGCTGGTCGCCCCGTCGCCGAGGTAGGTCATCGTCACGATCGGATCCTGCCGCAGGCGTGCGGCGTGCGCGAGGCCGACGGCGTGCAGCGCCTGGGTCGCGAGCGGCGTCGCCTGCGACGCGCAGCGGTGCGCGTGCTGGTCGTAGCCGTTGTGCCAGTCGCCGCGGAACGACTGCAGGATGTCGGCCGGGTCGATGCCACGGGTGAGCAGCGCGATCGTGTCGCGGTAGGTCGGGAAGAACCAGTCGCGCGCCTCGATCGCCGTGATCACGCCGATCTCGCACGCCTCCTGGCCATAGGCGGAGGGATAGGTGGCGAGCCGGCCCTGCTTGGTGAGCGCGGTGACCTGCACGTCGAAGCGGCGCGCGACGACCATCTTCCGGTAGAGGTCGAGGAGCACGTCGAGATCGGGCAGCGCGAAACCACCGGTCGCCGCGCCATGCACGGCGTGGCCCGCGTTGTCGAGGAGCCGGATGGGCTTCTCGGAGGGGAGGGCGCGTGTGCTCTGATGCTCGACATTGAGGCTCATGGACTCCATGTTCCGCCCCTTCGGCGGCGCGCGCAGGGGGTCCCGGCGAAGCGTGAACGAACGGCTCTACCGCCCCGAAAGCGGTGCCATGCGTCCACCTGGAAATGGCTCAGGTGCGCCAGATGTCCAGCGTCTGCGCGGGCGGATGTCCCTCGAGTTCGGCGAGGATCAGATGCGACCTCGTCGACACGACGCCCGGCATGTCGTGGATGTCGCGAAGGATCGCCTGGCTCAGCTGTTCATGGTCGGGCGCGCTCACGGTGAGCATGATGTCGATGTCGCCCGAGACGGCCTGCACCTTCTCGACGAAGGGGAGTGTCGCGAGCTTCGCGGCGATCTCCTCCCACGAGACCTCGCCGATGCGCACGACGACGAGTGCGGAGATGTGCAGTCCGATCGCCCTTCGGTCGATCTGGGCACCGAAGCCCCTGATGACCCCGCGCTTCTGCAACTGCTGCAGGCGATTGTGCGCCGCGGTGCGTGAGATGTGGACCCGCTCGGCCAGGGTGCGCACCGACAGCCGGCCGTCGCGGCTCAGCTCGGCGACGATGCGTCGATCGATGCTGTCGAGCGCGTCGTTCCGGTGCGGTGTCTGCTGGGTCATCGTCGTCCCTTGTGCTCACTGCTCAGCGTAGCGGCTGCGCCGCCGCCCGCGAGGGCGTTCGGCGAACCGTCGGTCACGCGGCGTACACTCGGCCAGATGCGTGTGAGACGAACGGCTGCTCTGCCGTTCCTGATCGCGGCGATGCTCCTCGGCGCAACCGCGTGCGGCACGGCCGCTCCGGCCGGGTCGGCACCCACGACCAGCCCCGCGGCGCCCGCGGCTCCTGCCCCAACCGCGACGCCGACGCCGGCGCCGATCCCCACCGAGGCGCCGGTTCCGAGCGACGCCGTCGGCGCATGGGTCAGCGAACGGATGTCGCAGCTCACCACCCCGCAGAAGGCGGCCGCGCTCCTCATGCTGCACGCTCCCGGCACCGACCCGGCGCCCCTCAGGGCGTACGTCGACGCAGGCGTGTCGGGCCTCATCCTGATGGGCGACAACGTGCCGGCGACCCCGCCCGAGCTCGCGGCGATCACCGCCGCCGTCCGCACGGGCGCCGAGGCGCCCGTGCTCATCGGCATCGACGAGGAGGGCGGCGAGGTGCAGCGCCTCCCGTGGGACGGGGCCGCGAGCGCGGAGACGCTCCGCGGAGCCCCCGCGCCCGCGGCGCGCGACGCGTTCGCCCTGCGTGCAGCGACGCTCGCCGAGGTCGGCGTGTCGGTGAACTTCGGCATCGTCGCGGATGTCACGCCCGATCCGGAGTCGTTCATCTCGGGCCGTGTGCTCGGCACCGATCCGGCCGGCGCCGCGGAGCGGGTGGCGGCCGCCGTCGCGGGGGAGCGGGGCATCGTGATGAGCACGCTCAAGCACTTCCCTGGCCACGGTGCGGCCCCGGGCGACTCGCACACGAGCGTGCCCGCCGCGCCGCTCTCGCTCGACGAGTGGCGCGCCGGACCGGCCATCCCGTTCCGAGCGGGGATCAATGCCGGCGCGGAGCTGGTGATGACCGGCCACCTCGCCTATCCGGCGGTGGACCCGGCGCCCGCCTCGCTGTCGCCCGAGTGGCATCGCATCCTGCGTGAAGAGCTCGGGTTCGAGGGCGTGGTGGTGACGGACGACATGCTGATGCTCCAGCACAACGGCCTGCCCGAGTACGCGGACCCGGGCGAGAACGCGGTGCGCGCCGTCGCCGCCGGCAGCGATCTGCTGCTCTACGTGCTGCCCGGCGATCCGACGGAGTTCGGCATCTCGATCGACGGGCTGGTCGGGTCGCTCGTGGCCGCGGTGGAGGCGGGTCGCATCACCGAGGAACGGCTGGACGACGCCGTGCGACGCGTGCTGACGCTCAGGCGGTCGCTCGCCGTCTGAGCGCATCCGGGGGAATACCGCGAGTGATCCATGTGTTTGCATAGATGTGGCCGGGAGAACGGCCGCGGCGACACCGAATCGACCATGGAGAACCACCACATGACGAGCACTGCCACGACGATCGAGATCCCCGGCTACCGCGCCGGCACCTGGAAGGTCGACACCGCGCACAGCGAGGTCGGCTTCAGCATCCGCCACCTCATGATCAGCAAGGTGAAGGGCGCCTTCGAGCGCTTCGATGCGACCTTCGTGACCGCGGAGAACCCCCTCGACTCGAAGGTGACGGCCTCGGCCGAAGTCGCCTCGATCACCACGAACGAGCCGAACCGCGACGCGCACCTGCGCACCGGCGACTTCTTCGAGGCCGAGACCTACCCGACCATCGACTTCGTCTCCACCGGCGTTCGCGTCGACGACGGCGACTTCAAGGTCGACGGAGACCTCACGATCCGTGGCATCACGAAGCCCGTGACGTTCGACTTCGACTTCGGCGGCTTCGGCGGCGACCCGTACGGCAACTACAAGGGCGGCGCGACGGCGAAGACCGAGATCGCCCGCGAGGACTTCGGCCTCACCTACAACGCCGCCCTCGAGACCGGCGGCGTGCTCCTCGGCGACAAGGTGACCATCACGCTCGAGCTGCAGGCCGCGCTCGAGCAGTAGTCCGAGAGGCGATCCGAATCTCCCGGAACGGGCGGTGCCCCAGCGCGGCATCGCCCGTTCCGCGCTTCACGCGATCTCGACCGTTCCGAGCTCCTGCCCCCAGAAGCGCGCCCGCGAGCGTAGTGACGTGGCGAAGTCGGCCGGATCGATGGCGGATGCCGCGTCGAAGCCGTCGAGCACGACGGATGTTGCGCCGCGGCCCTGCCCGCGCCGCCACGTGCCGACCACGCGGCCCCGTGACACGAGGATCGGCTGGAACACGCCGTTGCCGCCCGGGATGATGCGTGCGGCGAACTCGGGCGTACAGACCGCGAGGCGGTCGGCGTATCCGAGGAAGTACTCGTCGAACGCAGCGAGCACGAGACCCGACTGCGCCCGCGGCGTGGGTGCGGCCGCATCGGCCGGCCACCCGGCATCCGACGCCACGAAGCGGTCTTCGTCGAATGCCGTGACCGTGTCGCCGGCCGCCGCCCGCGCAGAGCGCGCATCGCCCAGCGTGAGCCCGCTCCACCACGCGAAGTCGCGTACGCTCGCGGGCCCGTGCCCGGCGATGTAGGCGAGGAAGAGGCCGGCGAGCGTCTCGTCGCGATCGAAGGCCGAGACCGTGGACGGCGCCCACTCGTCGAGCAGGACGAGGCGTTGCCCGCGCCCATCGATGGGACCCCAGCAGACGAGAGCATCGTTCGCGAGCCACCAGATCAGGTGGTAGCCGCGCTGGCCGGTCGTCGCGATGCCCGCGGCCTCCCAGGCTGCCTGCAGCTCCTCGCGAGAACGTGAGGCGCCGCCCGCGAGCTCGCGCTCGGCGATCGCCCGGGCCGCACGATAGGTCGCCTCATCGAGCTCGAGCTGCCGGTGCCGGGTGGCCGCGCGCTGCAGTATGCGCGGCCCGGTGATCGCGATGATCGGCCGGAGTCGTTCGGTGGGCAGGAGGTGCAGGGTGCCGCGCAGTGGCCAGGAACGCACGATCTCGCGAGCCTCGATGGCGGCATCGACGTCGGCCGCGACCGACCCGGGCACCCGTGCGCCGACCACCCACTTCGCCGCGGAGAGGTCTTGGGCCTGCACCGCGCCCAGGCGGCGCACGGCATCGGCGGCGCTGGGCAGGCCGCCGCGGAGGCCGTGGGACTCGAGTCGTGCTGCGCGCACTCGGGCATCGCTGGTGGTCTTCGGCATGGCTCGAGTCTGGCGGATGCCGCCGACACGTGCCCACCGCCCCGCGGATGCTGCGGCAACGCGGCCGGGATAGACTGGGAGGCTGTGCCCGTCGGCACGCTCCCACCACCACCCGCATCCCTCCCGGAGGATACCCGTGCTCGCCGTCAATGATCTCGAGATCCGCGTTGGCGCCCGCGTGCTCATGGAGCACGTCGACTTCCGCGTGACCGCGGGCGACAAGGTCGGCCTCGTCGGTCGCAACGGGGCGGGCAAGACCACGCTCACCAAGACGCTCGCGGGTGAGACCCTGCCGACCGGCGGGCGCATCGACCGCTCGGGCGAGATCGGCTACCTTCCGCAGGATCCTCGCTCCGGCGACCCGGAGATGCTCGCTCGCACGCGCATCCTCGACGCGCGCGGACTCGGCATGCTCGTGCTCGGCATGCACGAGGCATCCATGCAGATGGGCAGCGATGATCCGGCCGTCGCCGAACGGGCCATGAAGAAGTACGGCAACCTCACCGACCGGTTCACCGCTCTCGGCGGCTACGCAGCCGAGGCCGAGGCGGCCTCGATCGCCTCGAACCTCAACCTGCCCGACCGCATCCTCGACCAGCCGCTGAAGACCCTCTCCGGCGGCCAGCGACGCCGCATCGAGCTCGCCCGAATCCTGTTCTCCGACGCCGACACGATGATCCTCGACGAGCCGACCAACCACCTCGACGCCGACTCGGTCGTCTGGCTCCGCGAGTTCCTGAAGGGCTACAAGGGCGGCGTCATCGTGATCAGCCACGATGTCGAGCTGGTCGGCGAGGTCGTCAACCGCGTGTTCTACCTCGATGCGAATCGGTCGATGATCGACATCTACAACATGGGCTGGAAGCACTACCTGCGCCAGCGCGCCGCCGACGAGGAGCGCCGCAAGAAGGAGCGCGCCAACGCCGAGAAGAAGGCCGGCGCGCTGCAGCTCCAGGCTGCGAGGTTCGGCGCCAAGGCGACGAAGGCCGCGGCTGCCCACCAGATGGTTGCGCGCGCCGAGAAGCTGCTCGCGGGCCTCGAGGAGGTGCGCGCCGTCGACCGCGTGGCGAAGTTGCGCTTCCCGACGCCGGCGCCCTGCGGGCGCACACCGCTGACCGCCAACGACCTCTCGAAGAGCTACGGCTCGCTCGAGATCTTCACCGCGGTCGACCTGGCGATCGACCGCGGCTCCAAGGTGGTGATCATCGGCCTGAACGGCGCAGGCAAGACGACGCTGCTCCGCATCCTCGCGGGCGTCGATCGTCCCGACACGGGCGTCGTCGATGCAGGGCATGGCCTGCGCGTGGGCTACTACGCCCAGGAGCACGAGACGCTCGACGTGAAGCGCAGCGTGCTGCAGAACATGGTGAGCGCCTCACCGAACCTCACCGAGACCGAGGCACGCAAGGTGCTCGGGTCGTTCCTCTTCACGGGCGACGACGTGCACAAGCCCGCGGGCGTGCTCTCAGGCGGCGAGAAGACCCGGCTCGCGCTCGCGATGATCGTCGTCTCGGGCGCGAACGTGCTGCTCCTCGACGAGCCGACGAACAACCTCGACCCCGCCAGCCGCGCCGAGATCCTCGACGCGCTCGCGCACTACGAGGGCTCGGTCGTGCTCGTCTCCCACGACCCGGGCGCCGTCGAGGCCCTGAACCCCGAGCGGGTGCTCATCATGCCCGACGGCACCGAAGACCACTGGAGCCGCGAGTACCAGGAGCTCATCGAGCTTGCGTGAGTCGGCGACCTATCGCCGGTCGAGGATCTCGTCCTCCACGTCGGCGTCGCCGCGCTCACGCGGCGGCCTGCGCGGCACTCGTGCCGCCTTCGCCGCCCGGTCGGATCCGGACGCCTCCAGGAGCCCCCGCCGCTCCTGGTTCGCGGCCCAGCCGAGTCCGATGAACGCCAGGAGGGCGAACACGAACCACTGCAGAGCATAGGAGAGGTGCGGGCCCTCGTCGCGCACGGGACGTGCGGCGGCGAGCGGCGGTTCCGCGGCATCCGCCCCCGACTGCACGAGCAGACCGTACGCGCCGGTGTACGCGGGCTCGTCAACGCGCTCCGCGAGCTCGGGGAGGTCGATCGTCGCGAGCTCGACCCCGGTCGACGTACGGCCGGCGATCCGCTCCTCGCCGGCCTTCAGGCGAGCCGCGATCTCGACGTGTCCCGTGGGCGGCGCGGCGATCTCGCTCGGCCGGCCGCCGGAGGCCTGTGCGATCCAGCCCCGGTCGACCATGAACACCGTGCCGTCGTCGAGGCGGAACGGCGTGATGACCTCGAAGCCCGAGCTGCCCCCGAACGGCCGGTTCCGGACGACGACCTCCTCGTCGGCGAGGTACTCGCCCGACAACGCCACCACCGTCCAGCGCTGATCGACATCGAAGGCCGACGGGTCGGGCAGCGCTTCAGCCACCGGCACCGGATCGGCGTCGTAGTTCGCGTCGATGCGGGCGACCTCCGCGAGCGCCTCGGCGCGCCGGTTCAACTGCCACGTGCCGAGGGCGCAGCACGCGATGGCGAACGCGACGACGAGGGCAAGGTAGCCCGCCCAGCGCGGTGACGTGAGGAAGGACCATTCGTTCACGAGCCGGCCTCCGCTGCGGCATCCGTTTCGCGCGTATCGAACCGGTCGACGCACACCGGGAACGAGCGCGCCTCCAGGAAGCCGCGAAGGTACTCGACGTGCTCGTCGCACGCGAGCCAGGTCTTCCACCGATCGCCGGTGTGGATGCGGGGGTTCTGCCAGTCGATGCGCCAGGCGGCCGTCTCGCGGCAGCCGGCGCGCGAGCAGACGTCGGGGGCGGCGCCCGCCCCGATGCCGCCGATCACGCGGCACCGCGCTCGTCGTCGTGTGGCGTTTCCGATTCGGCGTGGTGCTCGGTGTCGGGCTGCCCAGGCCTGGAGTCCCCGGTTCCGGTGTCGTCGGATCCGGGCGTGTCGGGTGTCGGCTCCGCCTGGGTGAGCGGCACGAGCCCGCCGGGTCGCAGCACCTGCGGCGCGCGCGTCGGCCCGCTCACGTTCGCGAGCACGACGGCCACGTACGGGAGGAAGATGGCACCGGCGGCGCACACCGCGAGCCACCAGCCTTCCACGAAGAGCATCGCGAAGATGCACGCGACACGGATCGACATCGCGATCGTGTACTTGATCATGCGCGAGTGCCGCTCCGCTTCGGGCGAGGGCGGCAGCGTGGTGATCGACTGCTGCTTCATGGTGGTCGCCGTGGGTCGCGCGGCACTCCTCTCCTTCAAGCCTACGTCGGTCGGGCGTCGCCGGATGCCCCGATCTCCGACGCTCTATGCTGGGACGGGCCGGTCGGCCAGACGCTCTCACGCACCGCAGAAACGGAGTCCAGCATGACGACGAGCCGCACCGTCCTCGTGACCGGTGGCAACCGGGGCATCGGATACGCGATCGCCCGCGAGTTCATCGCCCAGGGCCACCGCGTCGCCGTCACCGCCCGCTCCGGCGAGGGCCCCGAGGGATCGCTCACGGTGCGAGCAGACGTCACGGATGCCGCATCCGTCGACCGGGCCTTCACCGACGTCGAGGCGGCGCTCGGTCCCGTGGAGGTCGTCGTGGCGAACGCGGGCATCACGCGCGACACGCTCCTCCTGCGCATGAGCGAGGACGAGTTCACGAGTGTGGTCGACACCAACCTCACGGGCGCCTTCCGCGTGGTGAAGCGCGCGTCGAAGGGCATGCTCAAGGCGCGGTTCGGCCGCATCGTGCTCATCTCGAGCGTCGTCGGCCTCTACGGCTCGGCCGGGCAGGTGAACTACTCGGCGTCGAAGGCCGGGCTCGTGGGCATGGCGCGGTCGCTGACCCGCGAACTCGGTGCACGCAACATCACGGCGAACGTCGTGGCCCCCGGCTTCATCGAGACCGACATGACCGACGAGCTGCCCGAGGCGCAGCAGGCGGAGTACAAGAAGAGCATCCCGCTGGGCCGTTTCGCCTCGCCCGAAGAGGTCGCGCGCGTCGTCACGTGGCTCGCCGGCGACGACGCCGGATATGTCTCGGGCGCGGTCATCCCCGTCGACGGCGGACTGGGCATGGGTCACTGAGCCGGGCTTCCGGAGCCGATCGCGACGCGCGCACCCGCGCAGAGGCCTCAGCCGCGTAACCCGAGCAGCGCCAGCACCTGGCCGAGGTCGGGGCGGTCGATCGCGACATCCGCTCGCTCGCGCACGACCGGCTTCGCGCAGAACGCGATCCCCAGCGTCGCCCGGCCGAGCATCTCGAGGTCGTTCGCTCCGTCGCCCACGGCCACGGTCCGGTCCGGGCGGATGCCGCTCGCCGCCGCCCATTCGTCGAGCGCCCTCGCCTTGGCGTGCGCATCGACGATCGCGCCGTCGACGCGGCCGGTGAGCCGGCCGTCGGCGACCTCGAGTCGGTTGGCACGGCAGAAGTCGAGGCCGAGTCGCGACGCCAGCGGGTCGAGCAGCTCGTGGAAGCCGCCCGAGACGACGCCCACGCATCCGCCGGCGGCGTGCACGCCGTCGATGAGCTCCTGCACGCCGGGCGTCGGGTTCATCCGCCCGCGCGCGTGCTCGAGCACTGCGACGTCGAGGCCGGCGAGGGTCGCGACCCGTTCGCGCAGGCTCGCCGCGAAGTCGAGTTCGCCGCGCATCGCGCGCTCGGTGACGGCCGCGACGAGCTCGAGGCTGCCCGCGGCATCCGCCAGCAGCTCGATCGCCTCCTCGCGGATCAGCGTCGAGTCGGCGTCGAGCACGACGAGGGGGCCGCTCACGCGGCCGGTGGCGAGCGCCGTCACGCCGAGGCCCGAACCCGCGAACCCTTGCCGACGACCGTGATGCCGCTGTCGGTCACCATGAATCCGCGCGCGCGATCGTGGTCGAGGTCGACGCCGATGTTCGCGCCGGCCTCGACGACCACCTCCTTGTCGAGGATGGCGCGCTGCACGGTGGCGCCGTCCTCGATGCGGGCCCGGTCGAAGAGGATCGAGTCGGCGACGTGGGCGCCCGAGCCCACGATCGCCCACGGCCCGAGCACGCTCCGCTCGACGTGCGCGCCCGAGATCACCGAGCCGAGCGAGACGATCGAGTCGATGACCGTGCCGAGCGAGCCGCGGGCGTCGCGGGTGAACTTCGCAGGCGGGGAATTGAGCTGCTGGCTGAATATCGGCCACTCGCGGTTGTAGAGGTTGAAGACGGGCAGCACCGAGATGAGGTCCTGGTGCGCCTCGAAGAACGAATCGATCGTCCCAACGTCGCGCCAGTAGTACCGGTCGCGGTCGGTCGAGCCCGGCACCTCGTTGCTCAGCAGGTCGTAGACGCCCGCGGCGCCCGCCTCGACGAAGGCGGGGATGATGTCCCCGCCCATGTCGTGACTCGAGTCGGTGCGCTCGCCGTCGCGGAGCACGGCCTCGACGAGCGCGTCGGCGTTGAACACGTAGTTGCCCATCGAGGCGAGCACCTCGCGCGGAGAGTCGGGGAGGCCCACAGGGTCCTTCGGCTTCTCGAGGAATCGGTGGATGCGGCCCGGGTTCGCCGGGTCCACCTCGATGACGCCGAACTGGTCGGCCAGGCTGATCGGCTGGCGGATCGCGGCCACCGTGGCCGGGAGGCCCGATTCCACGTGCGCCTCGATCATCTGCTCGAAGTCCATGCGGTACACGTGGTCGGCGCCGACCACCACGATGATGTCGGGGTTCTCGTCGTGGATGAGGTTGAGGCTCTGCAGGATCGCGTCGGCCGAACCCGAGAACCAGCGCTTGCCGAGGCGCTGCTGCGCCGGCACCGAGGCCACGTAGGAGTTCAGCAGCCCGCTCATGCGCCAGGTCTGCGACACGTGCCGGTCGAGGCTGTGCGACTTGTACTGCGTGAGCACGACGATCTGCCTGAGCCCCGAGTTGAGCAGGTTCGACAGCGCGAAGTCGATGAGCCGGTACTGGCCGCCGAACGGCACCGCGGGCTTGGCCCGATCTTCTGTCAGGGGCATGAGCCGCTTGCCCTCGCCGCCGGCGAGGACGATGCCGAATACCTTGCGCGTGGACATGCCCCCAGCGTAGTCAGACGACGCCGCTTTCGCGGACGGCGTGTCGAACGGTGACGGATGCCGCTGCGCTACCGTTGCAGCATGCGTGTCGACCTGCTCACCCGCGAGTACCCACCCGAAGTGTACGGAGGTGCCGGTGTGCACGTCGCAGAACTCGTGCGAGCGCTCCGTCGGGATCTCGAGGTCGTCGTACGATGCTTCGGTGCCTCCCGCGATGAGCCCGGCGCGTTCGCCTACCCGACGCCGGCGGAGTTCTCGGGCCGCAACGCCGCCCTCGGAACCATGGGCGTCGACCTCCTGATGGCGGGCGACGCGGCCGGAGCCGACGTCGTGCACTCGCACACCTGGTACGCGAACTTCGCGGGCTTCACGGCCAAACGACTGCACGACGTGCCCCACGTCGTCACCGCGCACAGCCTCGAGCCGTTGCGTCCGTGGAAGGCCGAGCAGCTCGGCGGCGGGTACCGGCTCTCGTCGTGGGTGGAGCGCACGGCATTCGAGGACGCCGACGCGGTGATCGCCGTCTCGGGCGGCATGCGCCGCGACATCCTGCGCGCGTATCCCGCGATCGATCCCGGGCGTGTCGAGGTGGTGTACAACGGCATCGACCTCACCGACTGGCAGCCGAACCACGACGCCGATGTCGCGCGCAGCCTCGGGCTCGACCCCGATCGGCCCTCGGTGATCTTCGTGGGACGCATCACCCGGCAGAAGGGCCTGCCGTACCTGTTGCGGGCGGCCCGACTCCTTCCCGACGATGTGCAGCTCGTGTTGTGCGCCGGGGCGCCCGACACCGAGGAGATCATGTCCGAGGTCACCGGCCTCGTCGATGCGCTCCGTGCCGAGCGCGACGGCGTGGTCTGGATCGACCGCCATCTGCCGCGTCACGAGCTGACCGCGCTCCTCACCGCCGCGACCGTCTTCGTCTGCCCCTCGGTCTACGAACCGCTCGGCATCGTGAACCTCGAGGCGATGGCGTGCGGCGCACCCGTCGTCGGAACGTCGACCGGCGGCATCCCCGAGGTGGTGGAGGACGGCGTGACCGGTGTGCTCGTGCCCATCGAGCAGGCGGACGACGGCACAGGCACCCCGCTCGACCCCGACAGGTTCGTCGCCGATCTCGCCGCCGCGCTCACGCGGGTCGTGGGCGATCCCGCCGCGGCGCGGGCGATGGGGGAGGCCGGGCGTCGCCGCGCCGAGGCGCACTTCGCGTGGGACGCGATCGCCGCCCGCACCCGGGAGGTGTACGAGCGGGTGCTCGCGCGCTGACGTGCTCGGGCCGGCGACGGATGCCGCGTGCGGCATCCGCGCGCACCGGAGGCCCTCCCCGGTCCCGATAGCATTGAGCACATGGCGAGTACGGTTCTGGAGTTCCGCGATGTGTCGGTGGTCCGCGACGGCAATTCGATCCTCGACTCGGTGACGTGGGGCGTCGAATCCGATGAGCGCTGGGTCATCCTCGGGCCGAACGGCGCCGGCAAGACCACGCTGCTGCAGATCGCCGCCGCTGCGATGCATCCCTCGAAAGGTTCCGCCCACGTGCTGGAGGAGTCGCTCGGCAAGGTCGACGTGTTCGAGCTCCGGCCGATGATCGGCTTCGCCTCCACGGCCATGGCGCGCAAGATCCCGCGCAACGAGACCGTGCTCGACGTCGTGCTGACCGCCGCCTACTCGGTCACCGGCCGGTGGAACGAGGAGTACGAGGAGATCGACCTCCGCCGCGCCCAGCGCGTGCTCAAGGAGTGGGGCCTCGCGGGATTCGCCGAGCGCCGCTTCGGCAGCCTCTCAGACGGCGAGCAGAAGCGGGTGCAGATCGCCCGCTCGGTCATGACCGACCCCGAGCTGCTGCTCCTCGACGAGCCCGCGGCGAGCCTCGACCTGGGTGCGCGCGAAGAACTCGTTGGGCTGTTGGGAGGCTACGCCTCCTCGTCCGCGTCGCCCGCGATCGTCATGGTCACGCACCACGTCGAGGAGATCCCGCAGGGGTTCACGCACGCGATGCTCCTCGCCGGCGGCAAGATCGTCGCAGCGGGCCCACTGGCCGAGGCACTCACGTCCGAGACCCTCACCGAGACGTTCGGCCTCACGATCGACCTCACCGAGGCCGAGGGGCGATTCGCCGCGCGAGCCGCCTGACGCGGCCCGACGCCGCCCGACGTGCGGTCGCGTCGACTCTGCTAGAATCGATAGCTGGCCCGTGGGCCATCATGCTTTCCTGCCACCGTGCGTGGGCGCGTGGGCGGGATTCCAGTTCATCATCCGATCAGCAAGGAAGTCTCCATGAAGACCGACATCCACCCCGAGTACAACGCCGTCGTCTTCCGCGACCTCTCCTCGGGCGCCACGTTCCTCACCCGTTCCACCGTGACGAGCGACAAGACGATCGAACTCGACGGCGAGACGTACCCCGTCATCGACGTCGAGATCTCGTCGGAGTCGCACCCGTTCTACACGGGCAAGCAGCGCATCATGGACTCGGCCGGCCGCGTCGAGAAGTTCAACCAGCGCTTCAAGAACTTCGGCAAGTAGGCACTGCCGAACGAGGGCGGGCGGCTCCGGTCGCCCGCCCTTCGTCGTGCCTGCACCCATGAAGTCCGTGGGACTGACTTCATGGCGCGGGGGTGGACCGCGCGCGCTCAGGCTCCGTGACTCGGTGACGCCCCTGCAGGAACAATTGCGCTCCTGTCGGCGTGTCGCTCGACAGTGGCTTGCGTCTCCGCGACTTCTTCCTGCGTCAGCGTCGCACGCGCACGGGGTGCGTCGTCGTTGACGTGTGAGCGCACCGGCCAGGCGCCCGAGGTCGTGAACTCGGGCTCGCCATTGGCACGACGCCACGCCTGGTAGCTCTCGGCCTGCTCGCGGCACCAGTCGACCTGGCGGGCGTGCAGGTCTCCGACGGCGATCGCCGCGAGCTCGGGGTACTCGCGGGCGATCGCCTGGGCGACCCGCCCCGCGGCGACGGCGTCGGCACCGGCGTCGTGCGCGTTGGGGAGCGCGACCCCGTAGTGGGCGGCCGTGGCGGTGAGCGTGCGCTTGCCGCGGCGGTAGCGGTCGACGGCCTTGTCGATGACGAGGGGATCGATGACCGGGCCGGGGCCGGGCAGGGGAGTGTGTCCGTAGCGCTCCGCCTCGCGGGCGAGCACCGTGAGGTCGTATGCCGCGTTGTACGCGACGATCGGCAGGCCTCGGCCTGCGGCATCCGTGAGCGCGTCGATGATCTCGGCGACTGCGACCGCCGCGACCCGGCCTTCGAGGCGTGCCCGCTCGGTGGTCACGCCGTGGATGAGCGACGCCGCCGTGGGGATCTCGACGCCGGGGTCGACGAGCCACTCGCGTTGCTCGAGCACATCGCCGGCAGCACCGATCACGCCGACGTGGGCGGTGACGATGCGGCAGGCGTCGACGTCGATGCCGGTGGTCTCGAGGTCGAAGACGGCCAGGGTGTCGGCCCAGCGGGCGCTCGTCGTGTCATCCATGGTCGAAGGCTATGGGCGGCCACCGTCAGGGGCGGCGGACCGTCACGCGTGTCCGCGGCATCCGTCGCAGGGAGCGGGAAGGGGGAGCCGGGCGCTCAGCTGACGCGCCGTAGAATGTCCGGGATGATCGACTCCCCGTACGCCGAGCAGCTCGCTCGCATCCCCGTGAGCGCCCACCGCGTCGACGTCGACGGCACCGAGACCGCGTGGTGGGAGTACGGCGCGGCGGATGCCCCGGTGCTGGTGCTCGTGCACGGCTTCCGCGGCGACCATCACGGCCTCGAGCCGGTCGTCGCGCAACTGCCGGGGTTCCGCATCATCTCGCCCGACCTGCCCGGCTTCGGCGAGTCCACCGCGTTCGCGGAGCGTCCGCACGACATCGACGCGTACGCCGACTGGCTCGCCGCGTTCATCGACGCGGTCGGCATCGCCGGCCCGTACGCTCTGCTCGGCCACTCGTTCGGGTCGATCGTGGCCTCCGCGGCGGTCGCGCGCGGTCTCGCGCCCGAACGGCTCGTGCTCGTAAACCCGATCGGCGCGCCGGCGCTCGAGGGCCCGCGCGGCGTGATGACCCGGCTTGCGGTGGCGTACTACCGCGCCGCGGCGGCCCTCCCCGAGAAGGCGGGGTTCGCGCTGCTGCGCAACGGCGCGATCGTGCGGGTCATGAGCGTCACGATGGCGAAGACCCGCTCGAAGACCCTCCGCCGGTGGATCCACGATCAGCACGACCGCTTCTTCTCGGCGTTCGGCGACCGCGACGCCGTGCTCGAGGCGTTCCGTGCCTCGGTGAGCCACGACGTGAGCGAGTTCGCGCGCGACATCCGGGTGCCGACCCTGCTCGTCGCCGCGGAGCGCGACGACGTCACGCCGCTCGACGCGCAGCGGCGCCTGGTCGCACGTTTTCCCGACGCCTCGCTCGAGGTCATCCCCGAGGTCGGGCACCTCATCCACTACGAGACGCCCGGCGACGCGGCGGCGCGAATCCTCCGCTTCCTGCGCTCGGAAGCACGCACGTGAGGATCGTCGTCGACTGCCGCTATGTCCGCGTCGGGCAGCACGACGGCATCAGCCGGTTCACCGCGGGCATCGTCACGGAGCTCGGCAGGCGGCATCCGCTCACCATGCTCATCAGCGACCACCGGCAGCTCGACATGCTGCCGGCGCTGCCGTGGCAGCTGGTGAGCTCGCCGACCAGCATCCGTGAGCCGCTGGTCGCGCTGCAGGTGCGCAAGCTCCGACCCGATGTCGTGTTCACACCCATGCAGACCATGGGGTCGTGGGGCCGCACCTACAAGCTGCTCCTCACCGTGCACGACCTGATCTACTACGAGAACCGCACGCCGCCGCGCGACCTGCCCGCGCCCGTGCGCCTGCTGTGGCGGCTGTACCACCTCGCCTGGTGGCCGCAGCGGATGCTCCTGAACCGTGCCGACGGCGTCGTCACCGTCTCGCAGACGACCGCCGAGCTCATCCACGAGCACCACCTCACCGAACGGACCGTCACCGTCGTGCCGAACGCGGCCGACGACCTCGCGGCGCCGTCGCTGCCGCGTGCACGCCCCGCAGGGCACCGCCTCGTCTACATGGGCTCGTACATGCCCTACAAGAACGTCGACACGCTCGTGCGCGCGGTCGCGGCTCTGCCCGACCACGAGCTGCACCTGTTGAGCCGCATCTCGCGTGCCGAGCGAACCCGGCTCACGAGGCTCGCACCGCAGGCGCGTCTCGTCTTCCACGACGGCGTGACGGATGCCGCGTACGCGGAGCTCCTCGCGAACGCCACCGCGCTCGTGCACGCGTCGCGCGCCGAGGGGTTCGGCATCCCGCTCATCGAGGCGATGCGGCTGGGCACGCCCGTCGTCGTGAGCGACATCCCGATCTTCCGCGAGATCGGCGACGGCGCGGCGCTGTTCTTCGACCCGGGCAACCCCGAGTCGCTCGTGGCCGCGCTGTGGGCGCTCGAACACGAGGGGGAGTGGGAGCGGCGCTCCGCGGCATCCGTCGACGTCGCCGCACGCTACGATTGGGCGTCGTCGGCCGAGAGACTGCTCGAGCTCATGCGGCGCACGGTCGCGCCGGGAACCCGGCGGCGTCGCCGGCGGGCCCGCGCCTGAACGTCGTCAAGGGAGCAGCGCGGCCGCCATCGCGGTGAGCGTCTCGCTCGCGCCCGCGTCGATCTTCACGGCAGCACGGCTGTCGCCCTTCGTCGTGCCGCGGTTGACCACGATGATGGGCATGCGGCGTCGCCGCGCGAGCTCGATGAGGCGGATCCCCGAGTTCACGACGAGCGACGAGCCCGCCACGAGCAGGGTGTCGGCGCCCCGCACGAGCGAGGCCGCGGCGTGGAACGTGTCGGTCGGCACGAACTCGCCGAAGAAGACGACGTCGGGCTTCAGGATGCCGCCGCAGACCGTGCACCCGGGAACCGCCATCGCTTCGATGTCGTCGACGTCGACGTCACCGTCGGGCCTCGGCCGGATCGCCGTGGCGAGGTCGACCGACGGGTTCAGCGCGGCCAGCCGATCGGCGATGGCCTGACGGGCGTAGTGCTGGCCGCAGGTGAGGCAGACCACGCGATCCATCCCGCCGTGGAGTTCGACGACGTGACGGCTTCCCGCGCGCCGGTGGAGGCCGTCGACGTTCTGGGTGACCACGCCCGACACGACGGCGCGGGCTTCGAGATCGGCGAGGGCGCGGTGCCCGGAGTTCGGCTTCGCGCCCGCGAAGTTGCGCCAGCCCAGGTGGCTGCCCGCCCAGTACCGTTTGCGCGCGGTCTCCGAGGCGAGGAACGCCTGGAACGTCATGGGCGTGCGCACCGGCGCCCCCTCGCCGCGGTAGTCGGGGATGCCGGAGTCCGTGCTGACTCCGGCGCCCGTGAGCACCGCGACGCGCGTGCCGCGCATGAGGTCGATCGCAGCGTCGAGCAGCGCATCGGTTCGCACCGGAGCTTCCAGGTCGGACACCACGCGGATTCCCCCTTCGACGGTGGTCATGATTCTAGAACGCGTCGTTTTCCGGATTGTTTCCGGCACTGGCAGGCTGGAGGGGAGGAGATCCATGCACATCGAACGAGTCCGCGACGCGGCATCCGACGAGGTGGCCGACTACGCCCGGCTCACCGACGTCGCCCTCCGCAGCGCGCACGAGCCTGCGGAGGGCCTGTACATCGCCGAGTCGGCGAAGGTCATCCGCCGCGCGATCGGCGCCGGACACCGTCCGCGCTCGGTGCTCATGGAGGAGAAGTGGCTGCCGGGGCTCGAGCAATCGCTCGCGCCGTTCGACGTCACCGTTCATCTCGCCGACGCAGACCAGCTCGAGGCCATCACGGGGTACCGGGTGCACCGGGGCGCCCTCGCCGCGTTCCACCGGCCGGCGACGCCCGACCCCGCCGCACTGCTCGAGGGTGCGCGTCGCGTCGTCGTGCTCGAGGACATCGTGGATCACACGAACGTCGGCGCGATCTTCCGCTCGGTCGCGGCGCTCGGCGCCGACGCGGTGTTCGTGAGCCCGCGATGCGCCGACCCACTGTACCGCCGCAGCGTGCGCGTCAGCATGGGCACGGTGCTGCAGGTGCCCTGGACCAGGCTGCCCGAGTGGCCGGATGCCGCGGCGCTGCTGCATGCGCACGGCTTCTCGATCCTCGCGCTCGCGCTCGCGGACGACGCGGTGTCGCTGCGGGCGCTCGCCGCCGACCCGCCCGAGCGCCTCGCACTCGTGTTCGGCGCTGAGGGCGACGGTCTCAGCCGCAGCGCGCTCGGCGCCGCCGACCAGGTCGTCACGATCCCGATGGCGCACGGCGTCGATTCGCTGAACGTGGCCGCCGCCGCAGCGGTCGTGCTGTATGCGCTCGCCGTCGACTCGACGACCGCGGTCGACGGGGAGGCGACGGATGCCTGAGACGAATCCCCGCGCGGATCGCGCGAAGGTCTACCGGCGGCGCCGCATCGTCGTGTTCTCCGCGCTCGCGCTCGTGGTCGCGCTCGTCACGACCGGCGCGATCTACACGACGAACGCGCTCGGCGCCCCGATTCCGGCTGCAGCGCCCGCGATCATCGACCCCGCGCCCGTCGCCGCGTCGCCGCAACCGGTCGCCCTGCCGGGTTTCGGCAGCTACGCGGTCGGCGCGGTCGGGTTCGACGGCCTGCTCGCGGCGGGGAATGACGCGGCATCGGTGCCGATCGCGAGCATCACGAAGGTCGTCACCGCACTCGTGGTGCTCGAGGCGCATCCGATCGCGGCCGGCGAGGGCGGACCCGAGATCGCCTACACGAGCGACGACGTCGACATCTACTGGGACATGGTCGCCCAGAACGGCTCCGTCGCCCCGGTGGCCGCCGGATCGACGCTGACGCTCCGCGAGAGCCTCGAGGCGATGCTGCTGCCGTCGGGCAACAACTACGCGATCTCCATCGCGAACTGGGCGTTCGGCTCCGAGGCCGCCCTCGTCGAGCGCGCCGACGCCTGGCTGGCCGAGCACGAGCTCACGACCACGCGCATCGTCGACGCGAGCGGACTGTCCCTCGACAACGTGTCGACCGCCCCCGATCTCGTGAAGCTCGGCGAGCTCGCACTGACCGATCCGGTGCTCGCCGAGATCGTGGCGACACCCGTCGTCGACATCTCCGAGCTCGGCACGCTGAAGAACTCCAACAAGCTGCTCGGCAGCCACGGCGTGGACGGCATCAAGACCGGCACCACCGACGACGCCGCGAACCTGCTCTTCTCCGCCGACGTGCCGGTGGGGGCGACATCCGTCACCATCGTCGGGGTGCTGCTCGGCGGCGACACCCACGCGGTGCTGAACGACGCGATCGCCGCGCTCCTCGACTCGATCGCGCCGGGCTTCCACGAGGTCACCCCCCTCGAGGCCAACCAGGCGCTCGCCGAGTACGACACCCCGTGGGGCGACACCGCGCGCGCGCGGACGGCGGGCGGGGCATCCGTCATCGTCTGGAACGACACGCCCGTCGACGTCGAGGTGCACGCCGACCCCCTGACCCTCGCCACGCGCGGCGACGAGGTGGGCACGGCCGTCGTGCGCGCCGGCGCGCAGGAGATCACCGTTCCGCTCGTGCTCGACGCGTCGCTCGACGACCCCGGCGCGTGGTGGCGGCTCACGAACCCCGGCGCGCTCGACGCGACCGGCGCGGCTCAGCCGGGCAGCGAGTAAGGGCCTGCATCGGGGCGCTTCGCCGAGATGAGATCTCCAGAGGACTGGTGACGGATGCGCCGGAGCACCCACGGCACGAGGTAGTCGCGCGCCCACGACAGGTCTTCGACGCGCGCCTGCCGCCAGGTGCCGGTGGGCAGCGGTTCGGGCTTCATCGGTTCGAGGTCGTTGTCGACGTTGAGCGCGGCGAGCACCATTCGAGCGACGGTGTGGTGACCGAGCGCGTTCAGGTGCAGCCGGTCGGGTGCCCACATTCGCTGGTCCTGGATGTCGGTGAGCGCCCACTGGTCGGCGACGATGCAGTCGAAGCGCTGCGCGATCCGGCGGAGGTTCTCGTTGTAGATGGCGACCTTGCCTCGGATGCCTCGGAACACGGGGGAGAACCCGACGTCGACGCCCGTGAAGATCACGATCGTCGCCCGGTCGCGGGAGAGTCGTTCGATCGCGTACTCGAACCGCGCGGCGATCTCGTCGGGGTCGGTTCGCGGGCGGATCACGTCGTTGCCGCCCGCAGAGACGGTGATGAGGTCGGGGCGGAGCGCGAGCGCCGGCTCGAGCTGCTCGTCGACGATCTGCTGGATGAGCTTGCCGCGCACCGCGAGGTTCGCATAGGCGAAGTCCTCGGTGCCCTGGCTGAGCACCTCGGCCACGCGGTCGGCCCAACCGCGGTGACCGCCCGGCACACTCGACTCGGGATCGCCGATGCCCTCGGTGAACGAATCGCCGATGGCGACATACCGTGACCATGGGTGCTGCTGCGTGACCATCCCCCCATTGTGCCGGTTCGCGGACTCCACGCGGCGGTCCGGCCCGGGTTCGATCATGTCGGGCCCCTCCGCTACGCTCGGATCCAGTGAGCACCGCGACCCCCTCCGGCCATCAGCCGGGCACCTCGGCCGCCGAGCATCTCCCACCCTCGTTCCCGGCTCGTGCCCCATGGGGCACCGCATCGAGGCTCCGCGCCTGGCAGGCCGAGGCGCTCGAGCAGTACCTCGCCGGCCTGCCGCGCGACTTCCTCGCGGCCGCGACGCCGGGCGCCGGCAAGACCACGTTCGCGCTGCGTCTCGCCGCCGAGCTCAGGGCCCGCCGCATCATCGACCGCATCACCGTCGTCGCCCCGACCGACCACCTGAAACGGCAGTGGGCGGATGCCGCGGCCCGCGCCGGCATCCGACTCGACCCGGGTTTCCGCAACTCCCACGGACGCGCCGCCGGGCACTTCCACGGCGTCGCCGTCACCTATGCCCAGGTCGCGATGCGGCCCGCGCTGCACCGCGAGCTCACCGTCTCGGGGCGCACGCTCGTGATCCTCGACGAGGTGCACCACGGCGGCGACGCGCTCTCGTGGGGCGACGCGATCCGCGAGGCGTTCGAGCCCGCGACGAAGCGGCTCTCGCTCACGGGAACGCCGTTCCGCTCCGACACGGCCCCCATCCCGTTCGTGCACTACGAACCCGACGCGCGGGGCGTTCGGCTCTCGAAGACCGATTACGACTACGGCTACGGCCGTGCCCTCGCCGACGGCGTCGTGCGGCCGGTGCTCTTCATGGTCTACGCGGGCCACATGCGCTGGCGCACCAAGGCCGGCGATGAGATGGAGGCGAAGCTCGGCGAGGACAACACGAAGGACATCACCTCGTCGGCGTGGCGTACCGCGCTCGAGCCGACCGGCGAGTGGATCCCCGCCGTGCTCGCCGCAGCTGATCGCCGGCTCACCGAGGTGCGGCACGGCATCCCCGACGCCGGCGGGCTCGTCATCGCAACCGATCAGACGGTGGCTCGCGCGTACGCGCAGATCCTCGAGGGCATCTGCGGCGAGCGGGTCACCGTGGTGCTCTCCGACGAGAAGGAAGCCAGTGCCCGCATCGAGGAGTTCTCGGGCAACACCAGGCGGTGGATGGTCGCGGTGCGCATGGTCTCCGAGGGCGTCGACGTGCCGCGGCTCTCGGTGGGCGTGTACGCCACGAGCGCGTCGACGCCGTTGTTCTTCGCACAGGCGATCGGCCGATTCGTGCGCGCGCGGCGCCGCGGCGAGACCGCGTCGGTCTTCCTCCCGAACGTGCCGACCCTGATGAGCCTCGCCTCGCAGCTCGAGCTCGAACGCGACCACGCGCTCGATCGGCGCAGCGGCGACGATGGTGACGACGGCCTCGACGACAGCCTCCTCGAATCGGCGAACCGCGAGGAGCGCGCCTCGGAGGAGGCCGGCCTCGGCACGTGGGAGGCGATCGGGTCGGATGCCTCGTTCGACCGAGTGCTCTACGACGGGACCGAGTTCGGCACCCTCGCCGAACCCGGAAGCGACGAGGAGTACGACTTCATCGGCATCCCCGGCATCCTCGAGCCCGAGCAGGTCTCCGAGCTTCTCCGCCATCGGCAGGCGCGTCAGGCCCGTAGGTCCGGCGAGCGGCGCAAGCACGCGGTCGAGGAGGAGCACGCCGAGCCCGTGGCGCTCTACCGCACCCTCAAGGAGCAGCGCGCGCTGCTCAACAGCCTCGTCGGCCTCTGGGCGCGGCACACCGGGGAGCCGCACTCGCAGGTGCACGCCGAGCTCCGTCGGGTCTGCGGCGGCCCGGCGGTGGCGCAGGCCACCGTGACCCAGCTGCAGTCGCGCATCGAGCTGCTGCGCCGCCGTCTCGGCAGCCGCTGAGGCGCGGGTCTGGCGGCGATTGCGAGTCGACCCTTGAAACCCTCGGATCATGTGTCATGCTGTTGATACATAACTCGCGGAGGTCGTGTTGTCGTTCTTCCTGTGGCTCTGGTTCGAGGAGATCGCAGTCTGCACGGTGGCGCTCGTCGCACTCGGCATCCTGTTGCATGCCGCTCGCGTCTCGACCGTGACGGTCCGGGGCGAGTCCTTCATCGGCCGTGTATCGGCGCTCCTGGCGCTGGCGGGCATCGTGCTGTTGTGGTGGTCGCGCTGGTGGGCTACCCCGGATGAGAATGTCTGGCGATACGCTCTGCCCATTCTCGCCGCCGTCTTCGCGATCGCGATCCATGCCACGTTCTCGGCACGGGCGACCGGTGAACGGCAATTCGACGCGGTCGATCTCGCCCTGCGGTCGATCTGGTCGTACGGATCGCGCTGGTGGTTCGTCGGCTGGTGGACGCTGGCGGCGCTCATCACGGCGACGGTCGTGCTCGCCGGACTCGCGTCGAGCACCGATGAGCGGGGTCGTTACACCATGATGGTGATCCAGCTCGGAACCTCGCGGGCGGGCACGACCTTCTTCGGCTGGTCATTCGGCCTGCCGGTGCTGGTCGCGCTGGCCGTGCTGGTGGCCGTCGTACTCATGGCCCTGCGGCGCGTGTCCATTCCCGCGGTTCCAGCGGATCCAATTCATCGGGAGCGCGATCGCGCACATCGCCGCGGTCGCACACGCACCATCCTCTCCATCGCGTGCGGAGCGGTGTCATTCACGCTCGGCGCTTCGTGGCTCTTCATCGGTCAGTCCTCACGGCTCGCCGCAAGCATGTCGACACCCGAAGGCATGCGGGTCGACGTCGGTACCTCCTTCGCCGCCCTCGCGATGCCGCTGGCTGTCGGGGGCATCCTGCTCGAAGGACTCGGGCTCGCCCTGATCGCATTCGCACTCTTCCAGCCGCGGGCTCGCGCAGCCGATCGCTCACGTGTGCCGTCCGCCGCACGTGCCGAGTCAGTTGCGAACTGATGGTCACGCTCGACCTCGGAGGGGCGTCGCCACCGTCGGACCAGATCCATCAACAGCTCCGTGGCCTCATCATGGCGGGCCGGATCGCACCAGGGGAGCGACTTCCGACCGTTCGCCAGCTCTCACGAGACCTTGGTGTGGCGCCGGGCACGGTGGCGAAAGCCTACAAGTTGCTGGAATCCGAGCGATTCGTGCAAGCTCGGGCACGCGGCGGAACGATCGTGAGCGCATCGCCTCGCGGGTTGCCGGCTGAAGTGCTCAAGCCGGCGCGGGAACTGCACGACGCGGCGGTGAGAAATGAGCTGACACTCCAAGACGCAATCACCGTGCTGATGGGACTGTGGACCAACCGGAACTGAGGCGGGCGTCCCGGCTTGGGCGGGCGTTCGTCAGGGTGCGCCGACGCGCTCATGAACGGTCGCGGCCGAACTCGGAAGCGACGAGGAGTACGACTTCATCGGCAGCCCCGGCATCCTCGAGCCCGAGCAGGTCTCCGAGCTTCTCCGCCACGCGAAAATGGGGCGTTCACCCCATGCATCCGACCGTGGCCGCGCCTACCGTTGGTACTGCCGTCGGATGCTTGACGGGATTGCGAGGCGATCATGATGATGTCGCAGGTGGCGCACTCACCGCTTGCCGGTGACCTGCGCGCACGTGTGCGAGGAAAGGTGATCGAGCGGGATCACCGCGAGTACGACGCGGCACGGGGGGTCTGGAACGCGCTCATCGACCGGCACCCCGACGTCATCGTCAGATGTGCGGACACCGAAGACGTGGTGGCGTGCGTCGACGCGGCGCGTCGCCATCGGCCGATCGTGTCGGTCCGCGGGGGTGGACATCAGGTCGCCGGGAGCGCCGTGTGCGACGACGGTCTCGTGATCGACCTTTCGCGCATGAGCGGCGTGGTCGTCGACCCCGTCGCGCGGACCGCGCGTGTCCAGGGTGGGGCGCTCTGGGCGGATGTGGATGCCGCGACCCAGGTGCACGGGCTCGCGACGCCCGGCGGCGAGATATCCGAGACCGGGGTCGGCGGGCTGACGCTGGGCGGCGGCCTCGGCCTGATGCAGCGCACCCACGGGCTCAGCTGCGACAACGTGATCTCGATGACCATCGTCACGGCGGACGGGAGCGTCCGCACCGCGAACGCGGATGAGAACCCCGACCTCTTCTGGGCGGCACGAGGGGCCGGACGCGGACTCGGAGTGGTCACGGAGTTCACGTTCGCGCTGCATCCGCTCGGTCCCGAGGTCGCCAGCGCCGCGTTCGTCCATCCCGCGGCCGAGGCCGCGACCGTGTTCCGCGCCTGGCGCGAGATGGCGCTCGCAGCGCCGGTCACGATCGCGCCGCAGTTCGCGCTCTGGTCGGTTCCTCCCTTCCCCGGCCTGCCGAGCGATCTCGTCGGGGTTCCCGTCGTATTCGCCCTCGGAACGTACATCGGAGACCCAGCCGATGCGGGTCCGGTGCTCGAACCGTTCGGGGAGCTCGGCCGGCCCATCCTCGATCTCAGCGGTACCAGCACGTGGGTCGAGACCCAGAGCGAGTTCGACGACGTGCTCCCCGCGGGCGGGCGCTACTACTGGAAGTCGCACTTCATGGACGACCTTGCCGACGAGACGGTGGACATGATCGTCGAGAATGCGGCTCGCCGACCGGATTCGAGTTCCGCGGTCGTCGTCCGGACGGTGGGCGGGGCGATCGACCGGATCGGCGTCGACGAGTCGGCGTTCCCGCACCGCGGCGCGCGATTCAACGTCAGCATCGACGCCATCTGGACGGACCCGGCGCTCGACGAGGCGTCCATCGCCTGGGCGCGGGAGCTCTGGAGCGCGCTGCGACCGGCCTCCCGCGGCGTGTACATGAACTTCGCGGGCTTCGGCGAAGGCGAGGATGCCATGTGGGGCCTGATCCTCGGAACCCATGAGGAGCGCGTCGAGAGGATTCGCCGCGCGTACGACCCCGACGGCGTGTTCGACGGGGCGGCGAGGCCGTGACGGCCGCGACCGTCAGGCCGTGACGGCGTCCGGCGCTCGTTCGGAGGAGACGAGGCCGCCGACCTCCGCGGCCGCATCGAGGGCGGCCATGAGGTCGGCCGTCAGGTCGTCGATGTGCTCGAGCCCGATCGAGAGTCGCACGATGCCCGCTCCCGGCTTCGCCTCACCGGCCACGGGGCGATGCGTGAGCGACGCCGGGTGCTGAACGAGCGAGTCGACACCGCCGAGCGAGACCGCGTGCGTCACGAGATCGCACGACTCGGTGAAGCGTGCGGCCGCCTCGTAGCCGCCGGCGAGGTCGAGGGCGATGATCGAGCCGGGGCCCGCGAGCTGCGTGCCGACAAGGCCGGCGGGATCCTGCCCTGCCAGTCCGGGATAGTGCACGTGGGCGACGGCGGGATGAGTGAGCAAGCGCTCGGCGAGCAGTGCGGCGGTCTCCTGCTGCGCGCGCACCCGCACGGGAAGGGTGCGAAGCCCCCGGTGCAGCAGGTACGCGGCCATCGGATGCAGCAGGCCTCCGGTGAGCGCGCGGACGCGCCGCAGACGCTCGACCCAGCCGCGGTCGCCGGCGACGATGCCGCCCATGACGTCGCCGTGTCCGCCCAGGTACTTCGTCGCACTGTGCAGCACGACGGTCGCGCCGTGCTCTACCGGTCGCTGGAGCACGGGGGTTGCGAACGTGTTGTCGACGAGCAGCGGCACGTCGCCCGCGGCATCCGCCACCTGGCGCAGGTCGAGGAGCTCGAGGGTGGGGTTGGCCGGCGTCTCGACGATGACGAGGCCGGTGTCGGGCTCGATCGCGTCGGTGATGCCCGCGGCATCCGTCCACGTGACGCGAGTGCCGAGGAGGCCGTTCTCGAGCACGTGGTCGGTGCCGCCGTAGAGCGGGCGCACCGCGACCACATGCGGGCGAGCGTCGGCGACGGTGGCGATGAGCGTCGCCGCGAGGGCGGCCATGCCGCTCGAGAACGCGACTGCGCCATCGGTGCCCTCGAGGCCGGCGAGCGACTCCTCGAAGCGGGCGACGCCGGGCTGCCAGAGGCGCTGGTACACCGCCGAACGGCCCTCGCCGAGATCGTGGCCGGTGGCGAGCTCCTCGTACGCCAGGCCACCGGTCTCGACGGAGCCGAGCGGATTGGTGGTCGAGAAGTCGATGACGGGAACGTGGGAACCGCTCTCGCGGACCCCGGTCATTCCACCATGCACGGCGCGGGTCTCGAACTTCGTCGACGATGTCTGCATGCCTCGAATGAAGCAGAATCTGTCACGATCGGCAAACTCCGATGAATGATCATTGCGATAGGCTAGAAATCTCGCAGCTTCTGCACGAACTCACGAGGAGAATCGACTCATGGCGCAGAAACCAGAACTCGACCGCGTCGACCGGGCGCTGCTCCAGGCCCTGTCCACGAATGCACGGGCGTCGGGTGCGGCGCTCGCTGCCGAAGTGGGCGTCGCGGAGTCCACGGTGTCGCTCCGTCTTCGGCGTTTGCAGAGCCTCGGCACGGTTCGCGGCTACCGGGTCGACGTCGATCTCGCCTCGCTCGGCGTCTCGCTGCAGGCGCTCATCGCGGTGCGGCTCGTGAAGCACGACCGAAGTGAGATCGACGCGTTCCGCCAGCAGGTGCCGCATCTGCCGGGTGTGATCGGCGTCTTCCACATGGCGGGCGCGGAAGACTACCTCCTCCACGTGGCCGCGCGCGACGCGGAAGAGCTTCGCGAGTTCGTGCTGGCGTATCTCACGGGGCATCCGGCCGTGGCGCACACCGAGACCAACCTCATCTTCGAGCACGTCGACGGCGACGGCTGGAATCGGCTCGTCGGCTGACCGGAAGCGCCCGCCGGCTCACACTCACGCGAGCGTCGTGCCGAACGCCAGGCCGAGCAGGTACGTGACGGCCGCGGCGCCGAGCCCGATGGCCAGCTGACGCAGTGCCCGCTTCATGGGGGAGGCGCCCGAGAGCAGCCCGACCGTTGCACCAGTCGCGAGCAGCGCGATGCTCACGAGCACCGCAGCGATCGCGATCGCCGCCGGCCCGCTCACGCCGAACAGGTAGGGGAGCACGGGAATCAGCGCGCCCGATGCGAAGAACAGGAAGCTCGACACCGCGGCCGACAGCCCGGTGCCGACGGCGTCGTCGTCCTGCTCCACGACGGTGAGGGCGTCGGTGGGGACCGACGTGCGACCGGCAGCCTTCACCCGGGCCACCATGAGCGCGGCGTGCTCGCTCGCCGCTTCCTCGCCCATGCCGCGTGCGCGGTAGACGAGGGCGAGCTCGTTGGCGTCGATGTCGAGGTCGGCAAGGGCCTCGCGCGCGGTTGGGTCGGGAACGGATGCCTCGAGCAGCTCACGCTGGGAGCGCACCGACACGAACTCTCCCGCGCCCATCGACAGTGCGCCGGCGAGGAGCCCTGCGACGCCCGTGAAGAGCACGACCGACGTCGAGACCCCGGTGGCGCCGATGCCGATCACGAGGGCGAGGTTCGAGACGAGACCGTCGTTCATGCCGAACACCGCGGCGCGGAACGTTCCGGCAAGGCGACGGCGCCCGCGCGCCGCGAGTCCGCGCACGACCTCGCCGTGGATCCGCTCGTCGGCCGCCATCGCCGCCGTCGCGTCGGGGTCGCTCGCGTACGGCGAGCGTGCCTCGGCGCGCTGCGCGAGCGCGAGCACGAAGATCGAGCCGAACCGCCGTGCGAGTCCGCCGAGGAGCCGGGTGCGCACGTCGGCGCGGGGTACGCCCGAGTCGTCGCCGCCGAGCAGCGCGAGCCAGTGCGCCTCGTGGCGGCCCTCGGCCGCGGCGAGCGCGAGGAGGATCTCACGCTCCTCGCCTTCACGGCGGGCCGCGAGCTCGCGGTACACCGCGGCTTCCGCGCGTTCGTCGGCGAGATACCGGCGCCATCTCGCCCGGTCGGCAGTGTTCGCCTCGTGGTCGTCGCTCATCCTGCTCCACACCTCATCGGGAGCCGCGGGCGTTCGCTCGTTCGCTCCCGCTCCGTCACGTCGCGGCCGCGAGCGGCCTCAGCCACGATAGCCGCCGGGCACGCGCCCACCGCCCGATGCGACGGGATTGGCAGCATTTCGGAGTGCCGAACCCCGCGGATCAGTTCGCAGCCGTGGTCGCCGCGGGTGCCGTGACGAAGTCGATGAGCTCCTCGACCCGCCCGAGCAGGGCGGGCTCGAGGTCGCCGTAGCCGCGAACCATGCCGAGGATCCGCTGCCAGGCGCGCGCGATGTCGGCCTGCTCGCCGTGCGGCCAGCCGAACGCCGCGCAGACGCCGTGCTTCCACTCGGTTCCGCGGGGAATCACGGGCCATGCGTCCCGACCGAGCCGGGCGGGTTTCACCGCCTGCCAGATGTCGATGAACGGATGCCCCACCACGAGCACATGGGGTCCATGCGGCCCCCGCGCGACCGAATCTGCGATGCGCTGCTCCTTCGAGCCGGGCACGAGGTGGTCGACGAGGATGCCGGCGCGACGACCGGGCCCGGGCCGGAAGTCGTCGAGTTGGGCGGCCAGCACGTCGACGCCCTCGAGGTACTCGACGACGACGCCTTCGACCCGGAGGTCGGCGCCCCACACCTTCTCGACGAGCTCGGCGTCGTGCCGACCCTCGACGAAGATGCGGCTGGGCAGCGCGACTCTGGCGGGCGCGTGTTCGACGGCGAAGGAACCGGATGCGGTGCGGAGCCGGCCGGCCGGTGCCTTCGGTGCGGGCGGCACGAGCCGCACGGCCTCGCCGTCGATGAGGAATCCGTGGCCGAGGGCGAACATGCGCCTCGCGCCCATGCGGTCCTCGAGCGTGACGATGCGCTTGTCGACCGCGACCACTGCGCCACAGAACCCGTCGGCGGCGAGCTCGACGACGAGGTCGCGCGCGGCCTCGACCTCGGGGATCGTGCGCCGACCGCGGGCCCTCCAGTCGCCGGCGAGAACATCGGCGCCGTAGCGGTCGTGTCCGGGAGAGTCATGGGTCGCGTTCGGCACCGGTCGAGGCTAGCGGATGCTCCGCGGCCTCCCGGCTCCGACACGGCGGGCCGCGACCCGTCGACGGAACAGGGTGAGGGTCCAGACAGCTCCAGCGGCGGCGATCGCGGCGCCCACACCGAAAGCCCACGGAATACCGAACGCGTCGGCGAACAGCCCGAGCAGGATCGGGCCGATGCCCAGCCCGAGGTCGATTGCTGCACTCGCGGTGCCCGATGCGACGCCCCGTTGCGATGGTGAGGCGGTCGCGAAGATCGCCGAGAAGAATGCCGGCGTGCTGAACGAAACCCCGACGGCCATGACTCCAGCGCCGACGATCAGCCCGGCAGGCGAAAGCCATGTCGCGACGACGACGAGACCGAGTCCGATCGTGCCGACCGCGGCGGAGCCGAGCGCAAGCGGCGGAACCTTGTCGGGCACCCGTGCGAACGCCACGCGGCACACGACGACGATTCCGCCGTACACGAACAGCGCCAGGCTCGCACTCGAGAGCCCCACCCTGCTCGCATGCAGGGTGGCGTATGCGAGGAAGCCGCCCATCGCGAGGAGCGCGGCGAGGAAGCCGATCGCGATCGGAAGGGCCGGCCGATGGATGAGGTGGTGGTCGGATGCTTCGGCCCCTTCGTTCTTACGGGTCTCGCCGACGAATAGCGTCAACCCGGCGGCGATGGCGGTCAATACGGCTGCGCCCGCCCAACCGAATGCGAATCCGTTCATTCCCACGAGCACCTCGCCGAGTGGCGGTCCGAGCGCGATGCCGAGGTAGAGCCCGAGCGAGTTGTACGACAGTGCTTCGCCGAGACGCTCCTGTGGCGCGAGGTCGGCGAGGGCGGCGAACCCCGCGACGAAGAAGGCCGCCTCCGCGACGCCGGCGAGCAGCCGCAACGCGATGATCGAGACGAGGTCGTGGGCGAGCGCGAGCAGCCCCAGGCTCACCGCGGCGACGAGTGCCCCGCCGACCAAGAGCGGCAGCCGACCGATCGTGTCGGCGAGTCGACCGGCAAACGGACGCAACACGAGCGCCGACAGGGCGAACGCGCCGAACGCCACGCCCGCCCACGCTTCGCCACGGCCGACGGGTCCGGTCACGTAGGTCGGGAGCGCGTAGATCGCGACACCGGCGGCGGTGAAGTAGCAGAGTTCCGCGACGCCCAGGGCGATGAACGGGCGGGTGAACAGGCGCTCCGTCGACAACCGGCGCGTCATCGTCGGACGCTCCGGCTGGGCGGTCGTGGATCTCGGCAGTCCACCGCTTCAGGATATTCCCGCGCCGGTGCGTCCACGGTCAAGGCGGCAGCGCCGGTTCGGCACCTGACAGGATCAGTGGATGGATGTCGCGCGGTTGCTGCTCTCCGGCCCGAGGGGCCGGCGGCTGTGTCTCGAACTGGCTATGGCGCTGGATCCGGGCGTCCGCGAGATGGTCTTCCAGCATGGCTACGACCTCGACCCAGGTCGCGGATCGTCCCGGATCCGCCTCGTCGCCTTCGCACGCGAGGACGAGCCCCACGACCCGGCACAGAACGAGCCAACCGGCATCGACGGACTCGTCGACCGGCTGATATCGCTCGGTGCGTTCGAGGTCGACGACGCTTCCGTGGCATCCCCCCTCGTCAGGTCGGTCGACACTGCCCGTTATTGGCAGGAGCCCGATGGAGAGGATTGCTCGCTGCCATCCCAGAAGTGGGGGCGGCGCTGAAGGCGCTTGCGGAGCGCATCGCTGGTTCGCCGGCAGCATCGTGGTGGCTCCGGCCGCGGCAAGCCGAGCAGTGGGCCGTGGAATGGCAATCAGCGCGCGATCCGGTTCCGTCGGCGTTCTCACGGCCGAGCGAGGTGTTGGCGACGTGGGCGCGCTGTCCGGGAGGGCGAATCGCGTGCACAGCGGGATCGGTCGCAGGATGCCACGGCGAGTTTCAGCGGCGAGTGGTGGTCGGTGCCGAGCCGGATTCCGCAGACGACCGGGTGCTGCCGTCCGGAGAACCGGCCGGCCTGGTGCTGGTTGAGGATTCCTTCGGCGAGACCGAGGCCACGGCGCTCCCGATCCGCGGCACGGGCAGAACCCTCGAGATCCGGGCGGCGGAGGAGTGGGTCGCGCTCTGCCGCGAGTTCCCTCTCGACGTCACCGCGTCGCGTCGACACGACTGGTATCGGGTCACGGGACGAGATGGCGCCTGGGTGATGCCCGATTGGGAACGCGTCGCGCAAGCCTGGGACGCCGTCCACCTGACGGTCATGGGGTACCTGAGCGCTGCCGCGCGAGCCTTGGAGGTCGAATCCGATATGGCGACCGTCATCGCCGGCTGGGCACCCGACACGACGCTGTGACTCACCGATGTGGTTCGCGAGTGGGCCGGAGGCCGCTTCCACTGGCGACGATCCTCATCCGAGGCATCCTGGGGACGCGAGCAGTGACGAGCTGACGAGTTCAGCGGAAGTCGCGCGAGCGCATCGTCGCCGACACGGTGAGGCGTTCGAACCGGTCGGCGACGAGGTTGGTCACGCCTTCGGGCGAGCGTTCGAGGATGCCACGTACGATCATCGCCGGGGCTTCGCGCGCGACCCGCCGGTACCGGTTCCACACCCCGACGCCCGCGATGACGTTGAGCGTGCCCGACTCGTCTTCGAGGTTCATGAAGGTGATGCCGCTCGCGGTCGCCGGCCGCTGACGGTGCGTGACCACCCCGCCGACCTCGATGCGGCGGCCGCTCTCGGCATGCCGCAGCAGGTCGATGCGAATGGCGCCGCGTTCGTCGAGCCGCTCCCTGATGTGCCGGATGGGGTGGTCGTCGGGTGAGATGCCCGTGGCCCACAGGTCGTAGACGACCTGCTCGGCGGGAGAGAGCATCGGCAGCAACGGCGGTTGCACGACGACGACCGAGCCCGCGAGGTACTCTTCGCGGTCCTCCGCCGCCTCGCCGGCGAGCCAGAGCGCCTCACGCCGTCGCAGGCTGAAGCCGTCGAACGCGCCCGCGGCGGCGAGCGCCTCGAGCTGCTCGGCGGCAAGACCCGCACGACGCGAGACATCCGCCATGTCGCGATACGGACCGTGCGCCTCGCGTTCGCCGACGATCCGCTCGGCGACCGCCGTGCCGATGGAGGAGACGTCGGCGAGCCCGAGCCGCACCGCGAAGGCACCGTCGCGACGGTGCTCGGCCGATCGGTCGGGTGCGTTGCGATCGAACGGCCCGATGGGCGGCTGTACGGGTTCGGCGCACGCGGCCAGGCCGGTCGGTCCGCGGCATCCGTCGCCTGAAGCAGCGGATGCCGCGGTCGACGCACCCGACGCGCCTGACGCGCCCACCTCGATCGCCTCGAGTCCGGCACTCACGCCCGAGCGGAGGATGTCGGGCCGGAGCATCTCGACCCCATGGCGTCTCGCGTCGGCGGTGAGCGTCTGCGGCGAGTAGAAGCCCATCGGCTGCGCGCGGATGAGCGCGGCGAGGAACGCGGCCGGGTAGTGCAGCTTCAGCCACGAGCTCGCGTAGACGAGCAGGCCGAAGCTGAGCGCGTGGCTCTCGGCGAAGCCGAAGTTCGCGAACGCCTCGATCTTGGCGTAGATGGAGTCGGCCACCTCGGGCTCGATGCCGTTCTCGGCCATGCCCGCGTAGAGCTTCGAGCGCAGGCGATCGATCTTCTCCACCCCGCGCTTCGAGCCCATCGCGCGTCGCAGCAGATCGGCGTCGGCCGCGCTGCAGTTGCCGACCGCGACGGCCATCTGCATGAGCTGCTCCTGGAAGAGCGGCACCCCGAGGGTACGGGCGAGCACCGGCTCGAGGTTCGGATGCAGGTAGCTGACGGGCTCCTCGCCCGTGCGCCGCCGGATGTACGGATGCACCGCGCCGCCCTGCACCGGACCGGGGCGGATGAGAGCGATCTCGACGACGAGATCGTAGAAGCAGCGAGGCTTGAGGCGGGGGAGCGTGCCCATCTGGGCGCGGCTCTCGACCTGGAAGACGCCGATGGAGTCGGCGCGGCAGAGCATGTCGTAGACCGCCTGCTCCTCTTTCGGGATGGTCGCGAGCTCCCACTCTTCGCCGGTCGTCTCGCGGACGAGGTCGAAGGTGTACTGCAGCGCGGCGAGCATGCCGAGGCCGAGCAGGTCGAACTTGACGAGGCCCATCCAGGCGCAGTCGTCTTTGTCCCACTGCAGCACGGTGCGCTTCTCCTTGCGGGCGTGCTCGATGGGGCACACCTCGCCGACGGGTCGGTCGGTGAGCACCATGCCGCCCGAGTGGATCCCGAGGTGTCGCGGGAAGGTGAGCAGCTGCTCGGCGAGCTCGACGACCGGCTGCGGGATGTCGTGGTCGTCGGTCGACACCACGGCGCCCCACCGTTCGACCTGACGAGACCACGCGTCCTGCTGCCCGGTGGAGTAGCCGAGCGCCTTCGCCATGTCGCGCACCGCAGCCTTCGGCCGATAGCTGATGACGTTCGCGACCTGCGCGGCATTCATGCGGCCGTACTTCTCGTAGACGTACTGGATGATCTCCTCGCGCCGATCCGAGTCGAAGTCGACGTCGATGTCGGGCTCCTCGTCGCGGAGCGCGGAGAGGAACCGCTCGAACGGCAGGTCGAAGAAGATCGAGTCGACCGCCGTGATGTCGAGCACGTAGCAGACGGCGGAGTTCGCCGCCGAGCCGCGACCCTGGCACAGGATGCCGCGGCTGCGCGCCTCGCGCACGATGTCGTACACGATGAGGAAGTAACCGGGGAAGTCCTTCTGCTCGATGACGTCGAGCTCGCGGCCGAGCCGCTCCCGCACGTGGTCGGGCAGGCCGGGGTAGCGCTGCCCGGCGCCCGCCCAGACGAGCTCACGCAGCCAGCTCATGGGCGTGTGGCCGGCCGGCACCTCCTGCCGAGGCAGTCGCGGGCGGGCGCTGCGCAGCCGGAAGCCGAGCTCGCCCGCCAGCGTCACCGACCGCGCCACCGCTCCGGGGTACCGGTCGAAGCGGCGCATCATCTCGGCGCCGCTGCGCAGGTGCAGGCCATCGGATGCAGGCAGCCACCCGTCGAGCTCGTCGAGGCTGCGCCGGGCCCGCACCGCCGCGAGCGCGGAGGCGAGCCGGTGCTCGCCGGGGCTCGCGTAGTGCACCGCGTTCGTCGCGAGGAGCGGCAGGCGTGCCCGCTCGGCGAGCAGCGCCAGGGCGTCGTTCGCCTCCTGGTCGAGCGGATGGCCGTGGTCGAACAGCTCCACGACGACGTTGTCGCGGCCGAAGAGGGCGACGAGCCGGTCGAGCTCGCGCCCCGCGGCATCCGCCCCGCCGTTCGCGAGTGCGCGACGAACCGCACCCTTGCGGCATCCGGTGGGAACGACCCACTCGCCGCCCGAACGCTCGGCGAGCTCCTCGAGCGAGTAGACCGGGCGCCCCTTCTCACCGCCCGCGAGCTGGCCCGCGGTGATCGCGCTCGCGAGCCGGTGGTATCCCGACTCCTGCCGGGCGAGCACGAGCAGGTGCTCGCCCTCGGGGTCGGCGACGCCCATCTGCGGCTCGGTGAGGCCGAGGCTGAGCTCGGCGCCGAACACGGTCGCCAGCTCGGGGAAGCTCTCGGCGGCCTCGGCGAAGCGCACGATGCCGTAGAAGCCGTCGTGGTCGGTGACCGCGAGTCCCGACAGGCCGAGTCGATGCGCCTCCTCGACGAGCTGCTCGGGGGTCGAGGCCCCGTCGAGGAAGCTGAACGTGGAGTGCGCGTGCAGTTCGGCGTAGGGCACGACGGGGCCGGCCGGCGCCTCGAGGCCCTCGGAAGGGCGGTACGGATGCCGCTTGCGGCTCCATGCGGGGCTGTCACCGCCGTCGGCGATGAGCGACTGCCCTCCGGGCCGCCGCTGGTCGGAGAGCTTGCGCTCGAGCTCGGACCACGGGATCGACGGGTTGTTCCAGCCCATCGGTCACCCCCTCACGATCGGATGCCGCCATCAGTCGTACCTCGCCTCGGCCCACCAGCCCTCGCGGTCGCGCACGAGCAGCCACGCGCAGCCGTCGTCGTCGACGACCTGGAACCTGTGCACGCGCTTGGCGTGCTCTTCGTCCCACCAGCGTTCGACCACCGGCCATGGACCCGCCCAGGCGCGCACGGGCGCGAGGTCGCCGCCGCCCACCGCGAAGCGCTCGGGCGCCGCGGAGACCGCCCCGCGCCCGTCGATCGCGACGACCGCGCCGCGCGCGTCGAGGAGGGCGATCGGCAGCCGCTCGCGGAACACGCTCGCGGGCGCGAGCGCGGGCAGGCTGCCCGGCCATGGCGCATCGCCCGCACGCTCGGGCGGCCGGTCGCCCCACGGCACGAGCACCTGCCGATCGGCGAGCATGCGGCCGCCGCCGATCGCCGCGGTCACGACCGCCTCGTGCCCGAGCATGCTCTGCACGCGGGTGAGCGCGTGGTGCACCCGCTCGTCGGGCCCACCGCCCCAGAGGCCCTCCTCGTGGTGGCCGGTGGAGTCGATGCGCTCGGGAATCACGCGCAACCGCACGATCGGCGAGTCGAGCCCGGTGTCGGCGGTGCCCGTGCCCTGCAGCTGCCACCGCACCCGGTCGACGACGTCGGCGGGAGTGAACCACCGCGGGTGCAGCCAGCTGCGACTCGAGTGCCCGCCGCGCTCGTCGTCGAGCTCGATGCGCAGCCCCGTGCAGACGAGTCGCACGGCCCGCATGCGCTCGATGAACTCCGAGGCGCCCACCCGGAACGCGAACGCGAGCTGGTCGACGCGGTCGAGCGGGGGCTCGAAGTGCTGCTCCGCCTCGAACTCGGGCGGCGGGGTGCGCGCGATGACCCGCGCCTGCTCGCGCCCGGCGGCGCGGTCGTGCGCGAAGGCCCCCGCCGCGCCGAAGCGGCGCCGCACGTCTTCTTCGGGAAGCGCGGCGAACTCGCCGAGGGTTTGCACGCCGAGCCGGTTCAGCAGGATCGTCGTGCGGCCGTCGGCCACGAGCGACACGGGCAGCGGTGCGATGAAGGCGGCGGATGCCCCGGGCGCCACGATCCCGACGGAGGACTCGCTCGGCGCGGCACGCGCCGCCTGCTCGGCCGCGAACGGCCCGTCGGCGACGCCGACCCGTGCACCGGCGACCCCGAGCTCGGCGACGGTGGCGAGGAGGGCCGACGCCGCGGCATCCTCACCCCCGTAGTACCGCGCGGGTCCACGAGCGCGCATGGCGAGCGTTCCCGGGCGGATGAGCTGCACACCCGGCACCGTCGCCTCGACGCCTCGTACGACGGGTTCGAAGACGCGTGCGTCGAGATCGGCGTCGTAGTCGAGCAGGGTGAGGCTGGGGGAGCGGTACTGTGCCTCGCGGAGTTTCAGCCCGCGCGCGACGCCGTCGCGGCGCGCGGTGGCAGAGCAGGCGTAGACGAGGCCGGCCTCGGTGAGGGCGATGGGGGAGGCCGGGTCGAGTCCCGTCTCACGGCACGCGGCGAAGACGGGCCAGTCGGGGCACCAGAGCACGACGGTGCGGCCGGAGTCGATGGTCATCCGGTGGCCCTCCGCACGGGGTCGTCGAGGCGGATCGGGTCGGCGCCGCTGTTCGTGCCCGCCGGCGCGAACTCGAGGGAACGCCCGGGCAACCGGAGCCGGGAACGCGCACTGCGCATGAACTCGCCGCGCCCCGCCACGCTCACGACGACTTCGCGCTCGGCGAGATGCCCGTGCCCGCGCTCGAGCCCCTGCCACTCGCTCGCCTCGATGCCGAGCCGTGCGTCGCTGCCCGGCCAGGCGCCCACGACGAGCAGGGTGGTACCGCGCTGTCGGAGCCTCGCTTGGAGCCGGCTCGACTCGGCAGGCGAGACCCGGCCCGCCGGCCGCACCGCGACGACGGGGATGACGTCGGCGAGCGCCGCGACGACGGTGAGCCACTGCCGGCCGGGCTCTGGCACGAGCACGAGCCGCTCGAGCGCGATGCCGAACCGCGCGGCGGCCTCGACGCCGAACTCGGGCATGCCCGCCACCGCGACCCAGCGCCCGCTCGCGCTCGGCGCCGCAAGGAGCGCCATGAGCAGGGTCGTCGACCCCTCGACCTGCACGACCGTGCCCTCGCGGAGCGAGCCGCCCGGCAGCACCTGTGCGAAGGCCGGATGCGTCGGCACCGCCTTGGAGTCGAGCCGCGTGGCCTGCATCCCGCGGATGCGGGCCTGCAGTTCATCGACGCGCGCCGGCCTGGGGCCGGGGGCGACGAGGGGAGCGGTCATGGCCATACCCCAGTTTCGAACATATATTCGAACAAGGCAAGTCGAAGACGCCGACCGTCCCGGAGACGAAAGAAGGCCGGATCGTGATGATCCGGCCTTCTTCACAACGCGTGCGCGAGGGGGGACTTGAACCCCCACGCCCGTTAGGGCACTAGCACCTCAAGCTAGCGCGTCTGCCATTTCCGCCACCCGCGCGTTGTGTTCGGCCCGCGATCGCTCGGAGGCCCGAGAGACGACACTAGCACGGAATCCCGGGGGCTCCGAACCCCGCGTGGCCCGGTCACCGAAGGGCGGCTACGGTGAGACGCATGGCCGACTCATCCGCAATCCAAGAGCCCCTGCCCGAGCTCGACAAGACGGCGGTGATCGCCCGAGACCTCATCCGCATCGACACCTCGAACTACGGTGAGGGCAAGGCGAACGGCGAACGCGAGGCGGCCGAGTACGTCGAGGCGAAGCTCGCCGCCCTCGGCCTCGCGCCGCAGCTCTTCGAGCCCGAACCGCGACGCACGAGCGTCGTCGCACGCGTGCCGGGGCGCAACCCGGAGAAGCCCGCACTCGTGCTGCACGGCCACCTCGACGTCGTGCCCGCCGACGCGCGCAACTGGAGCGTCGACCCGTTCGCGGGCGAGATCAAGGGCGGCATGCTGTGGGGCCGCGGCGCGGTCGACATGAAGGACATGGACGCGATGATGCTCACCGCCCTCGGCGACATCATCGGCGCGGGCTCGCTTCCCGAGCGCGAGATCGTCCTCGCATTCTTCGCCGACGAGGAGGCCGGCGGCGGCACCGGGGCGAGCTGGCTCGTCGATCACCATCCCGAGCTCTTCGCGGGCGCCACCGAGGCGATCAGCGAGGTCGGCGGTTACTCGATCACGGTCGGCGGCACGCGGGCGTACCTCCTGCAGACGGGGGAGAAGTCGCTCATCTGGGTGCGGCTCGTCGCCCGGGGCGTCGCCGCGCACGGGTCGCGTCTCATCCGCGACAACGCCATCACGACGCTCGCCGAGGCGATCGCGCGCCTCGGCCGCACCGAGTGGCCCGTGCACCTGACCGACACGACGCGCGAGCTCCTCGCCGCGATCGCGGGGGCACTCGGCGTCGACCCCGAACAGGTCTCGCCCGACGAGCTCGCGCTTGCCGCCGGCTCCGCCTCGGGATTCATCACCGCGACGCTCCGCACGACCTCGAATCCGACCGTGCTCGACGCCGGATACAAGCACAACGTGATCCCCGACCACGCCGAGGCGCTCGTCGACATCCGCACCCTGCCCGGTGAAGAGGAGGCGGTGCTGGCCGAGATCCGCGAGATCGTCGGCGACGACGTCGACGTCCAGGTCGTGCATCGCGACGTCGGCCTCGAAGCGTCGACGACCGGGCCGCTCGTCGAGGCCGTCACGCGATCGATCGGCGTGCACGACCCCGGGGCATCCGTGTTCCCCTACCTTCTCTCGGGCGGCACCGACAACAAGTCGCTCAGCCGGCTCGGCATCGCGGGGTACGGGTTCGCTCCGCTCCGCCTGCCCGAGGGCCTCGACTTCCCCGGCATGTTCCATGGCGTCGACGAGCGGGTTCCCCTCGACGCACTAGTCTTCGGTAGGCGGGTCCTCAGAGACCTGCTCCTCGACTACTGAACACCCTCGACCCTCCGGCATCCGCGGAGACGGAAGGCGGATCCGCGACGTGATCGAAGCGCTCATCCTCGGCCTCGTGCAGGGGCTCACCGAGTTCCTGCCCATCTCCTCGAGCGCCCATCTGCGGATCCTGGGGGAGTTCCTGCCGAGCGCCGAGGACCCGGGGGCCGCGTTCACCGCGATCACCCAGCTCGGCACCGAGACCGCGGTCGTGGTGTTCTTCTGGCGCGACATCGTGCGCATCGTCTCCCACTGGTTCGGCTCGTTCACGGGGCGCGTCCCCCGGCACGATCCCGACGCGCGCATGGGCTGGCTCATCATCGTCGGCTCGGTGCCGATCGTCGCGCTCGGCATCCTGTTCCAGGACGCGATCGAGACGAGCCTGCGCTCGCTCTGGATCGTCGCGACGATGCTCGTCGTGTTCGGCATCATCCTCGGCCTCGCCGACTGGGCGGGCGCGAAGAACCGCACGCTCGACCAGATCACGGTGCCGCACGGCGTTCTGTTCGGCCTGGCCCAGGCGCTCGCGCTGATCCCCGGGGTGTCGCGGTCGGGCGGCACGATCACGATGGGACTGTTCCTCGGGTACGAGCGGTCGGTCGCGGCACGCTACGCGTTCCTGCTCGCGATCCCGGCGGTGTTCGGCTCGGGCCTCTACCAGCTGATCAAGAGCTGGGGCGAGCCCGCGGTCTACGGGCCGCTCGAGACCGCCGCCGCGACGATCGTCGCGTTCGTCGTCGCGATCCTCGTCATCGCCTTCTTCATGAACTACATCTCGAAGCGCAGCTTCCTGCCGTTCGTGATCTACCGCATCGCCCTCGGCGGACTCATCTTCCTCCTGCTCGGCACGGGGGCGATCCAGCCCTGAACGGATGCCGCGGCTCGGCGCCATGCGGCCATGCTCAGGGGCCGGGGCGCGGACCCTCGCCGCGACCGTCGGCCCGTCCCTCTGGTCCGTCGCCGCGCCGTCGCAGGTAGCGCTCGAACTCCTGCGCGATGGCCTCGCCGCTCGCCTCGGGCGCATCCACTGCGTCGCGGGCCTGCTCGAGCTGGGTGATGTAGCCGGCCATGTCCTCGTCGTCGGCGGCGAGCGCGTCGACGCCGGCCTCCCACGCCTTTGCCTCGGCCTCGAGCGTGCCTCTGGGGATCGAGAGCCCCGTGAGCTCCTCGAGCTTCGCCAGCAGCGCTAGCACGGCCTTCGGCGAAGGGGCGTTGTGCACGTAGTGCGGCACCGAGGCCCAGAGCGACACCACCGGGATGCCGTCGCGCTCGGCCTGGTCGGCGATCACGCTGAGGATGCCGACGGGCCCCTCGTAACTCGATCGTTCGAGGCTGAGCGCCGTGCGCACCTCGGGGTTGTCGCTCGACGCGAAGACCGAGAGCGGGCGGGTGTGCGGCGCGTCCGCGAGCATCGCGCCGAGCAGGATGATGCCCTCGATGTCGGCGGTGAGCGCAGCGTCGACGAGTTCGGCGGCGAACCCCTTCCAGCTGCGGGCGGGCTCGGCGCCGAGGAGCACGTGCAGGGTGTCGGCGCCCGGGCCCGTGACATGGTCCTCGTCGCTCGGCAACGGCTCGCCGCTCGGGCCGAGGATCGCGGCCCCCGGCCATTCGAGGCGTCGCACGCCGTCGTCGCCGACGGCGACAGTGGGTCGGGTGAACTGATAGTCGAAGTAGAGCTCGGGGTCGACCGCCGCGATCTCGGCGAGGCCCAGCCGCTGCACGAGGAGCTTCGCGGCTCCGGTCGCCGCCTCGCCGGCGTCGTTCCATCCCTCGAATGCGACGACGAGCAGCCTTCCGCCCTCGAAACCGGCCGGCTGATTCACTCCTGGTGCCCCGCTTCCCGCCCCGGACGACCCGGGTCCCCTCCACAATAGGCCGTGCCCGTAGACTTGCGGGTTGTGACTACTCGCCTTCCCGCCGCGGTGCTCTGGGACATGGACGGAACCCTCGTCGACACCGAACGCTACTGGATGGCGGCCGAGGAGGAGCTCGTCGCGTCCTTCGGCGGCCGCTGGACCCACGAAGACGCACTCGGCCTCGTCGGCAGCGGCCTCTGGGAGGCTGCCGCCGTGTTCCAGGCGGCGGGCGTCGACCTCGACGCCGACACGATCGTCGCGCGACTCACCGCACGCGTGAAGGAGCAGCTGGCCGAGCACGGCGTGCCGTGGCGCCCCGGCGCCCGCGAGCTGCTCGAGGCGTTGCGCGAGGCATCCGTGCCCACCGCGCTCGTCACCATGTCGGTGCGCTCGATGGCCGACGACGTGATCGGCGCGATCCCCTTCGAGGCGTTCGACGTCATCGTCACCGGCGACGCGGTCGAGAACGCGAAGCCCCACCCTGAGCCCTACCTCGCCGCGGCCGCCGCACTCGGCGTCGACGTGCGCCAGTGCGTCGCGATCGAGGACTCGCCCGCGGGGCTCACCTCGGCGTGGGCGGCGGGGGCCGTCACGGTCGGTGTGCCGAACATCCTGCCGCTCGACGAGGCGCCCGCGCATGTGCTGTGGCAGACCCTCGCCGACAAATCGGTGACGGATGTCGCGGCCCTCCTCGACGCGCGAGACGCACGGAAGGCACGCACGTGACCGGGAGCCGCGGCGAACGCAGCGGGCCGTTCCGCGCCGGCGACCGGGTGCAGCTCACCGGGCCCAAGGGCCGGATGCACACCATCACGCTCGAACCGGGCAAGCTCTTCCACTCGCACAAGGGCCCGATCGCGCACGACGATCTGATCGGCAGGCCCGACGGATCGGTGGTCGCGAACCAGGTCGGCGTCGAGTACCTCGCGCTGCGGCCGCTCCTCTCCGACTTCGTGATGTCGATGCCGCGGGGTGCCGCGATCGTGTATCCGAAGGATGCCGCGCAGATTCTCGCGCAGGCCGACATCTTCCCCGGCGCGACCGTGGTCGAGGCGGGCGTGGGCTCGGGTGCGCTCTCGCTCTGGCTCCTCCGCGCGATCGGCCCGGCCGGCCGCCTCCTCTCGTTCGAGCGTCGAGAGGAGTTCGCGGACGTCGCGCGCGGCAACGTGGCGACGTTCCACGGCGCCGACCCCGAGAACTGGTCGATCACGCTCGGCGACCTGGCGCTCACCCTGCCCGAGGCGACTCCCGCGGCATCCGTCGACCGGGTCGTGCTCGACATGCTCGCGCCGTGGGAGTGCCTCGACGCCGTGTCGACCGCGCTGAAGCCCGGCGGCGTGCTGCTCTGCTACATCGCGACGGCCACCCAGCTGTCCCGCGTGGCCGAGGCGATCCGCGCGACCGGCGAGTACACCGAGCCGAACTCGTCCGAGACGATGGTGCGCGGCTGGCACGTGCAGGGGCTCGCGGTCAGGCCCGATCACCGCATGATCGCGCACACCGGGTTCCTCATCACCGCCCGCAGGCTCGCACCCGGCACCGTGCTGCCCGAGCTCAAGCGCCGCCCCGCCAAGACCGAGTTCAGCGACGACGACGTCGAGGCGTGGACGCCCGGCGCGCTCGGCGAACGCCAGGTGAGCGACAAGGCGCTGCGCAAGCGGGTCAGGGCAGCGGATGCCGCGGCCGAGCGCTCCCGTGCGGCCGACGCGTCCGCCGACACCGAGCCCCCCGGCGAAGCCGGGTAGGCTTTCCGAGGACTTTCACCGCCCTCCGCGACCCATCGAAGAATCGAGGATCAGTGCGCACGTCTCTCGCGCTCATCGTCACGGCCGGCCTCGTCGCCGTGACCCTCTCCGGTTGCGCGCCCGCGCCCGCACCCGAGGCGTCGCCCGGGCGGTCGTCCGATGTGGTGGTGGTGAAGGGCGATTTCGGCGAGAAGCCGCGGGTGGAGTTCCCGACGCCGCTCATGCCCGACGAGACGCAGTGCACCGAGGTCATCGAGGGCGAGGGTGAACTCCTCCAGGAAGGTCAGTTCCTGCTGCTCGGGGCGTCGCTGTTCAACGCCGCGACCGGGGAGCTCGAGCAGTCGGTCGGCTACGACGGCCAGCCGGTGGGCCTGACGATCGGCGAGGGCACGCTGCCCGCATTCGTGAAGGGGCTCAGCTGCGCCCGAGAAGGGTCCCGGGTCGTGGTCGTCGCACCTGCAGACGAGCTGATCCCGTCGTCGGCCGATCCTGAGTCGGTAGCGGGCGGTGACAACGTGGTGGCGGTGTTCGACGTGCTTCGCGCCTTCCCCACCCGCGCCGAGGGTGCAGTACGCCTGTCCCGCGACGGGTTCCCCGCCGTCGTGCTCGCACCCGACGGCCGCCCCGGCATCACGGTGCCCAAGACCGACCCGCCCGAGCACACCGAGGTCGAGGTGCTCAAGCAGGGCAACGGCCAGGTCGTCGAAGACGGCGACACGGTCGTGGTGCACTACACGGGCGTGCTCTGGAACGACAACTCGGTCTTCGACTCGAGCTGGGAGGCCGGCCAGCCGGCCACGTTCGTCGTCGGCGAAGGGGGCCAGGTGGTGCCCGGGTTCTCGGAGGCGATCGTCGGCCAGGAGGTCGGCTCGCAGGTCGGCGTCATCATCCCGCCGTCCGAGGGGTACGGCGACCAGGAGAGTGCCCAGATCCCGGCGGGTTCCACGCTGTTCTTCGTCATCGACATTCTGGGCGTCATCTGAGCGTGCGCCGGCAGCCGCACGCGCACGGCGCTTCAGTATGATCGCTCGTGTGGCTGGCGAGGCGGGCAGGGCAGATGCAAAGATCCCGGTCGAGGACCGGCTGTTCAGCCTCGTGCTCGCGCTGCTCGCTACCGAGACGGGCCTCCTGAAGTCCGAGATCCTGTCGTCCGTGCGCGGCTACGCCGAGCGCTACGACGCGTCGGGCCGGAATGCGAACCTCGAGCGCCAGTTCGAGCGTGACAAGGACGACATCCGCGAGCTCGGCATCCCGCTCGAGACCGTCGAGTCACCCGACCGTCCCGGAGACAACCAGGCGCTCCGCTACCGCATCCCGAAGGGCCGGTACGACCTGCCCGACGAGGTGCGCTTCACGCCCGATGAGCTCGCACTCCTGGGCCTCGCCGCCGAGGTCTGGCGTGAGGCATCCCTCTCGTCCGACTCCCAGCGGGCGCTCACCAAGCTGCGCTCGCTCGGCATCGAGCCGCGCGACCCCGTGATCGGATACGCGCCGCGGCTCCGGGTGCGCGACGCCGCGTTCGAGCCGCTGCGTCAGGCGCTCGACCGACGCCAGACGGTGCGATTCCGATACTTCAAGCCAGGTGAGGCCCGACCGCGCGAGCGCACGGTCGATCCGCTCGCGGTGGTGCTGCACGAGGGGCGCTGGCACCTGCACGCGCACGACCGCGACGCCGGCGGCCCGCGCACCTTCCTGCTCTCGCGCATCGTCGGCGGAGTGGAGCCGGTTCCCGGCGCGACCTTCGAGGCGCCGCCTCCCGGCATCCAGGATCGCATCCTCGCCGAGCTCGACGAACTGCGACTCCGGAACGCCGCCGACCTCGCCGTCACCGCGGGCAGCGACGCCGAGGTGCGGCTCGGCAAGCGCGCCGTGCTGCGCGACGAGGACACCGGCGTCATCCGCCTCCACTACACGGATGCCGCGGTGTTCGCCGACGAGCTCGCCGCCTACGGTCCCGAGGTGCGGGTGCTCGGCCCCACCTCGCTCCGCGACGCCGTCCGGCAGCGACTCGAGGCCGTCGTCGCGGCGCACCGCAACGGGGGAGCAGCGTGATGGCCGAGCGCGCGAAACCGCTGAAGGCGCCCGACAAGCTCGTCTTCCTGCTGTCGTTCGTGCCCTACCTGCTCGAGCAGCGCGTGGTCGACGTCGCCGAGGCGGCACAGCACTTCGGCATGACCGAGGCGGAGATCCGCGACGCGGTACGCCTCATCGCCACCTCGGGGCTTCCCGGTTCGACGGGCACGTACCAGCCGAACGACCTCTTCGACATCGACTGGGATGCCTTCGAAGACGACGACGTGATCGTCATCGTGCACCACGTCGCGATCGACGACGCGCCGCGCCTCTCCGCACGCGAGGCCGCGGCGCTCATCGCCGGGCTCCAGTACCTCTCGGCCTCGCCTGAGAACGCCGGCAGCGCGTCGCTCGCGTCGCTCATGGCGAAGCTCACGGCCGGCGCCTCCTCCGCGCCCAGTCGTCTCGCCATCGCCGAGACCGAAGCGGATGCCTCGCTCGGCCTCATCCGTCGAGCCGTCACCGAGGGCCGCCAGCTCGAGTTCGACTACCTGAACGCGCGCGGCGTGGCCGGGCGACGCCGGGCCGATCCGCTTCGCATCGTCTCGCAGGACGCGGACTGGTACCTCCAGGCGTACTGCCACACCCGCGAAGATGTGCGGAACTTCCGGGTCGATCGCATGAGCGGCCTCCTCGTCACCGACGAGCCGATCGGCGACCACTCGCAGCTCGCCGTGCCCGAGACGCTGTTCACCGGGTCCGACACCGACCTCGACGTCGTGGTCGACGTCGCCCCCGAAACCCTTCCGCTGCTCGCCGACTACCTCGCGGACTCCCGCACGAGCGAGGTCGACGGGCGCCTTCGAGTGACCCTCCGGCTCGCCCATGTGCATGGCCTCAAGCGTCTCGTCGCGGGCCTGCCCGGGCTCGTCACGGTCGTCTCGCCCGCCGAGGCGCGGGCCGCGGTCGAGAGCTGGGCGGCCGCCGGCCTGGCGGGCTACGCGAGTGCGGAGGCATCCGCCATCGAGCGTGCGACCGACGACGGGTCGACCGGGTAGACTGACTGCGACGATCCCGCAGAACGGACCCCGAACATGCTTCAAGGCCTCACCGGATGGCACTTCCTCATCATCCTGGTCATCATCCTGCTGCTCTTCGGCGCGCCCAAGCTTCCGGCACTCGCGCGCAGCCTCGGCCAGTCGATGAAGATCCTGAAGTCCGAGACACGCTCCGACAAGGACGACGCGACGGGTGAGGCGGGTGACACCGCGGCCGACGAGAAGCCGAAGCCCGGCGCCGACTCATCCAAGCCGAGCGCCTGAGTCCCATGTCCGCGACGACGGCTCGCGGGGCGAAGAACCGAGAGAGGCGGATGTCCCTCGGGGCTCACCTTCTCGAACTCCGCAAGCGCCTCTTCATCTCGGCGATCGCGATCGTGGTCGGCGCCGCCCTCGGCTGGTGGCTCACCGACGCGTTCGTGTGGGAGGCCATCCAGGAGCCCGTCGATCGAGTCGCCGAGGCCCAGGGCACCGACACGGCCGTCGTGTTCCCCACGATCTCGAGTGCGTTCGACCTGCGCCTGCAGCTGGCGTTCACGCTCGGCATCGTGATCTCGAGCCCCGTCTGGCTGTACCAGATCTTCGCGTTCCTCGTTCCGGGACTGAACTCCAAGGAGCGCAGGTTCACCTTCGGATTCTTCGCGTCGGCCATCCCGCTGTTTCTCGCGGGGTGCGCGGCGGGGTGGTTCGTGCTGCCGAACATCGTCCACCTCATGACGGGCTTCGTCCCATCCGATGCGGCGACGCTGCTCACCGCGCGCGAGTACATCGACTTCGTGCAGAAGCTCGTCATCGCGATCGGCATCGCCTTCGTGCTGCCGGTCTTCATCGTGCTCCTCAATTTCGCCGGTGTGATCTCGGCGGCTTCGATCATCAAGTCATGGCGTGTGGCGATCCTCGTGATCGTGCTGTTCACGGCGGTCGCAACGCCCGCGGCCGACGTCATCTCGATGTTCATGCTCGCGGTGCCGATGGTGGTGCTGTACTTCACCGCGTGGTTCATCGCCCACCTGCACGACCGCCGTGTCGAACGACGCAACCGCCTGGAGTTCGGAACGCCTGTCTAGTCTGGAGGGGTGATGAGCCTCTCACCGGCTGAGCGGTACACCCGGTCGCGCGAACACCGACGCCAGCCGCGACTCGCAGAGTTCGCGTCGAGGCTCCGTTTCGACCTCGACCCGTTCCAGAGGGCGAGCTGTGCCGCGCTCGACGAGGGGCGAAGCGTGCTCGTTGCGGCACCGACCGGTGCGGGCAAGACGGTCGTCGCCGAGTTCGCCGTGTTCCTGGCGATGCAGGAGCCCGACGACAAGGTCTTCTACACGACGCCGATCAAGGCGCTGAGCAACCAGAAGTACCAGGAGCTCGCTGATGAGTGGGGTGCCGGCGAGGTGGGACTCCTCACCGGCGACACCAACATCAATTCGGGTGCCCGCATCGTGGTGATGACCACCGAGGTGTTGCGGAACATGCTCTACGCGGATTCGCCGCTCCTCGATCGCCTCGCCTACGTGGTGATGGACGAGGTGCATTATCTCGCCGACCGCTTCCGCGGTGCCGTGTGGGAGGAGGTCATCATCCACCTCCCCGAGGAGGTTCGGCTCGTCTCGCTGTCCGCGACGGTGTCGAACGCGGAGGAGTTCGGCGACTGGCTCCAGGCGGTGCGCGGGGATACCGACGTGATCGTCTCCGAGGATCGACCCGTGCCGCTCGAGCAGCACGTCCTCGTGAAGGGCAAGCTCCTCGACCTGTTCGATTCGTCGGGCCAGGCGTCAGCCAATCGCGTGAACCCCGAACTGCAGCGCGTCGCGCGGTCGGGCGGCCGCTCGATCTCGTCGCGCTCCGCTCGCGGTCGCCGCGGCAGCGACCGCGGCAGGTTCCACCAGCAGGCCCAGGCCGCCGGGCGCCTCGAGCGGCCCGACGTCGTCGAGTTGCTGCACGGCAAGCACCTGCTCCCGGCGATCGTGTTCAACTTCTCGCGCGCCGGGTGCGACCAGGCGGTGCGACAGGTGCTCCGCTCCGGCATCCGCCTCACCGAGGCCGCAGAGCGCGACGAGATCCGCGGGATCGTCGAGGCGAGGGCGCGGATGCTCCGCGACGAAGACCTGGCCGTGCTCGGCTACTGGGAATGGCTCGAGGGACTCCAGCGCGGCGTCGCCGCGCACCACGCGGGAATGCTGCCGGCGTTCAAGGAGGTCGTCGAGGAGCTCTTCCAGCTGAAGCTCCTGAAGGTCGTGTTCGCCACCGAGACCCTCGCGCTCGGCGTGAACATGCCGGCGCGATCGGTGGTGCTCGAGAAGCTCGAGAAGTTCAACGGCGAGGCGCGCGTGCCGATCACGCCGGGGGAGTACACGCAGTTGACGGGCCGTGCGGGCCGGCGCGGCATCGACATCGAGGGCCACTCGGTCATCCAGTGGGCCGACGGGCTCGACCCAGAGGGTGTCGCGTCGCTCGCGTCGCGGCGCAGCTACCCGCTGAACTCGAGCTTCAAGCCCACGTACAACATGGCGGTGAACCTCATCGACCAGTTCGGCCGGGAGCGCACGAGGCAGATCCTCGAACTCTCCTTCGCGCAGTTCCAGGCCGACCGGGCCGTCGTCGACCTCGCGCGAACGCTGCGCAAGCAGGAGGAGTCGATGGCCGGGTTCGAGGAGGCGATGCGCTGCCACCTCGGCGACTTCGGCGAGTACGCCTCCATCCGGCGGCGCATCGGCGAGCTCGAGCGGCAGGCTTCGAAGGGCAATCCCACCCACGCTCAGCGGGAGCGGATGCAACGAGAGCTGACCGGTGCGCGCAAGGCGATGCGGGCGCATCCGTGCCACGGTTGCGCCGAGCGCGAGCAGCATGCGCGCTGGGCCGAGCGGTGGTGGCGCCTGAGGCAGGAGCACGACCAGTTGTCGCGCCAGATCCGCACCCGCACCGGGCAGGTCGCCAAGCGGTTCGATCGGGTTGCCGAGGTGCTCGAACGACTCGGCTACCTCGAGCGGGACTCCCGCGCCGAGTTGGTCTCGGCAGCGCCGGGGCGCATCCTGAAGCGCATCTACGGTGAGCGCGACCTGCTCGTCGCGGAGAGCCTGCGGCTCGGGCTCTGGGACGGCCTCGACGTGCCGTCGCTCGCCGCGATGGCGGCCTCGCTCGTCTACGAGTCACGGCGCGACGATCGCGGCGAGCAGTTCCGCCTGCCGCGTGGCAGGTTCCGCGACGCCTTCGACCGCACGACGGACGTCTGGAGCGAACTCGACGATCTCGAGCGCGAGCACCGCCTCTCGGGCAGCGAGCAGCCGTCGCCGGCGCTCGCGTCGGCCATGCACGCCTGGGCCGGCGGCGCCGGACTCGGTTCGGTGCTCGCCGACACCGAGCTGGCGGCCGGGGACTTCGTGCGGCTCACCAAGCAGGTGATCGACATGCTCGATCAGATCTCGATCGTGGCCGACGCCGAGCTCGGCGCAACCGCGCGTGCCGCGATCGACGCGGTTCGTCGGGGCGTCGTCGCCTACGGCTCCGTCGCGTGACGACCCACGCCGTTCACCTAGGCTGATCTGGTGCCCGAACGCGAACCGCGACCCCTGCTGCCGCTGTGGGCCGCCGTGCTCGTCGCCATCATCGGCGGGCTCGTCTACGATCTGGGTTTTCCGGGCGCGAGCGTGTGGCCGCTGGCCTTCGTAGGAATAGCGCTCGCGCTCATCAGCCTGATCGGACGTTCGGCGTGGGCGGCGTTCCACCTCGGTCTGGTGTTCGGGCTGGCGTTCTACCTCCAGCAGGTGTCATGGACGTCGCTCTACCTCGGCCCGGTGCCGTGGATCGCCCTTTCGGTGCTCGAGTCGTTGTTCGTGGCGGGCGGGGCCGTACTGATCGCGCTCGCGTACCGCTGGGTGCCACGAGCGAGCCCGTCTCGGTGGGTGCGACTGGTCTGGCTGCCGCTGCTCGTGGCAGGGCTCTGGTGCGTCCGCGAAGCGGCGACCGGCTCGATCCCGTACGGCGGATTCCCGTGGGGTCGTGCCGCACTGAGCCAGGCCGAGAGTCCCTTCGCCGAGGTCGTGTCGTGGGTCGGGTCGACCGGGCTCGGCTTCGTGATGGTGGCGATCGTGGCGGGCGTCATTGAGTGGGTGCGCTTACGCGGCTGGGAAGACCTTCGATCGGCGATCCCCGTTGTCGCACTCGCCATCGTCGCCGTCGCGGTCCCGGCGTGGCCCACGGCCCCGATCGGCGAGCTGCGGGTCGCGAGCGTTCAGGGCAACGGACCATCCGGCTACTTCGACGAACGGGAGCCGGGCGACGTGCTCGCGGCGCAGCTCGCGGCGACCGAGCCCATCCTCGACGAACGCGGCATCGACGTGCTGCTCTGGCCCGAGGGGGGCTCCGATATCGACCCCACACGCAGCGAGTCGGTGGCACGCATCTTCGACCGGCTCAGCGAGCAACTCGAAGCCCCGGTCGTGCTGAACACGGTGACGGTGCGCGGCGACGAGTTCTTCAACACCTCGCTGCTCTGGCGTGCGGGGGAGGGGGCGGTCGACAGCTTCGACAAGCGCAACCCCGTGCCGTTCGGCGAGTACGTCCCCGACCGGGGGTTCTGGGAGCCGCTCGCCCCCGACCTGATCGGCCTGATCCAGCGCGGCTACACGCCCGGCACGAATCCGCCCGTGTTCGATCTCGGCGACGCCGTGACAGGACTCGCGATCTGCTTCGACGTGATCTACGACGAGCTCATCTGGGAGGGAGCACGCGACGGCGCCCAGCTCTACATGTTCCAGACGAACAACGCGGACTTCCGCGGCACGGATGAGAACGAGCAGCAGCTCTCGATCGCGCGCCTCCGCGCCATCGAGACCGGGCGCTCCGTGGTGAACATCTCGACGGTCGGCACGAGCCAGGTGATCGACCCGACGGGTCGAACGATCGACTCGTTGCCCGCCTACGAGCCGGGAGCGATGGTCACCGACGTCGAACTGCGCGAGGGCCTGACGCCGTCGGTCGTGCTGGGCGGGGCGGTGCCGCTCACGATCGTGCTCGGTTCCCTCGCCGGACTGGTCGCCGCCGGCGTCATCGCACGACGGACGCCGCGCTCCCGCGAGGCGACGGGCGACGCCGACGAGGAGTGACCAGGCTGCGGCTCAGGCGCCGATCTTCTGGCCGCGACGTGCGCGCAGGTAGTTGAGGCGCTCCTGCAGGATCTCCTCGAGTTCGGCACGTGTACGACGCTCGAGCAGCATGTCCCAGTGCGTGCGCGCGACCTTCTCGCCCGAGCGGTCGATCTCGACCGGCTTCGAGTCGACGAGCAGCGTCGCGGCGGCGCCGCAGTAGCGGCACTCCCATGTCTCGGGGAGCTCGGCTTCGGTCGAGAACGTCATCACCGTCTCACGGCTGCACACCTCACAGCGGTAGGTGTAGTCGGCACGGTCGGCGAAGACCACGCCGTCCTCGCTCTGCAGGCTCTGGGCACCGATACGCATGCCCCGAAGGCTCCGGTCCGCCATGGCGTACTCCTCTCGATCGTCTTCAGGTATAAACGATCAAGCTGGGCATTCCCTTGCCAGGGACTGGGTGATTACCGGGGAATTCTCAGTTTCGGGCGGCGATGAGCTGAAGGGCGAGGTCGGCGCGGTCGGTGACGAGACCATCGACCCCGAGGTCGAGCAAGTGCGTCATATCGGCAGGGTCGTTCACCGTCCACACGTGCACCTCCGCGCCCGCGCCGTGCGCCAGGTCGATGAAGCGCGAAGTGACCAGGCGCAGCGGGCCCACGCGTTCGGGGACCTGGAGCGCAGCCGCACCACGGAGTGCACGCAGCATGCCGCCGCGCGAGCCGACGAGCGACGCCAGGCGGGCACGGATGACTCCGGCGCGGCCGGCCGAGGTCACGGCACCGGGGACCATCGCGCCGAGGCGGCGCCGGCGCGAATCGGAGAAGCTGGTGAGCAGCACCCGAGACGCTGCGCGGGTTCGCTCCAGCGCAGACACTGCGGGGAGGACTGCGGCATCGGCCTTCACGTCGATGTTGAACCACGCGTCGGGGAACGCATCGAGCACCTCCTCGAGCGACGCGAAGCCCTGGCCGCCTCCGAGTTCGATGCGTCGCAGTTCGGCCATCGTGAGCTTCGCGACCTCGAGGTCGCGACCGGCGACCCGTTTCAGATCGGGGTCGTGCGAGATCACCGCGATGCCGTCGCTCGAGACGTGCACGTCGGTCTCGAGATAGATCGCACCGACGGACGCGGCGTTCGCGAACGCGAGGAGCGTGTTCTCGGGTGCCTCCGTCGCGAGGCCGCGGTGCGCGAGCACGCGCGGCCTCGGCGGATCGAAGTACGTCGACGCCACGGCTGACCCGTCAGGGGTGGGCGGCAGGCGGGGTCGCCGGCCCGGGGGGCGGCGTCGTGACATTCGTCGCGCTCGTCGTCGTCGGCGTGAACGCGCGGCCGATGCCCTTGAGCGCCTCGGTGAGCTCGCTCGGCACGATCCAGAGCTTGTTCGCCTCGCCCTGCGCGATCTGCGGCAGCATCTGCAGGTACTGGTAACCGAGGAGCTTCGGGTCGGGATCGCCCTTGTGGATTGCGTCGAACACCGTCAGGATCGCCTCCGCCTCGCCCTGGGCGCGGAGCACGGCCGCCTTCGCGTCGCCCTCCGCCTTGAGGATCGCGGCCTGCCGCTCGCCCTCGGCGGTGAGGATCGCCGACTGCTTCGTGCCCTCCGCGGTGAGGATGAGCGCACGGCGATCGCGCTCGGCACGCATCTGCTTCTCCATCGAATCCTGGATGGAGTGGGGCGGATCGATGGCCTTGAGTTCGACGCGGGACACGCGAATGCCCCATTTCCCGGTCGCCTCGTCGAGCACGACACGCAGTTGGCCGTTGATGTTGTCACGCGAGGTCAGCGCTTCTTCGAGGTTCAGGCCGCCGACCACGTTCCGGAGCGTGGTGGTCGTGAGCTGTTCGACCGCCCCGAGGTAGTTCGCGATCTCGTACGTCGCCGCCCTGGCATCCGTCACCTGGAAGTAGACCACCGTATCGATCGAGACGACGAGGTTGTCTTCGGTGATGACGGGCTGCGGTGGGAACGACACGACCTGTTCGCGCATGTCCACGAGGGGTCGCACCCGATCGATGAACGGCACCAGGATGTTGAGGCCGGGTGCGAGCGTCCTGTGGTACCTGCCCAGCCGCTCGACGATGCCGGCGTACGCCTGCGGGATGATCCGGATCGCTCGGATCAGGACGACCAGCACGAAGATCGCGATGACGACGAGCAGGACGATCACGAAGATCTGGCCGACGAAACCATCGATGCTGATCATGGGAGCTCCTCTGCAGCCGAACGGGTGAAGTGGTCAGGCATCGTCGCGCTCGACCGGAACGACGACCACGGTGGCTCCGTCGACGAGAGCCACTCGGACGGAAGTCCCGGTCTCGACGATGGACCGGCCGGATTCCGGCGCGAGCCTCGCCGTCCACGTCTCACCGTTGGCGAGCCTGACGAGTCCGGTCGTATCGGCGATGGGAGAGACGACTCGACCCGACATCCCGGCCAAGGCGGCGATGTTGCTGGGCGTCGGGTCCGCGCCTCGGCGCATGTAGCGCAGCAGCACGGGCCGGATGGTGAGCAGGAGAAGCACCGAGACGACGGCGGCGGTGAGGATCTGCGCCCACCACTCCCAGCCGAGGAGGTAGGCTCCGAGCCCGGCGACCGACCCGAAGGCGATCATGAGGAACGTGAACTCGAGCGTCAGCAGTTCGATGATCACGCAGACGAAGACGAGGATGAGCCAGACGATCCAGACGTACTGGGTCAGGTCCAACATGCGATCGCCCCTTCGACGTCCTGTGACTGAAACCTATCACCGGAGGCCCGCCGGCACGCCTACTCGCGCGGGGTGCTGCGCTCGATCGGGACGACGACCGCCGTCGCCCCGTCGACTCCCGTGACGAGGACGCGCCCACCGACCGGAACGTCGGCCTGCTCGGTCATGGGGGAGAGGCGTGCGCTCCAGACGTCTCCGTTCTGGAGACGAATCCGACCGACCGACGACGTGACCGTTCGCATCACGGCTGCCTCGCCGCCGACCACCGCGTCGATGCCGCTGCGCGCCGAATCGCCGCCGCGCCGAAGCATCCGCATGAGCGTCGGCCGGAGCGCCAGGATGAGCACGATGGCGGCGACGGCGGCGACGACGAACTGCGCCCACCACGGAATGCCGAACAATCCGGAGACGAGACCCACGAGGCTGCCGAAGGCGAGCATCAGGAAGGTCATCTCGAGGGTGAACACTTCGATGGCGGCGAACGTGAGGATCAGCACCGACCAGGCGATCCACGCGTACTGTGTCAGCACATCCAAGTCCGTCTCCTCCGCACGGCCCCCGCCTCGAAACCTACCGTACGGATGCCGCGGCGGGGGAGTTGATAGTCTCGGTTCGGCGCCCCGCCAGGACCCCTTGGTCCGTCACTGCAAGCCACGAGGAGTTCCCGCCGTGACCAACCCACTCGCACCTGGATCCCTCGATGGTCGTGTCGCCCTCGTGACCGGCTCCTCGCGCGGCATCGGCGCCGACACCGTGCGCTATCTTGCGGACGCAGGCGCCGCCGTCGTCGTGAACTACCGCAGCAAGGCACCCCGAGCCGAGAAGGTCGTCGCCGAGATCACGGGGGCGGGCGGCCGGGCGATCGCCGTCGGTGCAGACCTCACGGATGCGGCATCCGTTGCGGAGATGTTCGAGCGCACCGTTGCCGAGCTCGGGCCCATCGACGTCCTCGTCTTGAATGCCTCGGGCGGCATGGAGACCGGCATGGGCGACGACTACGCGATGCGCCTCAACCGCGATGCGCAGGTGAACGTGATCGAAGGCGCATTGCCGCACCTGGCCGCGGGTGCCCGGATCGTGTTCGTCACGAGCCATCAGGCGCATTTCATCCGCACGACGCCGACCATGCCTGAGTACGAGCCCGTCGCCCTGTCGAAGCGTGCCGGTGAAGATGCGCTGCGTGCCATGGTGCCCCGACTCGAGGCCGCCGGCTACGGGTTCGTCGTCGTGTCGGGCGACATGATCGAGGGCACGATCACCGCGACCCTGCTCGAACGGGCGAACCCCGGTGCGATCGAGGCTCGCAAGCACGACGCCGGCCGGCTCTACAACGTCTCGGAGTTCGCGGCCGAGGTTGCGGCGGCCGCCGTCGACCCGGTTCCCGCCGACCACACGCGGTACGTCGGCGACACCTCCGGCTTCGTGCGCGAGAGCTGATCCAGCCGTTCGCACGGCGTGCGACGAGGGCCGGTCTCCGACGTGTCGAACGCAGGGACCGGCCTTCGTGGCATCCGACTATGCGGTTGCGGCCTTCGCGCCGCGACCGAAGGTGAACGCGCGCACGATCTGCATGATGCCGAGCACGATCAGGCCGATGCCGACGATCCACCACAGCACCACCACGTAGAGCGGCGAGAACAGCAGCACGATGCCCGCGATGATGCTGAGGATGCCGAAGAAGATCGCCCAGCCCCGCGAGGGCGAATCGCTCGACTGCACCAGAGCGACGACTCCCTCGACGATCCAGAGGATGCCGATCAGGATGCCGAGGAAGATGCCGACGACGACGGCGCTCTCCGTCGGATTGGACACCGCGAGGACACCGCCGATCACGAACAGCACGCCGAGGATGATGTCGAGAGCCCGCGCGCCGCCCGAGATGCCCTTCGAGAAGATGCCGAGGCCGGCGTAGGCGAGACCGGCGATGATCAGGTAGATCCCGAGGATCACCGTGAGCACGACGGCCGAGTCCTTCGGCCAGAACGTGATCAGGATGCCGACGATCAGCGCGACGACGCCCGAGATGCCGAGCGTGGCGCGCACCGTGTTGACGGCTTCCGTCGACAGGTCCGCTGAATCCAGCGAGAACCCGGCGAAGACCGTGTTGGATTGCGGCGAAGACATGACATGTCCTTTCTGGAGCGACGAGGTGCGTTGCACGAGTCAGGGTATTCCTCAACGGCGGCTGAGTGTCGGATGTGCGCGCGCGCGTCGATGTCGTCGCCTGCGAGACGAAGCGTCGTCTGCGGGGGGCATCCGGTCGCCGGGGAAGAGGCGGCCCGAGTGGATCGACCGTCGGATCGATCAGGATCGGAGAAGCACGCGACGAACCAACCGCATAACCTGAGATCGATGCCGCACTCAACGTGGCACCGCCGAAGCGGGAAATCCCAGAGGAGAATCACGATGGCCGAGACCGACACGTCCGGAGGGCTGAGCAAGGAGGAGCGCGACGCCGTCAAGCAGCGCGCCAAGGAACTCCGAGAGCAGGAGAAGGCGGGAAAGAACCGCGCGGCCGGTGAGAAGGCGGTCCTGGAGGCCATCGCCGAACTGGAGCCCGACGACAAGGTCCTCGCCGAAGGGCTGCACAAGGTCGTCACCGAGGTCGCCCCCGACCTCGTCCCGAAGACGTACTACGGCATGCCCGGGTACGCGAACGCCGAGGGCAAGATGCTCGTGTTCATCCAGCCGGCCAAGAAGTTCAAGACGCGCTACGCGACGATCGGCTTCGAAGACAAGGCCGACCTCGACGACGGTGACCTGTGGCCCGTCGGGTTTGCCGTCCTCAGCTGGACGCCGGCGGTGGAGCAGAAGGTCACCGAGCTCGTTCGCAGGGCCGTCGACTGACGGATGGTTCGGAAGCGAGCCCGACTCCGAAGGCGAATGAGGCGGCGCCATCTCAACAACCCTGCGCGCCGATAATGCACATTATGTCGGTTGCGTCTCAACTCCCTGCGCTGGAGACGAACCGGCCTGCCTGCCCGACCTCCCCCATCGTGCGCCGCCCGGACAGTCGGGACACGTACGCGTCCGCCGATTCCTCACGAAGCGACTTCCTCCTTCGAGGGTCAAACAACTGGCGCGGTGGCCACCAGTTCCACAGCCAGACCCTGAGGCGTCACGGTCACCGTGGCCATCGTGAGGTCGACGATGACGGCATCGGCCGCCTGCAAGTCGGCCGATGCATGGGAGGTGGCGACAGCCACGACCTGCGCTCCCGCCGCACGGCCCGCGCGGATTCCGGCCGGTGCGTCCTCGATGACCAGGCAGCGGCGCACATCGACGCCGAGCGCCGCGGCGGCCGCGAGATACCCTTCGGGATCGGGCTTGCCGACTGCGACGTTCTCGGCGGCCACCAGGACACACGGCACCGGCAGCCCGGCAGCCTGAAGCCGTGCCGTCATGAGTGCGGCTGAGCCGGATGTCACGGCGCCCACGCGTTCGGCCGGCAACGAGGCCAACAGCGATCGCGCCGCCGGCAAAGCGACGACGTCGGCAAGGTCGTGCAGTTCGAGCTGCTCCAGCTCGGCGACCGCCGCCTCCTGCTCACCCTCCGGCATGAACTGGGCAACGGTGTCCTCGCTGCGCCGCCCATGGCATACGCGGAGGATCTCCTCCGCATTGATTCCGCGGCGCGCCGCCCACGTGCGCCAGGTGCGTTCGACCGCGGCGGTGGAGTCGACGAGCGTTCCATCGATGTCGAACAGGATGGCATCAACGTGCAGGCGCATGGGTCCAATCTACGGACCGAGGCGCACATCTTCTCGACGCTTGCCGTTCCGGCAGCTCAGCTTTCCTCGCCCCGCCCCTCGAGCTTCTCGAGACGGCTGCCCGTCGCAGGCATCCCGAGTTCGTTGAGCGGGCCCGTGACGTCGTGCTCGGGCAACCGTTCATCGGTCGGGCAGATGAGCACCGTGTTCGGCGTCGAGTGGTCGACGACGTGCTCGAACATCGGGTGACCGCAGATGGGACACGGACGCTGGTCGACCGGCGTCGGGTCCTGCTCACGTTCCTCGGGCGGCGGCGTCGGACCGAAGGCGGGCAGCAACGCCCGGTCGACACGATCGAAGAATCGTGTGAACGTATTGCCCTCAGGCGGGCTCGCCTCTTCGCGTGCCATGCGCCCGATGGTACGCCCGCTCCCCCGTCGCGCGCCAGAGGCACGTGGGCGACGAGCGCCACTCGGACGAACTCGCCCACCGACGCCCCTACAGTGGAGACCATGACGGATGCCCCGACTCGCCCGGTCACCATCATCACTGGTGCCAGCCGCGGCATCGGCGCGGCGATCGCCGAACGGCTCGCTGCCGACGGACACGACCTCGCGCTGACCTTTCGGGAGCGCGAAGCGGATGCCGCGGACGTCGCGCGCGTCTGCGAGGCATCCGGTGCTCGCGTGATGCTGCTCCGCATCGACCTCGGCGACCTCGACCAGGCGGCGTCGGTCGTGCCGGCGGCGATCGCCGAGTTCGGCACCGTCACCGGCCTCGTGAACAACGCGGGCATCACCGGCCGCATCGGCGGTTTCCTCGACGGCTCGATCGAGGAGGCCGAACACCTCTTCCGCGTCAACGTGCTCGCGCCCATCGTGCTGACCCGCGCGGCCATCGCGCACATGGCGACGGATCGGGGCGGCATCGGCGGTTGCGTCGTCAACATCTCATCGGGTGCTGCCAGGAGCGGCGCACCGAACACGTACATCCCGTATGCGATGAGCAAGGCGGCGATCAACGCCCTCACCACGGGCACCTCGAAGGAGTTCGGGGCGGTCGGCGTGCGCGTGAACACCGTCTCTCCCGGAACGACCCGCACCGAGATCCACGCCGCTGCCGGGCGCCCGAACGCGCCCGACGAGCGCGCGCCGAACATCCCGATGCGGCGTCCGGGCGAGGTGCACGAGGTCGCCGGGGCCGTCGCGTACCTCTTCTCAGCGGATGCCTCGTACACCTCGGGTGCCGACATCCGTGTCGCCGGCGGCAATTGACCGCGGAGCCGCCGGCCTCAGTGCTCGCCGAAGCCCGACTCGGCCAGCGCGACGATCGCCTCGACGGCCGCGAGCCCGTCGGGGTCGTCGCTCGCGATCTCGACGGTCGCGCCCCTCGTGAGTCCGAGTGACATGATGCCGAGCAGGCTCTTCGCGTCGGCGCCGTTCACGGTCACCTTCTGCGGGAACGTGCTCGCGAGCTTCACGAGCTCGGCGGCCGGCCGCGCGTGCAGCCCGTCTGCGTTGACGAGCGTCACCGTGCGCGAGCCGGCCGCCGGTGGCGATTCCAGAGGAGCGCCGGATGCCGCGGCCGCGCCGTTCTCCGCGACGGCTCCGCCCCCGCCCCGTGCCGACTCCGCCGCGGCGACCACGTGGCCGAGGTCGTCGCCGGCCTCGGCGGCCACCGCCGCGGCCACTCCCCCTTCGACCAGCGGCGCATCCACGATGCGCACGCGAGCACGCGTCTCGTCGTCGAGAAAATCGAGCGCGGTCTCAGCCGTCAGGATGGCCGAGCCCAGGTCGCAGAGCACTGCGACGCCCTCGCCGGAATCGGCATCGGCGATGGCGCCGCTCACGAGGTCGAAGCTCGTGCCGATCCGCCCGTCGTCCGTGCCGCCGGCCGCGACGAGCGCGGCCGACGGCGCCATCTGACGCGCAAGGTCGACGAGCCCCTCCGCGATGCGCGTGGAGTGCGACACGAAGACCACGCCGACCCTGCCGGATGCCGCCACCTCAGGCTCCCGCCGCGGCGGATGCCGTCTCGGCGGCTGCGCGCAGCAGGAGCGCGGTCGACTGCGCCCCCGGATCCCGGTGGCCGGCCGACCGCTCGCCGAGGTAGCTCGCGCGTCCCTTGCGGGCGACGAGCGGCTCGGTCGCGACCGCTCCCGCCTCGGCCGCGTCGGCCGCGGCCGTGAGCACCGCCGCGGCATCCGCACCGTCCGAAGCGGCCGCCTCCGCAGCGTCGACGGCGGGGGTCCACGCGTCGATCATGGTCTTGTCACCGGGCTCGGCCTTGCCTCGCAGCACGATGCCGTCCCGAGCCGCTGCGAGGACTGCGGCGACGGCCTGGCCGTCGAGCGAGGTCGCCGAGTCGGCGGCGACGGCGCCCTTGAGGTACGCCGTGCCGTAGAGCGGCCCTGCCGCGCCGCCTACGGTGGAGATGAGGGTCGTCGCGACGAGCTTGAGCACGTCACCGGGCGTGGACCCGGCGGGCAGGTCGTCGAGTTTCGGGAGCACGGCCTGAAAACCGCGATCCATGTTCTCGCCGTGGTCGCCGTCACCGATCTCGCGATCGAGCGTGATGAGCTCGACCCGATGCTCGGCCACGACGTCCGCGCTCCGCCTGACCCAGTCCACTGCCCAGGTGATGTCCAGCCCCACGGTTGCCTCCTCTATCGTCCCCACCGAAGTGCCGCGGTCTGCACCGGGGAATCCCACAGTTCGATCATCTCGTCGTCGAGCCGGAGCATCGTGATCGACATCCCCTGCATCTCGAGCGAGGTGATGTAGTTGCCGACGAGCGAGCGAGCGATGTCTATGCCGTGCTCTTCGAGCCGTTCGGCGGCGCGCCGATAGGCGAGGTAGAGCTCGACGAGCGGCGTTCCTCCCATGCCGTTCACGAAGAGCAGCACGCGGTCGCCGTCGGCGAGCCCCAGATCGTCGAGGATCGGGTCGATCAAACGGTCGACGAGCCGGTCGGCCGGCTCGAGCTTGACGCGCTCGCGTCCGGGCTCGCCGTGGATGCCGATGCCGATCTCGATCTCGTCCTCGGCGAGGGTGAAGCTCGGCTCTCCGGCGTGCGGCACGATACATGGCGTGAGTGCGAGGCCCATCGAGCGGACGTTCTCGTTCACGCGTTCGGCGACGGCCGCGACCTCGTCGAGCGAGTCGCCGCGTTCGGCGGCGGCGCCCGTGATCTTCTCGACGAGCACGGTTCCGCCCACACCGCGCCGGCCGGCCGTGTAGAGGGAATCCTTGACGGCGACATCGTCGTCGGTGACGACCGCTCGCACCGTGATGCCCTCGGCTGCCGCCAGATCGGCCGCCGTCTCGAAGTTGAGCACGTCGCCCGTGTAGTTCTTCACGATGTGGAGCACTCCTGCACCGCCGTCGACGGCCTTCGTGGCGGCGAGGATCGGATCGGGCGTCGGCGACGTGAAGACGGCGCCCGGCACGGCGGCGTCGAGCATGCCGAACCCGACGAAACCCGCGTGCAGCGGCTCATGGCCGCTGCCGCCGCCGCTGACGATGCCGACCTTGCCGGCGATCGGTGCGTCGGCGCGGGCGACGTGGATCGGGTCCATCTGCACGCGCACGATGTCGGCGTGTGCGAGCCCGAACCCGGCGACCGACTCGTCGACGACGCGTTTCGGATCGTTGATGATCTTCTTCACAGGTGTCCCTTCTCCCCTGGCTGCCGCACGCCGCACGACCGTGCATCGGCGCCGACGAAGCGCTTCCCGTCAACCTACGCCAGCGCGTCGGCCTGTCGGTAGGGGCTTCGCGGAAATGCCGCCCGCCCATTCCCACCTGAACGTGGGCTGAGTATGGTGGGCAGTGTTCCGCCCCTGGGCGAAGCGTTCGGGGCCAAGCGAAGAGGATGGATGGTCAGGTGGAGAATCTCGGTGCAGTTTTCCTCTCGGAGATCGTCGGTACTGCGATGCTGACGCTTCTCGGTTGTGGCGTCGTCGCGAACGTCGCGCTCATCAAGAACAAGGGCTTCGGCGGCGGGTTCCTCATGGTCACCATCGGATGGGGCTTCGCCGTCTTCGCCGGCGTCATCGTGGCATTCAACTCGGGGGCGCACCTGAACCCCGCCGTGACGCTGGGCCAGGCGATGTACCAGCTCGCCGAGGGCACCGGCGAGTATGTGCCGGGAATTCCCGTGAACGTGCTCACGACGATCACCTATATCGGTGCCGAGCTCATCGGCGCATTCCTCGGTGCAGTCGTGATGTGGCTCGCCTACCGGAACCACTTCAACGAGGAGCCGGATCCGGCCAGCAAACTCGGCGTGTTCTCGACGGGCCCGGCGATCCGTTCCTACGGCTGGAACCTCGTCACCGAGGTCATCGGCACCTTCGTCCTCGTCTTCGTCATCATCGCCTTCAGCCGGGGCGGGACGCCGGCAGAACTCGGTGCCATCCCCGTCGCCTTCCTGGTGATCGCGATCGGCGTGTCCCTCGGTGGCCCGACCGGCTACGCCATCAACCCGGCCCGCGACCTCGGTCCGCGCATCGCCCACTTCGTGCTCCCCATCCAGGGCAAGGGGTCGAGCGACTGGTCCTACTCATGGGTTCCGGTCGTCGGACCTGTCGTCGGCGGCATCCTGGCCGGCCTGGTGGCCATTCCGCTCCTGCCGATCATCGGCTGACACCCGCGACCCGGCCGGCTCTCTTGTCCGGCACGGTAGCGGCGCGCTTCCCGCACACACTGACGAACGAAGAAGAGGTACATCATGGCCGACTACATCCTGGCTATCGACCAGGGCACGACGTCGTCGCGCGCGATCATCTTCGACAAGAAGGGGTCCATCGTCGCGACGGGTCAGCTCGAGCACGAGCAGATCTTCCCGAAGGCCGGCTGGGTCGAGCACGACCCGATGGAGATCTGGCGAAACACCCGCGAGGTGATCGGGCAGGCGCTCGGCAAGGCCGATCTCACCCGCCACGACATCGCCGCCGTGGGCATCACCAACCAGCGCGAGACCTCCGTCGTGTGGGACAAGACCACCGGCGAACCCGTCTACAACGCGATCGTCTGGCAGGACACACGCACCCAGCCGATCGTCGACCGGCTCGCAGCCGACGGCGGCGTCGAGCGTTTCAAGCAGGTCGTGGGCCTGCCGCTTGCGACGTATTTCTCTGGCACGAAGATCGTGTGGATCCTCGAGAACGTCGAGGGCGCCCGCGAGAAGGCCGAGGCGGGCGACCTCCTCTTCGGCACGACGGACTCGTGGGTCCTCTGGAATCTCACGGGCGGCGTCGACGGTGGAGTGCATGCGACGGATGTCACGAACGCGAGCCGCACGATGTTCATGGACCTCGAGACCCTCAGCTGGCGCGACGACATCCTCGAAGCGTTCGGCGTGCCGAAGTCGATGCTCCCCGAGATCAAGGCCTCCTCCGAGGTCTACGGCACGGTGGAGCCGTCGAGTCTCCTGCGCGAGGTCCCCGTGTCCGGCATCCTCGGCGACCAGCAGGCGGCGACCTTCGGCCAGGCTGCGTTCGACCCGGGCGAGTCGAAGAACACCTACGGCACGGGCAACTTCCTCATCTTCAACACCGGGGAGGAGATCGTCCACTCGAAGAACGGGTTGCTCACGACGCTCGGCTACAAGCTGGGCGACGACAAGCCGCACTATGCGCTCGAGGGCGCGATCGCCGTCACGGGCTCGCTCGTCCAGTGGCTGCGTGACAACCTCGGGCTCATCTCCAGCGCTCCTGAGATCGAGGAACTCGCGAAGACCGTCGACGACAACGGCGGCGCGTACTTCGTGCCGGCATTCTCGGGCCTGTTCGCGCCGTACTGGCGGCCCGACGCACGCGGTGCACTCGTGGGCCTCACCCGCTACGTGAACAAGGGGCATATCGCGCGTGCGGCGCTCGAGGCGACGGCGTTCCAGACCCGGGAGGTGCTCGACGCAGTCAACGCCGACTCCGGGGTGGAGCTCACGGAGCTGAAGGTCGACGGCGGGATGATCGCGAACAACATGCTCATGCAGTTCCAGGCCGACATCCTCGGCGTGCCCGTCATCCGTCCCGTCGTCGCGGAGACCACCGCCCTCGGCGCAGCCTATGCGGCCGGCCTCGCGGTCGGCTTCTGGTCGGGTCTCGACGACCTTCGCGCCAACTGGCAGGAGGACTCCCGCTGGGAGCCGCAGATGGACGACCAGGAGCGCGAGCGCCAGCTGCGCCTGTGGAAGAAGGCCGTCACGAAGACGTTCGACTGGGTCGACGCCGACGTGTCGCACGAATGACCTGAGCCACGCGAACGGCTCCGCGGCGACCGCGGGGCCGTTCGCGTTCCGACGCCAGTCGTGGCACCACCTGCCGGGATGCGCCGGAGAACGAGATCAGCGCTTCGTCGCGGCGATCCAGTCATCGAGCTTCCGAGTTGCCGCCCCGCTGTCGATCGCCTCCTCGGCCACGGCGATCTTGTCACGGAAGCGATCGAGGATCGCCCGCTGGAACTGGCTCGGATCCTTCGCCAGCTCGAACGAGACGAGCCCGGCCGCCGCATTCAACACGACGATGTCACGCACCGGTCCGCGTTCGCCGCCGAGCACGCGGTGCACGATCGCGGCGTTGTGCGCGGCATCCCCTCCGATGAGGTCGTCCATCTTCGCCCGCGCTATCCCCAGCTCGCGGGGGTCGAGGTCGTGTTCCTTCACGGTGCCGCGCGACACCTCCCACACGTGGCTGTGCCCGGTCGTGGTGAGCTCGTCGAGCCCGTCGTCGCCGCGGAACACGAGGGCCGTCGCGCCGCGGGTCTGGAACACGCCGACGATCAGCGGCACCCGGTCGAGGTGGGCGACGCCGACTGCGGATGCCTCGGGGCGGGCCGGGTTGCAGAGCGGGCCGAGGAAATTGAAGACTGTCGGCACGCCGAGCTCCGACCGCACGGCCGCGGCATGCTTGAAGCCGGGGTGGAACGCCGCCGCATAGGCGAAGGTGATGCCCGCCTCCTTCAGCACGCCGGCGACGCGTTCGGCAGGGAGCGACAGGTCGAAGCCGAGCGCGGCGAGCACGTCGGACGAACCCGATGCAGAGCTCGCCGCGCGATTGCCGTGCTTGATCACCGGGACTCCGGATGCCGCGGCGACGACCGAGGCCATCGTCGACACGTTCACCGTGCCGTATCGATCGCCCCCGGTGCCCACGATGTCGAGCGCCATCGGGTCGACGGCCAGCGGAACAGCGTGCTCGAGCACGGCGTCGCGGAAGCCGACGATCTCATCGACGGTCTCGCCCTTCACGTGAAGCGTGACGAGGAACGCTGCGAGCTGTGCCGGGGTCGCCGTGCCCGTCATGACCTGTTCCATGCACCATGCGGCGTCCGAGACGCTGAGGTCCTCCCCCTCGAGGAGCGCGCTGATGATGGCCGGCCAGTTCTGTGCTGTGGGCATGAGCAGATCCTACCGACCGGATTCACGGCGGATTCCCGGGCGCCATACGGTGCAATTCAGGGTTCCCCGACCGCATCCCGTTGACACGGCGCCCCAGTTGACGAAAACTCAACCGCGATTTCGGCCATAATGGTGAGCGTGACGAGCACCTCAATCACTTATCAGGCGAGCGCGCCCGTGATCAAGCGACCGAATACCGTTGCGGTGGGAACGATCGTCTGGCTCGGCAGCGAGGTCATGTTCTTCGCCGGCCTGTTCGCGATCTACTTCACGCTGCGGTCGACGTCGCCCGATCTCTGGGCGTTCGAGGCCGATCGCCTGAACTTCCCGTTCTCGCTGACGAACACCATCATCCTCGTGCTGTCGTCCTTCACGTGCCAGTTCGGCGTGTTCGCCGCCGAGCGACTCCAGCCGTATGCCACCGGGTGGAAGCCGAGCCAGTGGGGCATGGTCGAGTGGTTCTTCCTCACCTATGCGATGGGCGCGATCTTCGTCGCCGGCCAGGTCTGGGAGTATGCGACGCTCGTCTCCGAGGGCATCGCGATCGATTCGAACTCCTACGGCTCCGCCTTCTACCTCACCACCGGCTTCCACGGACTGCACGTCACCGGCGGTCTGATCGCGTTCCTCCTCGTCATCGGCCGAGTGTTCTCCGTCAAGAACTTCGGCCACCGCGAGGCCACGAGCGCCATCGTCGTGTCGTACTACTGGCACTTCGTCGACGTCGTCTGGATCGGCCTGTTCCTCGTCATCTACGTCCTCAAATAGCCGCAGGATCGCCACGAACAGCATGCCCGCGAACAGGAAGAACCCAATGAACCGCTCGAAGCGACGCACCGGACGCCGGCACCCGCTCGCCACCGTCGCACTGCTGGCACTCGGACTCGTCTTCACCGGCGGTGCGTACGCGGCACTCAGCACGGGCACCGCTGCCCAGGCCGAAGTGGACCCGAACTCGCAGGAGACGATCGAGCAGGGCAAGAAGCTCTTCCAGGCGAACTGCGCCACCTGCCACGGGCTCGAGGCGCAGGGAACCGGCACCGGTCCGAGCCTCATCGGGGTCGGCGCGGCATCCGTCGACTTCCAGGTCGGCACCGGCCGCATGCCCATGCAGATGCAGGGCCCCCAGGCGCAGCAGAAGCCGCCGCAGTTCACCGACGAACAGGTCAAGCAGCTCGCGTACTACGTCGCCTCGCTGGGCCCCGGCCCCGAGATCCCCGCCGACCATCTGGTGAACGGCGGCGGCGACGCCGCGAACGGTGCCGAGCTCTTCCGCATCAACTGCGCGATGTGTCACAACGTGGCCGGCGCGGGAGGCGCGCTCACCGAGGGCAAGTTCGCTCCCCCGCTGACGGATGTCTCGGGCGTGCACATCTACGAGGCCATGGTCACCGGCCCGCAGAACATGCCGGTGTTCAACGACCTGAACATCTCGCCCGAAGACAAGCGCGACATCATCACGTACCTCCAGTACCTGCAGGACAATCGCTCGCCCGGCGGTTTCGAACTGGGTTCGCTCGGACCGGTCGCAGAGGGCCTGTTCATCTGGATCTTCGGTCTCGGCGCGATCGTCGCGATCACCGTGTGGATCACGGCGAAGTCGAACTAGCGCTCACCCGGCACCGAAGTACTGAAGAAGGAGAACCATGGCACAGGACGACCACAGCGGCACTGAGCTCGCCGCTGCAGACTCGTCGCACGCCGCGCCGGAATTCGCCGGCTCGACCGGCACAGCCGTCATCCCGCACGACGGGTTCGAGAACCCCGGCTTCGAGCCGCACCGTCCGCGTGTCACCGACGAAGACCCGAAGCGCGAGAACCGGGCGCAGCGCACGGTCTACACGCTCTTCTACCTCTCGATCCTCGGCAGCGTGTGGGCGATCGCCGCATACATGCTGTTCCCGATCGAGTCCAACGACGTGGGCGCCGTTCGCGACAACAACATGTTCATCGGTCTCGGGGTGACGCTCGCGTTGCTCGGCATCGGGTTCGGCGCCGTGCACTGGGGCAAGTCGCTCATGACCTCGCCCGAGTCGGTCGACATCCGTCACCCCATCGGCGGCACCGAGGCCACGAAGCAGGGCGCCGTCGAGGTGTTCCGCGAGGCCGACGAGGAGTCGGGCTTCTCGCGCCGCTCGGTCATCCGGAACAGCCTCATCGGAGCACTCCTCGTCTTCCCGCTGCCTGCCGTGGTGCTCTTCCGGGGACTCGCGCCCCAAGACCAGCTCCCGGTCGAACTCCTCAGCCACACCATGTGGGCGAAGGGCACGCGCCTCGCGCTCGACCCCTCGGGCGTGCCGATCAAGGCGTCCGACGTCACGATCGGCAGCGCCTTCCACGTCATTCCCGAGGGCCTCAACGAGCTCGAGCACGGCAAGCTCGAAGAGAAGGCGAAGGCCGCCGTCCTGCTCATGCGCCTCGAGCCGAGCGAGCTGAACGAAACGCCCGATCGTGAGTCGTGGTCGTACGACGGCATCGTCGCCTACTCGAAGATCTGCACGCACGTCGGATGCCCGGTGGCGCTGTACGAGCAGCACACGCACCACCTGCTCTGCCCATGCCACCAGTCGCAGTTCGACGTGACGAACCACTGCGAGGTCATCTTCGGCCCGGCGAAGCGCCCTCTGCCGCAGTTGCCGATCGCGGTAGACGACGAGGGGTACCTCATCGCGCAGAGCGACTTCACCGAACCCGTCGGCCCGAGCTTCTGGGAGCGTCATTGACCACCGCATCGACCCAATCACCCGCGCCCGTCAAGCGCTCGTTCACGGCGGCGGCATCCGACTACGTCAATGACCGCACCGGTCTCGCCGTCGCGATCAAGGGGCTCGGACGCAAGGCGTTCCCCGACCACTGGTCGTTCCTGCTCGGCGAGGTCGCGCTCTTCAGCTTCATCGTGGTCCTGGTGTCGGGCACGTTCCTGACCTTCTTCTTCCAGGCCTCGATGGCCGAGGTGCACTACGACGGCTCCTATGTGCCGCTCAAGGGCGTCGAGATGTCGGTGGCGATGGCGTCGACGCTCGACATCTCGTTCGACATCCGCGGCGGACTCTTCGTGCGGCAGATGCACCACTGGGCGGCGCTGCTCTTCGTCGCCGCAATCGGCCTGCACATGCTCCGCGTGTTCTTCACCGGTGCATTCCGCAAGCCGCGCGAGATCAACTGGGTGTTCGGCTTCATCCTCTTCATCCTCGCCATGGCCGAGGGGTTCACGGGCTATTCGCTGCCTGACGACCTCCTGTCGGGCAACGGACTCCGCATCATCGACGGCATGATCAAGGGCATCCCGCTCATCGGGACGTGGACCTCGTTCCTCCTCTTCGGCGGCGAGTTCCCCGGCACGGCGATCGTCGGGCGCCTCTACACGCTGCACATCCTGCTTCTCCCGGCGCTCGTCGTCGCGCTCATCGCCGTACACGTGGGCTACGTGTTCATCCACAAGCACACCCAGTTCGCCGGCCCCGGACGCGAGCCGACGAACTCGGTCGGCCCGCCCATCCTGCCCATCTATGCGGCGAAGGCCGGCGGCTTCGTGTTCATCATCTGGGGCGTCATCTCCCTCATCGCGGCGTTGTTCACGATCAACCCGATCTGGAACTACGGTCCCTACGACCCGTCGCCCGTCTCCGCCGGTACCCAACCCGACTGGTACATCGGCTTCGCCGACGGCGCCCTGCGTCTGATCCCGCCGGGCTGGGAGTTCGTGTGGCTCGACCGCACCTGGTCGTTCAACATCCTCGTGCCCCTGATCGCGATCGGGGTCTTCATCCTCCTCGTGGTCGCATACCCGTTCATCGAGGCCTGGATCAAGGGAGACAAGCGGGAGCACCACATCGCCGACCGTCCGCGAAACGCACCGACCCGCACCGCGATCGGAGCGGCCGGGGTGACGTTCTACGCCGGCCTCTGGGCAGCGGCGAGCTCCGACATCCTCGCGACGCACTTCTCGCTCACGATGGAGGGCGTCATCCACGCCCTGCAGGCGACGGTGATCATCGGCCCGTTCATCGCCTACTTCATCACCAAGCGCGTGTGCCTCGCGCTGCAGAAGAAGGACCGCGAGATCGTGCTGCACGGCTACGAGTCGGGCCGCATCGTGAAGCTGCCCGGCGGCGAGTTCATCGAGGTGCACCAGCCCCTCGACGAGTACGAACGCTGGAGGCTCGTGAGCTACGAGAGCTACGCGCCCCTCATGATCCGCCCGAATGCCCGTGGAAAGATCACGATCGGGCAGCAGGTGCGTGCGTCGTTCTCGCGGTGGTTCTTCGAGGACCGAATCGCTCCGGTCACAAAGGGTGAGCTCGAGGCCTCGCACTCCACCCATCACTGATCCGGCGCTGACGGATTCGGGCATCGGACCCATGTCGATCGATTCGACCTGGCTCCGGTGCCCGAACTGCTTCCTCCCGCTCTCCCCTGCCGGCGACCGCACGCTCGGGTGCGAGAGCGGACACCGCTACGACCTCTCGAGGCACGGCACGGTCTCACTGCTGCCGCCGCGTGCTCCGCACACGATCGGCGATAGCCGTGAGATGCTCGAGGCGCGAGCGCGTCTCCTCGGTTCTGGTGTGTTCGATCCGATCGCCGATGCGATCGTGACCGCGTCGGGCGACGCCGCATCTCGCACGGGCGACGCAGCACTCCGCGTGGCCGACCTTGGATGCGGCACAGGGTACTATGCCTCCCGACTCGCAGAAGCCCTCCCATCCGCCGAGTTCCTTGCGGCGGACCGCTCCCCCGTCGCCGTGCGAATGGCGGCACGCGCCGTCCCCCGCTCGACCAGCGTCGTGCTCGACCTCTGGCGCCCCCTGCCGCTCCGTGATTCCGCCGCGGACCTGGCCATCAACGTGTTCGCACCGCGGAACCCTCGAGAGTTCGCCCGGGTCCTCCGCCGCGACGGCGTGCTCGTCCTCGTCGTGCCGACAGCCCGCCATCTGGGAGAGCTTCGGCGTGTCGGCGGTCTGCTCGACATTCCGGCCGGAAAGGACGCCCGGGTGAGCGCACAGCTCGTCTCAGCCGGCTTCTCGCCTTCGGTCGCCGTGAGACTGGAGTACAGCGCCACCGTGGACGCCGCGCAGCGCGCCGCGATCGTGGGGATGGGGCCGTCCGCCCACCACACTCGCGCGGGTGGCCTCGCAGTCTCCGAGAACTCCGCATCCGACGAGCCGTCGCAACCGTCGCGCGTCACCGTCTCCGTCGACGTGCTTGCGTTCCTGCGCGAACCCGACTCCTCCTGACGCCGCTTCGCGGAAACGAGGAACGCCCGGCGCGACGAGGCGCCGGGCGTTCGAACGACTGAGGTCAGCGTGCGAAGTTGCCGCGGTAGTACTCGTAGACCCAGCCCACGATGCTGATGACGAACAGCGGAACGGCGATGAACGCGATCCAGAAGCCGATGGCGAGGCCGAGGAACGCCAACGCAGCGGACGCGGCCAGCGCGATCGGCCACCAGCTCCACGGGCTGAAGAACCCGAGTTCGGGGTCGCCGTCGTCGATGTTCGCGTCGAGGCGGTCTTCAGGGAGCTCCGCACCCTGCGCGCTGTGCACGCGACCGAGGTAGAAGGCGATGAATGCGGCGAGGACCGCGGTGAGCGAGAGCGCGACGGTGCCCGCCCATTCCATGCCTGGATCCACCTCATCGATGGCGCTCCAGAATGCATAGACTGCGGCGGACAGGGCGAAGAATACCGCCAGGATCCAGAACAGGATGACATTCGCGCGCATCTACTTGACTTCCTTCGTCGCTGCGTCGTACACCGGGGACTCGGGCGCGTCCTTCGCCGGACCGATCCCCACTGGAATACCCGCCTCGGGATGATTCAGGTCGAACGCGGGCGACTCCGAACGGATGCGCGGGATCGACGTGAAGTTGTGTCGAGGCGGCGGGCAGCTGGTTGCCCACTCGAGCGAACGTCCGTAGCCCCACGGGTCGTTGACGGTCACCCTGGGTGCACGTCGAGCCGTGATGTAGACGTTCAGGAAGAACGGGATGAGCGAGACCGCGAGGATGCCCGCGCCGACCGTGGACAGCTGGTTCATCCACGTGACGTTGTCTTCAGGCAGGTACGAGTAGTACCGACGGGGCATCGCGACGACTCCGAGCCAGTGCTGGATGAGGAACGTCGTGTGGAAGCCGATGAAGAGCAGCCAGAAGTGCCACTTGCCGAGGGTCTCGTTGAGCATCTTGCCGGTCCACTTCGGCCACCAGAAGTAGAAGCCGGCGAACATCGCGAACACGACCGTGCCGAAGACGACGTAGTGGAAGTGCGCGACGACGAAGTACGTGTCGGAGACGTGGAAGTCGAGCGGTGGCGACGCCAGGATGACGCCGGTCAGGCCACCGAACACGAACGTGATGAGGAAGCCGAGCGACCATACGAGCGGTGTCTCGAACGTGATCGACCCTCGCCACATCGTGCCGATCCAGTTGAAGATCTTCACGCCGGTCGGCACCGCGATGAGCATCGTCATGAGCGCGAAGAACGGCAGGAGCACTGATCCGGTCACGTACATGTGATGCGCCCAGACGGTGACCGAGAGGGCCGCGATCGCGATCGTCGCGTAGATCAGCGTCTTGTACCCGAAGATCGGCTTGCGGCTGAATACGGGGAAGACCTCCGACACGATGCCGAAGAACGGCAGCGCGATGATGTACACCTCGGGGTGTCCGAAGAACCAGAACAGGTGCTGCCAGAGGATGACACCGCCGTTGGCCGGGTCGTAGATGTGCGCCCCGAAGATGCGGTCGGCGCCGGCGGCGAGGATCGCCGCCGCGAGCACGGGGAACGCCATCAGGATGAGGATCGACGTGACGAGCGTGTTCCACGTGAAGATGGGCATGCGGAACATGGTCATGCCGGGGGCGCGCATCGTGATGATCGTCGTGATGAAGTTCACCGCACCGAGGATCGTGCCGAAGCCCGAGAGGCCGAGGCCGAGCATCCAGAGGTTGCCGCCGACTCCCGGCGAGAACGTGGTGGAGGCCAGCGGCTGATAGGCGAACCATCCGAACGAGGCCGCACCCTGCGGGGTGAAGAAGCCGGCCACGGCGATGAACGACCCGAAGTTGAAGAGCCAGTACGCGAACGCGTTGAGGCGCGGGAACGCGACGTCGGGTGCACCGATCTGCAGCGGCATGAGGACGTTCGCGAACCCGGCGAACAGCGGCGTCGCGAACATCAGCAGCATGATCGTGCCGTGCATCGTGAACAGCTGGTTGTACTGCTCGCGGGTCTGGATGATCTCCAGGCCGGGCTCGAACAGCTGGGCGCGGATGATGAGGGCCATCACGCCGCCGATGCAGAAGTAGATGAACGACGTGATCAGGTAGAGGTACCCGATGACCTTGTGGTCGGTCGAGGTGATCCACCTGACGAGGATGTTTCCCTTGCGCTCGACCTTGGAGGCGCCGAACGGCAAGCTGCTCGACTGCGGACGAGCCGGTGCGGTCGTGGTGCTCATTCGGCTTCGTGCTCCTCTTTCAGTTCGGGAACCCCAGCGCCGGGCTGGTTCTGGTTGCGGTCGTAGTCGGTCGACAACTGGCCCTCTTGGCCGAGATCGCGCAGCGACTCGATGTACTCCTCGTACTCGGCCTCCGAGACGACCTCGACGTTGAAGAGCATGAGCGAGTGGTACTCGCCGCAGAGCTCGGCGCACTTGCCGGCGTAGGTTCCCTCACGCTCGGGGATGAACGACATGTAGTTCGTCTTGCCCGGGATCATGTCCTTCTTGTAGAGGAAGTCCACGACCCAGAAGGAGTGGATGACGTCACGCGCCTCGAGCTTGATCTCGACGTTCGCCCCGACCGGGAGGTAGAGCGTGGGCAGCTCCGACTGCACGAGCGAGCCCTCGGTCCCCTCATCGGACAGCTGGCCCTGGATGCCGGGCGAGTACACGTCTTCCTTGACGTAGTTGAAGTCCCAGGCCCACTGCTTGCCGATGGCCTCGATCTGCACGTCGATCTCGTCTTCGGCGAACCGCTGTTCGATCGCGGCCTGGTCGCGCGCCGTGAAGGCGAAGAAGCCCAGCACCAGGATGAGCGGAACGATCGTGTAGAAGACCTCGATCGGCATGTTGTACCGCAACTGGACCGGCAGGCCGGTCTGGCCCTTGCGCCGACGATACGCGATGACCGCCCAGATGGCGAGCCCCCACGTCACGATGCCGACCACGAGGAGGACGAGCCACGACGTCACCCACAGACCCGAGACGCGCTCGGTGTGGTTGGTCACGGGCGACTCGCCCTCGACGAACCCGGGGAGGAACCCGTTCAGCTGGGCCTGGGTGCATCCTGCGAGCACGAGGCTGAGCATCGCTGCGAGCGGGATTGCAGCCAATCGGAGACGGCGGTTGTGGCGCACCGGTGACCTTTCGGGAGACTCGAAGGCGCTTCACAGCGGAAGCGCGTGATCGATGCCTAGCCTACTCCGAGTCGAACCGGGGGGTGTGCACCAGGAGGCGGTGTCGAGAGCCCCGCTCCACGGAGTCCAGACTCGATCGGCGGAAACGCCGAAGGGAGGCCGCCCACGCGGCCTCCCTTCGATCCAGCCACGTCAATGCGTCAGTGGAACGAGTCACCGCACGCGCAGCTGCCCTCCGCGTTCGGGTTGTCGATCGTGAAACCCTGCTTCTGGATGGTGTCCTCGAAATCGATGGACGCGCCGTCGAGGTACGGGACGCTCATCTTGTCGACGACGACCTCGACGCCCGAGAAGTCGACGACGGCGTCGCCGTCGAGGAGCCGCTCGTCGAAGTAGAGCTGGTAGATCAGCCCGGAGCATCCGCCCGGCTGCACCGCGACACGCAGACGCAGATCGTCGCGACCCTCCTGCTCGAGGAGGCTGCGCACCTTGTCGGCGGCCGGCTCGCTCAGCTTCACGCCGTGGGCGGTCTCGGTGATCGTGTCGCTCATGTCTCTCCTCGATGCGTAGGAACGCGGGACTCTCCGTCCATGGTAACCGCCGCGGCTGCGAGGACGCCCCGAACGGGTCAGGAAGCGGATGTGCGCTCCTCGAGCCGGGCGAGGAACAGCGCCTCGCTCAGCAACGCGCGCTTGAACACGCCGAGGTGCAGCGACTCGTTCGGGCTGTGCGCGCGAGAGTCGGGGTCTTCCACGCCCGTCACGAGGATCTGGGCTTCGGGGAACTCCAGGGAGAGCTCCGCGATGAACGGGATCGAGCCGCCGACGCCGATCTCCACGGGCTCCCTGCCCCACCCCTCCGCCATGGCCGCACGGGTCTCGGCGACGGCCCAGCCGCCGGTGTCGACGAGGAACGCCTGGCCGGTGTCGACATCGTCGAACGAGAGGCGGGCCCCGAACGGCGCGTGCCCCTCGAGGTGACGCCTGATCGCGGCGAACGCCTCGTCCGCGTCCTGTCCGGGGGCGACGCGGGCGCTCACTCGGACGCGCACACCTGGAATGAGCGTGTTCGAGGCGTTCGCGACATCCGGTGCGTCGATGCCCGTGACCGTGATCGCGGGCTGCGCCCAGATCCGCGACAGGATCGTGCCGTTGCCGATGGGCGTGACGCCGTCGAGGAGACCGGACTCCGCGCGCAGCCTCGCCTCGTCGTAATCGGGGGTCTCGAGGTCGGCGGTCGTGAGGCCATCGATGGCGACCGAGCCGTCCTCAGCCCACATCGAGTCGAGCAGGCGGATCGCGGCCAGCATCGCGTCGGGCACCGCACCGCCGTACATGCCCGAGTGCGAGGCATGCGCGAGCGTGTCGACTCGCAGGTTGAATGCCACCGCGCCGCGCAGCGCGACGGTGATCGCGGGCGTCTCGACATCCCAGTTGCCCGAATCGGCGACGATGATCGCGTCGGCCGAGAGCAGCTCGCGATTCTCGCGCAGGAAGTTCGCGAAGGAGCGCGAAGCCCACTCCTCCTCACCCTCGATGAAGACGGCGATGCCGAGGTCGAAGTCGCCCACGGCCTCGGCGAACGCACGGATGGCACCGACGTGCGCCATGACGCCCGCCTTGTCGTCCGCGGCGCCACGGCCGTGCAGGCGGTCGCCGCGCTGGGTCGGCTCGAACGGCGGAGTCTCCCAGTCTTCATCCTTGCCGGGCGGCTGGACGTCGTGGTGCGCGTACAGCAGCACCGTGGGGCGATCATTGCGAGCGGGGCGGTGTGCCACGACGGCCGGCTGCCCGAGCTCGGATCCGTCCTCCACGAGTGCGCGACGCACCTCGACGAGGTCGAACACGTCGGTGCCGCGGAGCAGCTCCGCGACCGCGTCGGCGCTCTCGGCGACGTGCGCCTCGTCGAAGGCCGGCCAGGAGACCGACGGGATGCGCACGAGCCGCGCGAGGTCGGCGATGGTCGCGGGGAAGCCGGCATCGACGGCGGCGCGGACCGCATCGCCGGTCTCGACGGACTCGCCGACGGCTCCTGCTCCGGATTCGGTGGGATGGGGCTGGGTCATGCCGGTAATCTTAAGGGGAACCGATTCGAGGACTCCCGTGGCAAAGCATCCCACCAACACCCCTGCGCCCGAGACGGGCGCCGACGACGAGGCGTCCGACGCGACTCCCAAGGCCGGCAAGGGCGCCCCGACGCCGAGCCGTGCACAGCAGGAGGCCGCGCGGAAGCGGCCGCTCGTTCCCGACGACCGCAAGCTGGCGGCGAAGCAGGCTCGCGCGAAGCAGGCCGAGGCCCGCGAGCGCGCGCGCGTCGGCATGGCCGTCGGAGACGAGCGATACCTGCCCGCTCGCGACCGCGGACCCCAGAAGAAGTTCGTGCGCGACTACGTCGACGCCCGGTTCAGCATCGGCGAGGTGCTCATCCCGGTGATGTTCGCGGTCATCCTCCTGACGCTCGTGCCGAGTCCCGAGGTGCAGACCATCGGCATCCTGGCCCTATGGGCGTTCTTCCTCGTCGCCGTGCTCGACGTCGTCATCCTCGGCATCATCCTCACCCGCAAGATCAGGGAGAAGTTCGGTGCCGACAAGGCAGAACGCGTGCGGTGGTACGCGGCGATGCGAGCGCTACAGCTCCGCCCGCTGCGCCTGCCGAAGCCCCAGGTCAAACGCGGCCGGTACCCGTCCTGAGCCGAGCTCGGCAGTACGCGTCCTGAACGGACTCAGACACGGGCGTACGCGCCGGCGCGGATGAGCGGCACCCGGGTCTCCTCGTCACTCAATGAGCCGTGCTGGCCGATCATCGCCTCCGCCTGCCGGTTCGCCTCCCGACGGTCGTAGTAGGCGACGCCCGAGCGCGCCGCGATGAGCACATCGCCGACGCGTTCGCGCACCTCGTCGGCAATCGGCCCGTACACACCCGCCTCGATGGCCTCGACGCGGCCGAGCACCCACGCGCGATGACCCTCGGCCGCGTGCCATCCCTCGATGAGCGCCTTGGCTGCCAGGTCGTCCAGCCCGGGTTCGAAGTACAAGGAGAGCAGTCGCGGCTCGCCGCCGACATGCCGGACGCCGTCGAGCAGTTCGGGGCGGTCGTCGACGAACACGTGCCGGTGGGCGGGAACGTCGATCACGCCGTGGTCGGCGGTCACGAGGAGGCCCGCGCCACGCGGCATCCGGCGTTCGAATGCGGCGAGCTCCGCATCGAGCGCCTCGAGGATCGCGAGCCAGCGGTCGGATTCCCAGCCGTGCGCGTGCGCGGCCTGGTCGAGCTCTGGCACGTAGAGGTAGACGAGCGCACCGGCATGCTCGTCGAGCAGCCGTCCGGCCTCGTCGAATCGGTCGGCGATCGCCGCGGCCGGTCGGTACTCCGCACCGCGGAGCACCGCGCGCGTGAAGCCCGAGTCAGCATACCTCGGTGCACCGACCGCGAAACTCGGCGTGCCGTGCACCCTCGCCGTCTCGAAGAGGGTCGGCACGCGCTGCCAGGTCTCGGGCACCATGCCGTCGTCCCAGCCGTTCAGCTGGTTGACGAGCCGGTCGTTCGCCGCGTCGAGCACGCGGTAGCCGACGAGGCCGTGCTCGCCCGGCATCCTCCCCGTCGTGAAGCTCGCGAGCGCAGCGGCCGTCGTCGACGGCAGCACCGTGCGGATGACATCGCGCCGCGACATCCGTGCCGCGAGGAACCGCGCGTGGCCGGCGCGTGCCTGGATGTTCGACGCGCCGAGGCCGTCGACCATCACGATCACCGCACCGGATGCCGCAGGCAACTCGAACGGGTTGGGCTCGCGCCGCAGACTCGCGATCGAACTGCCGAGCACCCCGGCAAGCCGCGGAGCACTGACGGCGGGCACCGGTAGCATTGCTGGCATCGCGCCCAGTCTGGCACAGGCCGGGCGCGCCACCGTTCCACCCGCGTGCGCCGCACGCCCGCCACAGGACCACGAATGACCCGAGCCAAGAACCCGCCCGCAGACGACCCGATCGACGAACGCATCGAAGACGTCGACGTCGCCGCCGAGATGCAGGGCTCGTTCCTCGAGTACGCCTACTCCGTCATCTACTCCCGGGCGCTGCCCGATGCCCGCGACGGGTTGAAGCCCGTACAACGGCGCATCCTCTACCAGATGACCGAGATGGGCCTTCGCCCCGATCGAGGCCACGTGAAGTCGGCTCGCGTCGTCGGCGAGGTGATGGGAAAGCTCCATCCGCACGGCGACACCGCCATCTACGACGCACTCGTGCGCATGGCGCAGGCGTTCACCCTGCGCGTGCCGCTCGTCGACGGGCACGGCAACTTCGGTTCGCTCGACGACGGGCCGGCCGCGCCACGCTACACCGAGGCGCGCCTCGCCTCCCCGGCGCTGGCGATGACCGAAGGCCTCGACGAGGACGTCGTCGACTTCGTGCCGAACTACGACAACCAGCTGACCCAGCCCGATGTGCTCCCGGCGGCGTACCCGAACCTCCTCGTCAACGGCGCGAGCGGCATCGCGGTCGGCATGGCCACGAACATGGCGCCGCACAACCTCATCGAGGTCGCGGGCGCGGCGCGGCACCTCATCTCCCACCCGAACGCGACGCTCGACGAGCTGATGGAGTTCGTGCCCGGCCCCGACCTGCCGACCGGGGGCACCATCGTCGGCCTCGCCGGAATCAAAGACGCCTACGCCACCGGCCGCGGCAGCTTCAAGACCCGCGCGAAGGTGAGCGTCGAGTCGATCACGGCACGCAAGACGGGGCTGGTCGTCACCGAGCTCCCATACCTCGTCGGCCCCGAGAAGGTCATCGAGAAGATCAAAGACGGCGTGAACGCCAAGAAGATCAACGGCATCTCGGATGTCACCGACCTCACCGACCGCACCAACGGTCTCCGTCTCGTCATCGGCATCAAGACGGGTTTCTCCCCCGACGCGGTGCTCGAACAGCTCTATCGGCTGACCCCGCTCGAGGACTCCTTCAACATCAACAACGTCGCCCTCGTGGACGGCGGCCCGCAGACGCTGGGGCTCCGGGAGCTGCTCCAGGTGTACGTCGCGCATCGGATCGCGGTGGTGACCCGCAGGTCGCAGTATCGTCTCGCGCGGCGCAGGGAGCGCCTGCACCTCGTCGACGGACTGCTCATCGCGATCCTCGACATCGACGAGGTCATCCAGGTCATTCGCTCCAGCGACGACACAGCAGCCGCGCGAACCCGCCTCATGGAGGTCTTCGACCTCAGCCAGGTGCAGGCCGAGTACATCCTCGAGCTGCAGCTTCGTCGCCTCACCAAGTTCTCGCGCATCGAGCTCGAGGCCGAACGCGACCGGCTCCGAGCCGAGATCGAGGAGCTCGAGGCCTTGCTCGCGAGCCGCCACCGGATCGAGGCGCTCGTCTCAGACGAGCTGGCAGACGTCGCCGAACGCTTCGGCACGCCGCGTCGCACCCTCCTCACCGACGCGAGGCCGAGCATCGCGGGCGCGGCGGCCAAGCGTGCCTCGGCCGCAGCGCTGGAGGTGGCGGATGTCCCGTGCCGCGTGTTCCTCAGCTCCACCGGCCGCATCGCCCGTGTCGACCTTCCCGATGGCGAGGGCGGACCCCCGACCATCGCTCCGCCGGCCCGCCGGAGCAAGCACGACGCGATCCTCTCGACGCTCGACACGACCAGCCGGGCGGAGATCGGCGCGGTCACGAGCCTCGGGCGGCTCATCCGGTTCGCTCCCGTCGACCTCCCGATGCTGCCGCCGACCTCGGTGCAGCTCGGTGCCGGTGTGCGGATCGGCGACTACCTCGCCCTCCCGAACCGCGACGAGAAGGTGCTCGCCCTCGTCTCGCTCGACGCAGATCGTTCCATCGCGCTCGGCACCAAGCAGGGCATCGTGAAGCGCGTGGCCGCCGGCGCCTACCCGAACAAGCCCGAGTTCGAGGTGATCGGGCTCAAGGCCGGCGACGAGGTCGTCGGCGCCGTGCAGGGCGACGAGAGCGACGAACTCGTGTTCGTGGCATCCGACGCCCGACTGCTTCGGTTCGCCGCGTCATCGGTGCGACCGCAGGGCTGCCCGGCGGGTGGCATGGCCGGCATCAATCTCGCTTCAGGCACGCAGGTCATCCACTTCACGAGCGTGCCGGCGGATGCCGCAGACGAGACGATCGTCGTCACGATCGCCGCGAGCGGCGAGACGCTGCTCGGCACCGACCCGGGCGGTGCGAAGGTGAGCTCGTTCGCGGAGTTCCCGGCCAAGGGCCGCGCCACCGGCGGAGTTCGCGCCCAGCGGTTCCTCAAGGGCGAGGACGCGCTGCACCTCGCCTGGGTGGGACCCTCCCCCGCCCTCGCAGTCGGCACCGACGGGTCGGCGCGCCAGCTGCCCGACGGCGGCGCCAAGCGCGACGGATCAGGCCAGCCGCTCGATGCGGTCGTCGGAGCGGTCGGCCGGCAGATCGGCTGACCCGGGGGCCGACGACGTTCCACGCCTTGACGCCGACGCGACCAGCGGGCATATTCGGGCGTGGTCGACGCGTTGCGGCACTCGAACGCGACGTCCGTCCGGACGACGAGGGGTGGCCATGACACGAGCAGCGTTGCAGGCGGCCATCAGCGGGCGGGTGCTGACACCGGGCGAAGACGGCTACGATGCGGCGCGCACGGTGTGGAACGCGATGATCGATCGGCGGCCCCGCTTCATCGTGCAATGCGCCGAGGCCGGCGACGTCGTCGCCGCGGCGCGCTTCGCCCGGGAGTACGACCTCGAACTCGGCATCCGCTGCGGCGGCCACGGCATCGTCGGCCATGCCGTCCCCGACGACGGCCTGATGCTCGACCTCCGTCCGATGGGTGAGGTGACCGTCGACCCGGCGGCCCGGCGCGCCCGGGTGCAGGGTGGAGCGATGCTCGGTGCGCTCGACCGGGCGGCGCAGCAGCACGGCCTCGCGACGACAGCGGGCAACGTCTCGCACACCGGCGTGGGTGGCCTCACCCTCGGAGGCGGGATGGGGTGGCTGGCCCGGCAGCACGGGCTGTCATGCGACAACGTGACCTCGTTCGAGGTGGTCACCGCGGTCGGCGACACCGTCCGTGCGAGCGCCGGCGAGCACGCCGACCTGTACTGGGCGCTGCGCGGAGGCGGCGGCAACTTCGGCGTGGTGACCGAGTTCGAGTTCGCGCTGCATCCGGAGCCGGGCAGGGTCGTCTCGGCGGAGTTCCGCTACACCGTCGCCGACGCTCGGCTCCCGATGCGGCGGTGGCGAGACCTGAGCGGCGCCGCACCCCGGCAGGCGACGTACACCGCCACCATCGCCGGGCTGGAGGTCGCCCTCGGCCTCGTCTGGGTCGGCGACCCCGAAGAGGGGACGGCCGTGATCTCAGACCTCGCCGACGAGCTCGCGAGCGTGGCCGAACCCGCCGCGCGTGTGGTCGAGCCGATGACGTACCTGCAGCTCCAGACCCGCGAGGACGACGTCGAAGGTCACGCCTGGCGGCGGTACTGGAAGGGTCACTACTTCAACGCGCTCGACGACGAGCTCATCGACTCGTTGCTCGCCCGCGACGGAACCGACCTGCCGAACGTGAGCCTGCAGGCCTACGGCGGCGCGATCGCCGACGTCGCCGACGGCGAGACGGCGTTCTCGCGGCGCGACACGGCGTTCGAGTTCGTCGCGGCCTCGCGCTGGCAGGATCCCGGCGACGACGAGCACCGCATGTCGGCGGCGCGTCGGTATGCGGCGACGATGGACCGGTTCGCGAGCGGAGCCTACGTCAACGTGCTCGGCGACGACGGCGACGCCGGAATCCGGCGCGCGTACTCCGAGGAGAAGCTCGCACGGCTGACGGCGGTCAAGGATGAGTACGATCCCGAGAACGTCTTCCACCTGAATCAGAACATCCGACCCTCGGGTCGGTGATGTCACGCGTCGATGCGGTCGCGTTCGAGTGCGTCCGCACTTTCGATGATGAACTCCTTGCGCGGGGCGACTTCGTTGCCCATGAGCAGTTCGAACACCCGCGCGGCGTTCTCCGCATCGCTAACGCCGACCCGGCGGAGCGTACGATGACGGCGATCCATCGTCGTGGTGGCGAGCTGGTCGGCATCCATCTCACCGAGACCCTTGTACCGCTGGATGGGATCCTGGTACCGCCTGCCCTGCTTCTGCAATGCTGCGAGCACGTTCAGGAGCTCCGTCTCGGAGTACGTGTAGATCGTGTCATTCGGCTTGGATCCGGGATTCATCGCGACGACGCGATGCAATGGCGGAACCGCGGCGAAGACCCGACCCTCTTCGATCATCGGCCGCATGTAGCGGAAGAACAGGGTGAGCAGCAGCGTGCGGATGTGCGCCCCGTCGACGTCGGCGTCGCTCATGATGATGACCTTGCCGTACCGGGCTGCCGTGAGGTCGAAGCTCCGGCCGGAGCCCGCTCCGATCACCTGGATGATCGAGGCGCACTCGGCATTGCCGAGCATGTCGGCCACGCTCGCCTTCTGCACGTTCAGGATCTTGCCGCGGATCGGCAACAGGGCCTGATGCTCACTGTCTCGCGCGAGCTTCGCCGTGCCCAGGGCGGAATCACCCTCGACGATGAAGAGCTCGCTGTGCGCGACATCGCTCGAACGGCAGTCGACGAGCTTCGCGGGAAGGGACGAGCTCTCGAGCGCGTTCTTGCGGCGCTGCGTCTCTTTGTGGGCACGCGCGGAGATGCGGGCCTTCATCTCGGCCACGACCTTGTCGAGGAGAAGCGACGCCTGCGTCTTGTCGTCGCGCTTCGAGGACGCGAAGCGCGCACCCAGCTCCTTGGTGAGGACGTTCGACACGATGGCTCGGGCGGCGGGGGTGCCGAGCACCTCCTTCGTCTGACCCTCGAACTGCGGTTCGGGCAGCCGCACGGTGATCACCGCCGTCAGGCCCGCGAGCACGTCGTCTTTCTCGAGCTTGCCACCTCCATTGAACGCAGCGCCGGCTTTCAGCCTGCGCGCATTCTGCTCGACCTGCCGGCGGAGGAACTTGAGCATCCCCTGCTCGAAGCCGGCCTGGTGGGTGCCGCCCTTCGGGGTCGCGATGATGTTCACGAACGACTTCACGACGGTGTCGTAGCCGGTGCCCCAGCGCAGGGCGATGTCGACGTGACACTCGCGGTGCAATTCGGTGGGCACCATCGCTCCACCGTCGTTCAGGACGGGGACGGTCTCGGTGAAGCCGCCCGTGCCGGTGATGCGCCACACGTCGGTCAGCGCGGCATCCGTCGCAAGGTGCTCGGCGAACTCGGAGATGCCGCCGTCGAACTGGAACGACGTCGTGTGCGGCACGTCCCCGCGCTCGTCGGTGACGTCGATGGCGAGTCCGGGCACGAGGAAGGCCGTTTGCCGGGCCCTGCCGAGGAGCTCGTCGGTCTGGAACTCCGCGCCCTTCGTGAAGATCTGCCGGTCTGCCCAGTACCGGATGCGCGTGCCCGTGAGGCCCTTGGCGACCTTGCCGACGATGCGCAGCTCGCTGCGCTCCTCGAACGGTGTGAACGGCGCGTCGGGGGTGGGCTCGCCGGCATCGGCGAAGACACCGGGCTCGCCCCGGTGGAACGACATCGCCCAGGTCTTGCCGTCGCGGTCGACCTCGACGTCGAGCCGCTCCGACAGGGCGTTGACGACGGATGCCCCGACGCCGTGCAGCCCGCCGGACGCCGAATACGAACCAGAACCGAACTTGCCGCCGGCGTGAAGCTTCGTGAATACCACCTCGACACCGGAGAGACCCGTCTTGGGCTCGACGTCGACGGGGATGCCGCGCGCCCGGTCGCGCACCTCGACGCTGCCGTCGGGGTGCAGCTGCACCGCGATCTCACTCCCGTGGCCGCCGAGCGCCTCGTCGACGGAGTTGTCGATGATCTCCCACAGACAGTGCATGAGTCCCCGCGAGTCGGTCGAGCCGATGTACATGCCGGGGCGCTTGCGCACGGCCTCGAGACCCTCGAGCACGGAGAGATGGCGGGCGGAATAGTCGGAGCTCACGTCGGTCAAGCCTACTGAGCAGATCCGACACGTCGCCGCAGGCACTACGCGCAGAGCGAAATGCCACGCCAGACGGAAGGTTCCCACCTCGGGCCGTGTTTTCATAGATGAACGGATCTTCGATGCTCGAACCAGGAGGAGGAGCCATGGCCCAGTACACCGATACCACCGGTGCGGTCGATGAACTCGACACCCCGTTCGAGCTGACCGCCCTCGATCGCTGCGACGCATGCGGCGCGCAGGCGTACATCCGTGTCGTGGTCGCCAACGGCGAACTCCTGTTCTGCGCCCACCACGGTCGCAAGCACCAGGAGAAGCTCTCCCAGATCGCGCACAGCTGGCACGACGAGTCGAGCCGGCTGCTCTCCGAAGGTCGCGACTGACCCGATAGGTCTCCCGAACGCTCCGGCTCCGGTCGGGGCGTTCGTCTTGCCGGTTGCCGGCCATCCCGTCTACCCTTCCGGCGATGACGCTCGCACATGACATCGCCGGCGACGGGCCGTGCGTGATACTGCTCCACTCCTCCGTCTGCGACCGCCGGATGTGGAACCCGCAATGGGAGCTCCTCGTCGACGCGGGGTTCCGGGTCATCCGGCCCGACTTCCGCGGGTTCGGCGAAACACCGGCGCCCACGGCGGGGTACGACGAGGCCCGCGACATCCGGGACCTCCTCGACGTTCACGGAATCGAGCGCGCCGCGCTCGTCGGATCGTCGTTCGGCGGGCGCGCCGCGCAGGAGTTCGCGGCGCGCTGGCCGTCGCGGGCGACCCGTCTCGTCCTGCTGTGCCCGGCGACCCGGCTGCTCGAGCCCACCGACGACCTGCGAGCGTTCGATGCTGCGGAAGACGCGCTGCTGGAGGCCGGCGACATCGACGGCGCAGTCGACCTGAACGTTCGCACCTGGGTCGGACCCGCGGCAGACGATTCCACACGGGATTCCGTGACGCGGATGCAGCGGCGCGCGTTCGAGGTGCAGCTGGCCGCACCCGACGTCGCCGCCGACCGCGGCGACTTCGACCTGCGGCAGGTGAGCGCACCGACCCTGATCATCTCGGGTGCGCACGACCTCGACGGCATGCAGAGGGTCGCCGAGTTCCTCACCGAGCGCATCCCGGGCGCCGTGCACCGGCGACTCGACTGGGCCGGCCACCTGCCGAGCGTCGAGGACCCTGCACGGCTGAGTCCGTTGCTGCTCGAGGTTCTGCGCGAGCCGGCGTCGACCTGACGAGGGCGCTACCGCGATCAGCTGATCGAATCGGGCGCGGATGCCGCGACGCGCGCCGCGGCGAGCTGCGCCTCGCGGGCGGCGACGGCATACCCGTCGACGATCGCGGCGCGCTCCCCCGGCCGGTACTCGAGGCCGGCCCGCTCCGCCGCAGTCGCGAGCAGCGCGTCGGCGAATGCCGGGTTCTTCGCAAGGACCGGCCCGTGCAGGTGAGTGCCGATGACCGATCCCATGACGACGCCCTCCTGGGCGGAGTCGCGGCCGTTGCCGCTGCCGGCGCGTACTCGACCGAGCGGGGAGCCTTCGGCGCCCACGTAATCCCGCGCGTGGTTCTCGAAGCCGACCAAGGTGCCGAACCGCGGGGACGCGACCGCGAGGTCGCCGGTGACCCGGGAGATGCGCGGCACGGCGCGGCCGGGGAGGATCCCGAGTCCCTCGACGGCCGAGCCGTCGGCCAGCTCGATGCCCCAGCTGAGGAGCTCCCAGCCCGTGCCGACCGCGAGGATCGGCACACCGTCGGTGCCCCATGTGCGCAACTCGTCGTGCATCGTGAGCAGCACATCTCTACTCGCGTCGAGCGAGGAGTCGCTGCCCGAGCCGAGCACGATCGCGTCGACCCGTTCGGGCAGGTCGGGCCGGGCGTCGACGCCGACGACGCGGGCGGCGAGCCCGGCCCACGAGGCACGTGCCGCGAGCACGGAGGCATTCTCGGCGTCGCCGTTCGTGTTCTGGAGCGCCGGCAGCAGCGCCACGATGGTGAGGGTCATTCCGCTCCCGTGAGTCCGAGGTGCGCACGCGTGCGCCGCATCGCGTCGGCCGAGAAGACGATCGTCTTCACTCCGTTCGCAGGTGCGGGCGCCGCGAGGAAGTCGTCGAGGGCGCGCCCGAGGTCGGGCTCGACGCGGTCGATCTCGACGCCGTCGTAGGCGAGCATGAGTGCGGCCTCGTGGGCCTTCGATCCGGTGACGATCGCCACATGCCCGAGCGACGAGGCATCCGTCGGCCAGAAGTACGACGGGTCGCGCACGTCGGATCCGATCGCGAAGAGGATGTCGGATGTGCCGGGCTCGATGCTGTCGACGTTGAGCTGGTAGCTCGCCGGATTCTGGATGAGCACGAACTCCACCTGCTGGCCGCGCACCGTGGTGCGCTCGCCGCGGCCGAAGACGGCGGGAATCGCGCCGAGCGCCTGGTTCGCGGTCTGCACGGAGAACCGTTCACCGAGTACCGTCTTCGCCGTGGCGTAGGCGGCGGCCGCGTCGACGGCGTAGTGCGCGCCGCGGGCTGGCAGCGATGTCGTGATGAACGATCGGCCGTCGTTGATCAAGGCCGTCCGGCCGTCGACGCCCTCCACGAGGACGCCCTCCCCCGGTTGCAATCGATCAGCGGCGGTCTCGGTGTAGCCCAGTCCGCGCGGCGAGGAATCGAGCACTGCCTGCGAGACACCGAAACGTCGCACCGCGACATCCGACCGCACATCGGCGGCGAGGCGCACGAGGTGGGCGTCGTCGGCGTTGACGACCACGGCCTCGTGGGCGCGCCCCGCGATGCGGGCCAGCATTCCCGCGACCATCTCGGAATCATGGAAGCGGTCGATCTGATCGACCATGACGTTCATGAGCGTGACGACGCGAGCGTCGACCCCCTCCATGACACGCGCGCCGTGACCCTCGTCCATCTCGAGCACGGCCATGTCGCCGGGCACATGTCCGCGCCAGTCGGCCCGCTCGAGGAGGGCGGAGGTGAGACCCTGGCTGATGTTCGCGGTCGACGGGTTCGTGAACACCTCGACCCCGTGCGCGCGGAGGATCGCGACGAGCATCTTCGTCGTCGTCGACTTGCCACTCGAGCCCGACACGACCACGAGCCCCTGCGGAAACCCCGACAGGGTGCGCTTCAGGTACCCGGGTGCGATCTTGTTGACGATGAGACCCGGGACGGCCGATCCGCCGCCGGGCTTGCGCAGCCGGGCGGCGAATCGGGTGAGCCTGCCGACGAGGATCGCCGGCCCATAACGCATGAAACCAGCGCGCACCGTCGGCCTACTCGAGGTAGTCGCGCAGCGACTGCGAGCGTGACGGGTGGCGCAGCTTCGCCATCGTCTTCGACTCGATCTGGCGGATCCGCTCGCGGGTGACGCCGAACGTGTCGCCGATCTGGTCGAGGGTCTTCGGCATGCCGTCACCGAGGCCGAAACGCATGCGGATGACGCCCGCCTCGCGCTCGGACAGCGAGTCGAGCAGCGACTCGAGCTGCTTCTGCAGCATCGTGAAGCCGACCGCGTCGGCCGGGACGACCGCCTCGGTGTCCTCGATGAGGTCGCCGAACTCGCTGTCGCCGTCTTCGCCGAGCGGCGTGTGCAGCGAGATCGGCTCGCGACCGTACTTCTGCACCTCGATGACCTTCTCGGGGGTCATGTCGAGCTCGCGGCTCAGCTCCTCGGGCGTGGGCTCGCGCCCCAGGTCTTGCAGCATCTGGCGCTGCACGCGTGCGAGTTTGTTGATGACCTCGACCATGTGCACGGGAATGCGGATGGTGCGGGCCTGGTCGGCCATGGCGCGGGTGATCGCCTGGCGGATCCACCACGTCGCGTACGTCGAGAACTTGAAGCCCTTCGTGTAGTCGAACTTCTCGACCGCACGGATGAGGCCCAGGTTGCCCTCCTGGATCAGGTCGAGGAACTGCATACCGCGACCCGTGTACCGCTTGGCAAGGCTCACGACCAGACGGAGGTTCGCGCCGAGCAGGTGGCTCTTCGCACGCTGACCGTCTTTCGCGACCCACTGCAGCTCACGACCGAGATGCGAGCGCTTCTCGGCGTCGCTCAAGTGCGAGAGCTTCTCCTCGGCGAAGAGTCCAGCCTCGATGCGCATCGCGAGCTCGACCTCTTCGGCCGCATTCAGCAGGGCGACCTTGCCGATCTGCTTCAGGTAGTCCTTGACGGGGTCGGCCGTCGCCCCGGTGATGGCGCTCGAGTAGACCGGCACCTCGTCTTCGTCGTCGACCGCGCGCAGCACGAGCGCACCGGTGGGGTGCGGTTCGACCGCGACCGGCTTCGCCTCGTCGTCATCGGTGTCGGATGCCGCGTCGGTGCCGCCCTCCTCGGGCGTCTCGCCGGGGGTCGCGGCTTCGGCCTCCACCTCGACCTCGACCTCGACGTCTTCGAGCTCCTCGGGCTCCATCCCGTCTTCGCCGTCGCCGGCGGCGTCGCCCTTCGCCTTGCCCCGCGGCTTCTCGGCCGACTTCGCAGTGCTCGTGCGGGACGTCTTGCCGGCCGACTTCGCCGCGCTCTTCGCAGCCGTCTTGGTGCCGCTCGCCTTCGTGGCCGCAGCCTTCGTCGTCTTCGCCGCGGGTGTCGCGGCAGCGGCCTTGCCGGCCGTCGTGTCGGTGGTCGACTTCGCGGCCGTCGTACGCGTCGTCGCGGGCTTCTCAGCCTCGCTCTTCGCCGACGTCGCAGTCTTCGTCGTAGCCATTCGTATGAACCTCTCCTACCGTCGCGCGGCGTGTGCCCTCGCGGACCCTCGGCTCGTGCATTCGGTCCGGTCGATTTCGGACACTATGAGGACCCATGTCAAGTCCGCATGATCGGCGCGAGCGTGTCGCACCTGCGGGCCAGAACGGGTCCTGCCTCCATTATACAGGCGCGCGCACGCGATGACGCCCAGTCGGCGCGCGTCCTTCCCCACAGTTCACAACGTTTCCGGGCGTCGGCCCATTCCCGCTTCCCGTGTCGGCCGATCGCGTGAATGCACGGGCGCGGGCTCAGCCGCCGAGGGGTGACTCGTCATCGCGCGTGCGCCGGTAGGCGAGGAACTTCTCGAGTTCAGCCGCGATCTCGTCGGCAGATGGCAGCTCCCCTGCTTCGTCGGTGAGCGGGGAACGCAGGGTGGTGCCCTCCATGTAGGAGTCGTGCCGGTCCTCGAGCGTGCCGACGAGTTTCGCGAGCTCTCCGTTCTCGGCGACCTGCTCGTCGATCCGGGCGACGAAGTCGCGGCCCTGCTCGCGCAGCGCATCGGTCGGGAAGATCCTTCCCGTCGAGGCGCTGATGGCCTCGAGGGCTGCGACGGCGGCCAGCGGGTACTCGGCGTCGGACAGGTAGTGCGGGACGAGCAGGACGAACCCGGTCGTCGGGTGCCCCTGCTCGTGCAGCCGGTACTCGACGAGGTGGAGCGCGTTGGAGGGAACCTGCGTCGTCGGCCGCCAGATCGACATCGCCTCGATGAGGTCGGCGCGATTGCCGCTCACGGTCATGCCGATCGGGCGCGTGTGCGGCACGGGCATCGGGATGGCATTGATCCACGTGGTCGACGACACCCCGAGGTCGTCGATGAGTCCGAGCACGGCAGCGCCGAAACGTTCCCATTGGAAGTCCGGCTCATAGCCCGTGAGCAGCAGGAACTGCTGGCCGAGTTCGTCGCGGGCGAGGTCGAGGCTGAGCCGCGGCGGCCGATAGTCGGCGAGGTGGTCGCCTTGGAACAGGATGATCGGCCGGCGCGCGCGGTAGTCGAGGAGCTCGTCGGCGTCGAACGTCGCGACGACCGTGCTGTCGAGCGTCGACAGCAGGTACTGCGTCGTCTGCGCGACGGCGCCGCCGGCATCGGCGAAACCGGTGAGGCCCGCGACGAGCGGGAGACCCGACGGCACGGTGACGTCGGGATTCAGCTCGTACAGGGAACGGGGATCGCGCATGACTTCAGCCTACCGACGGCCCGGAACGCCCCCACCGGATGGAGGCCGCCCGCGTGGCGCCCAGAGCGAACACGTACGATCGGCTGCATGACCGTGCCCGAGCTCGCCTGTTCTCCCACTTCCGCCCTCGAATCCGACGCAGACGTGGTGCTGCTCGCCGCTCTGTCGACCGACGACGGCGTGCAGCTGCTCGGGCCCGCGGCGTTCGACTGGGTCGCGCCGCTCCTCGCCTCGCTCGGCGCCACCGGCGCTGTCGACGAGCTCACCCGTGTCCCTGCACGGGGCGATGGGCCCGCCGTGGTCGCCATCGCCGGTGTCGGCGGGCGATCGGATGCCGCGAGCCTCCGCCTCGCCGCCGGGAGCGCAGTGCGGCAGCTCGCGGGCACGGGGTCGGTGGCCGTAGCGATCCCGACCTCCGACGCGGCATCCGCCGAGGCGGTGCTCGAGGGCGCCGCGCTCGGTGCGTACGCGTTCCGGGAGTACCGTGCCGAGTCCAAGGCGCCCGTCGGCCGGGTCACGCTGCACACCGAAATCGAGGGCGTGCGCCTCGATCGGGTGCGTTCGGTCGTCACCGCCGTCGCTCGCACGAAGGATCTCGTGAACACCCCGCCCCTCGATCTCTTCCCCGAGCGCCTCGCCGAGATCGCCGTCGCCGCATCGGATGCCGCGGGCGTCTCCTCGCGCGTCTGGGACGAGTCCGCGCTGGAGGCCGACGGGTTCGGCGGAATCCTCGCGGTCGGACGTGGATCGAGCCGCGGTCCACGACTCGTTCGGCTCGAGTACGCGCCTCCCGGGGCATCCGTGCACCTGGCACTCGTCGGCAAGGGAATCACCTTCGATTCCGGCGGGCTCTCGTTGAAGCCCATGGCCTCGATGGTCGGCATGAAGGCGGACATGGCCGGCGCAGCCGCGGTGCTCTCGGCGATCGTCGCGCTGGCCGAACTCGCGGTGCCGATCCGGGTCACCGGGTGGCTCTGCCTCGCCGAGAACCTGCCGTCGGGAACGGCCGTGCGCCCGAACGACGTGCTGCGCACGTACGACGGCACGACCGTCGAGGTGCTCAACACCGACGCCGAGGGTCGACTCGTCATGGCCGACGGCCTGGCCGCGGCGAGCGACGAGCAGCCCGACACGATCGTCGATGTCGCGACCCTCACCGGCGCGCAGGTCATGGCGCTCGGTCACCGCATCGCCGGGCTCATGGGCGACGACGGCCTCGTCGCGCAGACTCGCGCGGCCGCGGACGACGTCGATGAGGCCGTCTGGCCGATGCCGCTCCCCCGCGACCTGAAGAGCCTCCTCAAGTCGGAAGTCGCAGACCTCGCCAACACCAAACTCGGCGTGACCGTGCCCGGGATGCTCCTCGCGGGCGTGTTCCTGCGCGAGTTCATCGGCACGAACGTCGCGTCCGGCGACCGGATCCCGTGGGCGCACCTCGACATCGCAGGACCTGCGTACAACTCCGGCGGGGCGTGGGGATTCACCGGCGCGGGGGGCACCGGAGCGGCCGTTCGCACGCTCATCCGGCTTGGAGAGCACCTCTCCGCGGGGTAGTAAGGTCGTATGGGCGAGAACGTCGCCCATACGTCTGCCCCGGCGACCGACCGGCGGCGGTCCGTGTCGCAGATCTGGTGCGCAAGGGAGATTGCGGTTGTCCGAGCAGAACTTTGACATTGTCATCCTCGGTGGCGGCAGCGGAGGGTACGCAGCGGCGCTGCGCGCCGTCGAGCTGGGCTTCACCGTCGGATTGGTCGAGAAGGACAAGCTGGGTGGCACCTGCCTGCACCGCGGCTGCATCCCGACCAAGGCGCTGCTGCACGCGGCGGAGGTCGCCGACAGCTCGCGCGAGTCGTCGAAGTTCGGCGTCCGGTCGACGTTCGAGGGCATCGACGTTCCCGCCGTCACCGCATATCGCTCGAGCATCGTGGCAAGCAAGTTCAAGGGCCTGCAGGGGCTCGTGAAGGCCCGTGGCATCACGGTCATCGAAGGCGAGGGACGTCTCGTCGGGGCGAACGCCGTGCAGGTCGGCGACGACCGCATCGTCGGCAAGAACATCATCCTCGCGACGGGCTCCTACTCCCGATCCCTCCCCGGTCTCGAGATCGGCGGCCGCGTCATCACGAGCGAGCAGGCGCTCGAGCTCGACTTCGTGCCGAAGAAGGTGGCCGTCCTCGGCGGCGGCGTCATCGGCGTCGAGTTCGCGAGCGTGTGGAAGTCGTTCGGCGCCGAGGTGACGATCATCGAGGCACTCCCCCACCTCGTCCCGAACGAGGAGGAGTCGGTCTCCAAGCAGCTCGAGCGGGCCTTCCGCAAGCGCGGCATCGAGTACAAGCTCGGAGTGCGCTTCCAGGGCGTCACCCAGAACGACGACAGCGTCGTCGTGACGCTCGAGAACGGCGAGACCGTCGAGGCCGAGCTGCTGCTCGTCGCGGTCGGCCGTGGCCCCGTCACCCAGGGCCTCGGCTACGAGGAGGCCGGTATCACGATCGACCGAGGCTTCGTCATCACCGACGAGCGCCTCGCAACGAATGTGCCCGGTGTCTACGCCGTCGGCGACATCGTGCCAGGTCTCCAGCTCGCGCACCGCGGCTTCCAGCAGGGCATCTTCGTCGCCGAGGAGATCGCGGGCCTCAGCCCGATCGTCGTCGATGACGTGAACATCCCGAAGGTGACCTACTGCGAGCCCGAGGTCGCCTCCATCGGGTACACCGAGACCCGGGCAGCCGAGAAGTACGGCGCCGACCAGGTTTCGTCGTACGAGTACAACCTCGCCGGAAACGGCAAGAGCCACATCCTCGAGACGAGCGGCTCGATCAAGGTCGTGCGCGTGAACGACGGCCCCGTCGTCGGCGTGCACATGATCGGCGCACGAGTCGGCGAGCTCATCGGCGAAGCCCAGCTCGCCGTGAACTGGGAGGCCTACCCCGAGGACATCGCGCCGTTCATCCACGCGCACCCCACCCAGAACGAGGCGCTCGGCGAGGCGTTCCTCAAGCTCGCCGGCAAGCCCCTGCACGCGCTCTGATCCAGCGCCCCGAAACACGACTGCAATAAGCTAGAAAGCGTCACACGCTGTGAAGGAGACAAGCGAATGAGCGAATCCGTCAGCCTCCCGGCACTCGGCGAGAGTGTCACGGAGGGCACGGTCACCCGCTGGCTGAAGAACGTCGGCGACCGTGTGGAGGTCGACGAGCCGCTGCTCGAAGTGTCGACCGACAAGGTCGACACCGAGATCCCGTCGCCGATTGCCGGCGTGATCGAGGCGATCCTCGTCCAGGAAGACGAGACGGTCGAAGTCGGCACCGCACTCGTGACGATCGGCGACGGATCGGCCGCCGCCGCGCCTGCCGAGGCGGCTCCGGCGGCCGATGCTGCGGCGGCACCCTCACCCGAAGCGGCTCCTGCCGCACCCGCAGCCGAGGCAGCTCCTGCCGCACCCGCAGCCGAGGCAGCTCCTGCCGCACCGGCACCCGAAGCAGCACCTGCCGCAGCGGCACCCGAAGCAGCACCTGCCGCAGCGGCACCCGAAGCGGCTCCTGCCGCACCGGCGCCTCAAGCCGCACCGGCTGCACCGGCAGCTCAGGCGGCACCTGCCGCACCCGCACCCGAAGCAGCCACGGCTGCACCGGCGCCCCCGGCCGCCGCGGCACCGTCCGCACCCGCTCCCGAGACTGCGCCTGCCGCCCCTCAGGCGGCTCCGGCCGCACCGGCTCCGGAGGCCGCAGCGCCCGCAGCCCCGGCCCCCGAGGCACCGGCGCCGGCCGCCTCGGGTTCCCACGCCGGCACGAGCGGCTACGTCACGCCGATCGTTCGCAAGCTCGCCAATGAGCAGGGCGTCGACCTGGCCAACGTGACCGGCACCGGCGTCGGCGGCCGAATCCGCAAGCAAGACGTCATCTCCGCCCAGGCGGCATCGTCGGAGCCGGCTGCTCAGGCCGCGGCCGCTCCCACGCGCACGCCGCTCGAGACCTCCCCTCTGCGTGGTACCACCGTGCCGATGACGCGTCTGCGCAAGGTCGTCGCCGAGCGCGCCGTCGTCTCGATGACGTCGACGGCACAGCTCACGACGGTCGTCGAGGTCGACGTCACCCGCATCGCGAGGCTGCGCGACCGCGTGAAGGGCGCCTTCCTCGAGAAGACCGGAAACAAGCTCTCGTTCCTGCCGTTCTTCGCGCTCGCAGCTGCCGAGGCTCTCCGTGCCTACCCGATCGTCAACTCGACCGTCGACGGCGACAGCATCGTGTACCCGGCCACCGAGAACATGAGCATCGCGGTCGACACCGAGCGCGGCCTGCTCACGCCGGTCATCCGTGACGCCGGCGAGCTCGACATCGCGGGCCTCGCGGCCCAGATCGCCGATCTCGCCGAGCGCACGCGCAACAACCAGCTGAAGCCCGACGAGCTCTCGGGCGGCACGTTCACCCTCACCAACACCGGCTCGCGCGGTGCGCTGTTCGACACACCCGTCGTCTTCCTTCCGCAGTCGGCGATTCTCGGCACGGGCATCGTGGTGAAGCGGCCCGTGATCGTGAGCGAGGACGGATCCGACGCGATCGCGATTCGCTCGATGGTCTACCTCGCCCTGTCGTACGACCACCGCATCATCGACGGTGCCGACGCCGCACGCTTCCTGACCGCCGTCAAGGAGCGCCTCGAAGAGGGCGATTTCGAGTCCGAGCTCGGCATCTAGTCGAAGATCTCCCGCAAGCGCCAGCCGGCCTCGCCCCTCACCACGAGGAGCGAGGCCGGTTCGCGTCGGGGCCCTGCGCCGGTCATCCCGACGAGCACGGCGTCGCCCATTTCCGCGCGCACCTCCAACGTCGTGAGGTCGAATCCGTCGTCGACGTGCGTCGCGCCGTCGCGGGCGGCGAGCATCGCGGCCCGGTCCTGCGCCTCGATCGCCGATGTCGGCTGCACGACGGCGTCGAGGCATCCGAGATCGAGCGTCTCGAAGCACCGGGAACGCCGCTCGAGCAGCCATCGCGTCGCCGCCACCGGATCGTCATCGCCCGCCGCTCCGGTCTGGACTCCGTCGGCGATCGGGGGCGGGGCGCCCACCGCCGATTGAGGGCCGCCCTCGCTCGGGGATGCAGGACCCGTGATCGCCGACGCACCCGGTTCGAGGGACTGGCGCACCTCCGTCTCGGTGCCCGGGGGCACCATCGTGAGCATGAGCACGAGGGCGCCACCCCCGATGAGCCCTCCGACCATGAGCGCACGTCGCTTCGACCGCATCATCGAGCCGAGGCGCGTCCGCAGGCGCGCGCCGGGGACCGCATCCGCGGCCGTCGCCAGGCGCTCACCGAGATCTTCTGGAAGCTGTGCCAGCCCGAGAAGTGCGCGTGTCCGCCGGCCCCGTGTGGGACGGTCGCCGTCCGAAGCTCGGCCGTGGTCGTCGGTGATGTCGGGCGCCGCCGCCGGGGTGCCGATGCGCGCCGGGAGACGCACGGTGCGCATCCGCACTTCGACGCCCGCGATCGGTTCCGCGGCGGCCACCGCGAAGAGCCTCCGCTCCAGGTCGGCTTCGCACTGTTCGAACGGTCGCACTTCCAGGCGCCCGCGGATGAGGTCGACGGCGTCGTCGAGGACGCCCGCCGGACGCACGGCGCCACACACATCCTCGAGGAGTTCGGCGAGTGCGACGTGTCCCGACCTGAGAAGGGCGGTGCGCTCGGCCGACTGTTCGTGGCCCGGAAGCCGACGCAGGGCGCCGAGACCGACGAGCCTCGGGCGTCCGGCGTCATCGAGCAGGATGTCTGAGGCGGCGAGCCTCGTGTGCACGAATCCATGCGCCGCGAGCTCGGCGACGGCGACGACGATCGGGGCGAGGATCGTGACCGCCTCGCCGGCGGTCAGCATGCGTTCCGTCAGCAGGCGGGACACGGCGACGCCGCCGATCCTCTCGACAGCGAGGCAGCACCGTCCGTCGTCGAGTGCGGCGACGTCGTAGAGCGCGGGCAGCGCTCCACCGGCATCCGTCGACATCGCCTCGATCTCGAGGGCGACGGACTCGGCCGAGGCGTCCCTCGGGTACACGCGCACGACGACGAGCGGCGGCGAAGCCGACGCGGGTCCGGTGCCGCTCCGACCCGAGCCGTCGACCACAGGCGGTGCGAACGAGTACGGGTCGCGGGGGTCGGATGCGCCGGGCAGGTCGGCGGTGGCCAGGTACACGTCGGCGCGCTCCCCCGCGGCGATGCGCCTCAGGAGCCGGTACCCGACGAAGGCCCCGACGAGCGAAGGTGCGTCCGCGGTCGATGCGGTGTGCGCAGTGCTCGCCACGTCGCTCGATGGCGCGGTCGGGCGACGGCTTCGGCTGCGATCACGAGTCATGACTCGATCCTCGCGCCGGCTCCCGCCCGCGTGGACGGGCAACCGCCTCAGGTGCGCCGAGTCGTGCACCCCGAACGTGTCGAGGACGAGTCGCGCAGACGCCGCCGCCGGCTCGGCCGGCTCGCGGCAGCCGTCGATGCACCTAGACTGGACGGCATGCTCGACTTCGTCGTCGCGGGGCTAAGCGCCAACTCCGTGCCGTACATCGAGGGTCTCGACCTTCAGCGCGCCGTCCATCGCGCGGTCGTCGCGGGCGAACGCCCCGACACCGTCATCCTCCTGGAACACCTCTCCGTCTACACTGCCGGCAAGCGAACGGCTCCCGAGGAACGACCGACCGACGGCACTCCCGTCATCGACGTCGACCGCGGTGGCAAGATCACCTGGCACGGCCCCGGCCAGCTCGTGGGGTACCCGATCCTCCGGCTCGCCGAGCCCATCGACGTCGTCGGCTACGTGCGACGCCTCGAAGGCATGCTCATCGACGTGCTCGCCGACCTCGGCGTCGACGGCCGTCGGGTCGATGGCCGCTCCGGCGTCTGGGTCGGCCCACCCGGCCTCGAGAACAAGATCGCCGCGATCGGCATTCGCGTCGCCGACGGCGTCACCATGCACGGATTCGCGCTGAACTGCAGCAACTCGATCGATCCCTACGAGAAGATCGTCGCGTGCGGCATCCGCGACGCCGGCATCACCACGATCACCCGAGAGCTCGGCTACGAGGTCACCCCTGAAGACCTCGTCGCACCCATCACGCAGCGGTTCCGGGACGACGAGGAGGCGGTCGCCGCATGAGCGCGGCACCAGAGGGGCGCCGCATGCTGCGCCTCGAGGTCCGCAACGCCCAGACGCCCATCGAGCGCAAGCCCGACTGGATCAAGACCCGCGCGAAGATGGGCCCCGAGTACCGGCAGCTGCAGCAGCTCGTGAAGAGCGAGGACCTGCACACGGTCTGCCAGGAGGCCGGCTGCCCGAACATCTACGAATGCTGGGAGGACCGCGAGGCCACCTTCCTCATCGGGGGCTCGCAGTGCACCCGCCGGTGCGACTTCTGCCAGATCGACACCGGCAAGCCCGCCGACTACGACGTCGACGAGCCGCGCCGCGTGGCCGAGTCGGTCGTTCGCATGCAATTGCGCTACTCCACGGTCACGGGCGTCGCCCGCGACGACCTTCCCGACGAGGGCGCATGGCTCTACGCCGAGACGATCCGCGAGATCCACCGCCGGTCCCCCGGTACCGGCGTCGAGATCCTCGTTCCCGACTTCTCGGGCAACCCGGTGCACCTCGCCGAGGTGTTCTCGGCACGGCCCGAGGTGTTCGCCCACAACGTCGAGACGGTGCCGCGCATCTTCAAGCGGATCCGGCCGGCGTTCCGGTACGAGCGTTCGCTCGACGTGATCACGCAGGGCCGCGATGCGGGACTCATCACGAAGTCGAACCTCATCCTCGGCATGGGTGAGGAACGTGCGGAGATCTCGCGGGCGCTTCAGGACCTGCACGACGCGGGCACCGACATCATCACGATCACGCAGTACCTTCGGCCGAGCCCGCGCCACCTCCCCGTCGATCGATGGGCGCGTCCCGAGGAGTTCCTGGAGCTCAAAGAGGAGGCCGAGGAGATCGGATTCCTCGGGGTGCTCGCCGGTCCGCTGGTGCGCTCGTCGTACCGTGCGGGTCGCCTCTGGGCGCAGTCGATGCGGGCGAAGGGGCGGGAGCTTCCGAGCGAGCTCGCCCACCTCGCCGATGCATCGCTGGGATTCGCGCAGGCGGTCGGCTGAGACATCCGGATGCCGCCTCCGCCCACCGAGAACACGGTCGGAGGCGGCCCCCGCCGCCGGTATCCTTGTGACCATGGCACGCACCAAGGACAAGGGGTCCGCTCCGAAGGAGCCCGGCCGCATGAAGCAGATGTGGCAGGTCTTCCAGATGACCCGCCGTTACGACTCGAGCTCGCAATGGCTCATGCTCCTCGGCTTCCTCGTTCCCGTGCTCGTCGGCCTCGCCCTCGCGCTCTGGCTCGGCGAGGGCAATGGCTTCACGATCGCCCTCTGGGTCGTCGCGGGCGTGCTCGCGGGCATCCTGCTCGCCCTCGTCATTCTCGGCCGTCGCGCCGAGCGTGCGGCCTACTCGCAGATCGACGGACAGCCGGGCGCGGTCGGGGCCGTGCTCCGCAGCGGCCTGCGCGGCGGCTGGGTGGGCAACGAGATGCCGATCGCCGTGAACGGGAAGACGCAGGACGCCGTCTACCGCGCGGTCGGCCGGGGCGGCGTCGCCCTCATCAGCGAAGGGCCCGTCACCCGCACCCAGCGGATGCTCGACGACGAGAAGCGCAAGGTCGCCCGAGTGCTGCCCAATGTGCCGATCACCCTCATCGCCGTCGGCCACGACGACGGTTCGGTGGAGCTCCACCGGCTGCCGGCCACGCTCCGCAAGACGAAGCGCACCCTGACGAAGCCCGAGGTGCTCGCCGTCTCGAACCGTCTGAACTCCCTGCAGGCGCCGCTGCCGATCCCGAAGGGCATCGACCCCATGAAGGCGCGGCCGCAGCGCGGCAAGATGCGCTGACCCCGCTCCGTTCGATCAGGCCCGGATGAGCACCGTGCCGGCGACCTTGTCGTGGAAGCCGCGCTGGTCCGCGTCCCAGATGAGCGCCGGGATCACGACGACGAGGAGCGCCGTTCGCACGACGGGACGCCACAGGCCGATCCAACCGCCGGACATCGGCACGACACGCAGCCCTGTGAGCCGGTGCCCGACGCTGCCGCCGATCGTGGGGATGAAGAGGATCTGCAGGAGCGCGAAGATCCCGAGGGTGAGCCACGAGTGCAGCATCGAGCTGTACGGGGCGAACAGCAGCGCGATGACGGTCGCCGAGGCCCAGTCGATGACGAGGGCGGCGATGCGCCGGCCGACGCGTCCGATCGAACCGGGGCCGGAATCGGGAAGGCCCAATCTCTCGCCGGGCCAGCGGTTCGGTCGGAGCTCGCCGGTGGCAGGGGGCTTCGCATCGGGCACCCGTCGAGTCTACCGACAGGCACCCGCGTAACATGGCCGAAACATCGGCGTCACGGTCGGGAAACCGTGAGCCGATAGCGTCGCGTTCGGCTGTGCACCACCGCCCGGTCCCACCCCCCTTGGAGATTCCGTCACATGTTCAGTGATTCGTCTGAAGTGCTCAAGTTCATCAAGGAGACGGATGTCAAGTTCCTCGACATCCGCTTCACCGACCTCCCGGGTGTGCAGCAGCACTTCAACATCCCGGCTGCGACCGTCGACGAGGACTTCTTCGCGACCGGCCAGCTGTTCGACGGCTCCTCGATCCGCGGGTTCGCGTCGATCCACGAATCCGACATGCAGCTGATCCCGGATGTCTCCACCGCCTACGTCGACCCGTTCCGCGCCGAGCGCACGCTCATCATGGTGTTCGACATCTACAACCCGCGCAACGGCGAGGTCTACGGCAAGGACCCACGTCAGGTGGCGAAGAAGGCCGAGAAGTATCTCGCGTCGACCGGGATCGCCGACACGGCGTTCTTCGCTCCCGAAGCGGAGTTCTACATCTTCGACGACGTGCGCTACGAGGTGAACCAGCACTCGAGCTCATACTCCGTGGACTCCAGCGAGGGCGCATGGAACTCGGGCCGCATCGAAGAGGGTGGCAACCTCGCCAACAAGACCCCGTACAAGGGCGGCTACTTCCCCGTCTCCCCCGTCGACCAGCACGCAGACCTGCGCGATGACATCGTGCTCAAGCTCGTCGACGCCGGCCTCGAGGTCGAGCGCAGCCACCACGAGGTGGGCACGGCGGGCCAGGGTGAGATCAACTACAAGTTCGACACGATGGTGCACGCCGCCGACGACATCCTGAAGTTCAAGTACGTCGTCAAGAACACCGCCGAGCAGTGGGGCAGGACGGCCACGTTCATGCCGAAGCCCCTCTTCGGCGACAACGGCTCGGGCATGCACACGCACCAGTCGCTCTGGAACGAAGGCAAGCCCCTCTTCTACGACGAGGCCGGCTACGGCGGCCTCAGCGACCTCGCGCGCTGGTACATCGGCGGCATCCTGAAGCACGCGCCGGCGCTGCTCGCCTTCACGAACCCGACGGTGAACTCCTACCACCGGCTCGTGCCGGGCTTCGAGGCGCCCGTGAACCTCGTCTACTCGGCGGGCAACCGCTCGGCCGCGATCCGCATCCCGATCACGGGCACGAACCCCAAGGCCAAGCGCATCGAGTTCCGCGCGCCGGATGCCTCGGGCAACCCGTACCTCGCGTTCGCCGCGCAGCTCATGGCCGGCATCGACGGCATCAAGAACCGCATCGAACCGCACGAGCCCGTCGACAAGGACCTCTACGAGCTGCCGGCGGAGGAGGCGAAGTCGATCCCCCAGCTGCCCGGCTCGCTGGACGCCGTGCTCGACGCGCTCGAGGCAGACCATGACTTCCTCCTCGAGGGGGGCGTGTTCACCAAGGAGCTCATCGAGACCTGGATCGACTACAAGCGCGAGAAGGAGCTGAAGCCCCTCGCCCAGCGCCCGCACCCGTTCGAATTCGAGCTGTACTACGGCGTCTGACGCCGGTATGCCGGCAACGGGCCCACACCACTTCGGCGGTGCGGGCCCGTTTCCTTTGGCGGGCTCAGAACGCCGACGCGCGGTAACGACCGCGCAACGCGCTGCGTGCAACGATCCCGTGATCGAACCGCACCGAACCGGGCGAGGCACCGATGAGCGCGCTCATCGCATGGGCACGCAACAAGTACCCCTGATCGATTCGCGAACACTCCGCAGTCTGCGGCGTCAGCCGGTGGTCGGATCGCGGCGTGGCGGCAAGCCGTAGAAGCCGCGCTCGAAGACCGCCCGCGCTCGCCGGGTGAGCTGCAGGTAGTCGTGCTCGAGCCGCGTGGCGGAACCGGGCTGGTAGCCCATGATGCGTGCGACACCCTCGAGCTGCGACCGTTCGACGGGCAGCACATCGGTGGTGCGGTCGAGCCACAGCGTGAGGGCCGATCGGGCGCGTGACGCGAAGATCCACGCCGCACGGAGGACTTCGGCATCGGATGCTGCGACGAGTTCGTGTTCGACCGCGCTCGCGAGCGCGTCGAGCGTCGACGTGGTGCGCAGGGACGGCATCTCGGCGGCATGCCGCAACTGCACGAGCTGCACGAACCACTCGACATCCGACAGCGACCCACGGCCGAGCTTCAGGTGCCGAGTGGGATCGGCCCCCTGCGGGAGTCGCTCCTTCTCGACCCGTGCCTTGATGCGCTTCACCTCCCGGATGTCCTGTTCCGAGATGTGCACCGGATACCGCACGGAGTCGGCGAGCTCGGTGAAGTCCCGGATGAGGGCTTCGTCGCCCGCCACGCCACGGGCGCGCAGCAGCGCTTGAGCCTCCCACGTGAGCGACCAGCGCGCGTAGTACGCGCGGTACGCGTCGAGCGAACGGGCAACCACGCCGTTCCTGCCCTCGGGGCGGAGGTCGGCGTCGAGTTCGAACGGGAGGCGGGCGTCCTCGCTGAGCCGAACGAGCTCGGAGACGATGCGGAGGGCACGTGAGTGCGCCGCATCCGGCGCGGCGGCGGCGTCGGGGCTCGTCGAGGCATCTGCCGGACGGTAGACGTACACGACATCCGCGTCGGAGCCGAGGCCGAGCTCGCGGCCGCCGAACCGCCCCATCCCGATCACCGCGAACTCGATCCCGTCGGGCGCGTCGCCCCTGATCGCCTCGACGATCGCCGCGATGTGGGTCTGGGTGACGTCGGAGAGACCACGTCCGAGCTCCTCGACCGTGCAGACGTCGAGGATCGCCGAGAGGGCGAGTCGCAGCACCTCGCGGCGGCGGATGGCGCGGAACACCTTGGCCGCGGCATCCGCGTCGCCGTGACGACGGAGCACGGCTCGCTTCTCGTCTTCGAGCGCGGGGAGGGGCCGCGGCCGCAGTTCCTCGAGATCCTCGAGCCAGGCGACGGCCTCGGGAATCCGTTCGAGGAGCTCCCCCGCGAACCGCGAGCCCGACAGCACGTGGGTGAGGCGAAGCGCCGCGTCCGACGAGTCGCGGAGCAGCCGGAGGTACCAGTGCGTGGTCCCGAGGGTGTCGCTGAGGCGGCGGAAGGCGAGCAGGCCGTAGTCGGGATCGGCGCCGTCGGCGAACCACGAGATGAGCACCGGCATGAGGTGTCGCTGGATGGCGGCACGGCGCGAGACGCCTGCGGTGAGCGCGCCGATGTGCGCGAGCGCACCGCGCGGATCGCGGAAGCCGATCGCCGCCAGTCGCGCCTCGGCCTGCTCACTCGTGAGCTCGAGTCCGCCTGCGGGCAATGCCGCCACCGCCGAGAGCAGCGGGCGATAGAAGAGTCGCTCGTGCAGGCCGCGCACGCGCTGCCGAGTGGACTGCCAGAGCGACGTGAGCTCCTCGGCGCTGCGGGCGAGGCCCGAGGACCGTGCGAGGGTGCGCAGACGTCCGGGGTCGCGCGGCATGAGATGCGTGCGCCGCAGGCGTTCAAGCTGGAGGCGATGCTCGAGCACGCGGAGGATCCGGTAGTCGCGGGCGAACTCCGCCGCCTCCTCGCGTCCGACATAGCCGTGCTCGGCCAGGGCGGTGAGCGCCGGGAGCGTGCCCGCCTGCCGGATGGACGCGTCGTTCGCACCATGAACGAGTTGGAGGAGCTGCACCGTGAACTCGATGTCGCGGAGGCCGCCGGGGCCGAGCTTCAGCTGCACCTCCACCTCATCGGCGGGGATGTGCTCGGTGACCCGCTCGCGCATGCGCTGCACGGACTCCACGAATCCGTCGCGGCTCGAGCTCGCCCACACCTTCGGAGCGACTCCCGCCGCATATCGCGCGCCGAGGTCGGCGTCGCCGGCGAGTGGTCTCGCCTTCAGCAGCGCCTGGAACTCCCAGCTCTTCGCCCACCGGTCGTAGTACTGCAGATGCGACTCGAGCGTGCGCACGAGCGCGCCGTCCTTGCCCTCGGGCCTGAGGTTCGGGTCGACCTCCCAGAGCGGCGGCTCGATACCGGGCTCAGCGATCACGCGCATGGCGACCATGGCGATGCGGGTCGCGATGTCGAGCGCCCTCGGTGTGGACACGACCTGCTCGTCGGCGGACTCCGCGACGAAGATCACGTCGACGTCACTCACGTAGTTGAGCTCGCGGGCACCCGCCTTGCCCATGCCGATGACCGCAAGACGCGTGGCTTCGACCTCGTGCTCCGGATACCGCCCGGGCGCCGGCTCCCCGTCGGCGCGGGCAACCGCCCGCCGTGCCGCCGTGATGGCCGCGTCGAGCGTCGCACCGGCGAGGTCGGCGAGGCCCGCCGCGATCGTGTCGACGGCCTCGATCGTGTTCGGCCGAGTGAGGTCGTAGACGGCGATCGCGGCGAGGAGGCGGCGGTGGCGCACGCGTACGGCTCGGGCCGCGGCGTCGAGGTACTGAACCGGCGGAACGTCGAGGTCATCGAGCGCTGCGCGCAGCACAGCACGCGCATCGCTCGCCGCGAGCGGGGGCATGGGCACCTGTCGGAGTACCGCGAGCTCGGCCGGATGCCGCATCAGGAAGTCGGCGAAGCCCCTCGACGCCCCCAGCAGCCGCGCCATCCGCTCAGCCGAGGCCTGCTCGCCGAGTACCACCGCCACCTCGTGGGGGGCGCGCTCGTACAGCCGGCTCGTCGCCGCGAGCGCCTCGTCGGGGTCGCCCGCCGAGGAGAACACGGCGAGCAGGTGTTCCTCGTCGACGCCGGTCGCCGAGGCGAGCGATCCGAGCGAGGCCGCGGCGCGGCTCAGATCGTCGAAGCCCGCGCGAGCGAGACGGCCGAGGGTCGGGGTCTGCCGTGACATCCGTTGCGAGGTCAGAGGATCTCGAGGTTGCGCTGCAACTCGAACGGCGTGACCTGCGAGCGGTAGTCGCGCCACTCGGCGCGCTTGTTCGCGAGCACGTAGTTGAACACCTGCTCACCCAGGGTCTCGGCGAGGAGCTCGGACTCCTCCATGAACTCGATGGCGTGGTCGAGGCTGGCCGGGAGCGGGTTGTACCCCAGCGCGCGTCGCTCGCTGTCGGTGAGCGCCCAGACGTCGTCCTCCGCCTCGGGCGGCAGCTCGTAGCCTTCCTCGACGCCCTTCATTCCGGCGGCGAGGAGCAGCGAGAAGGCGAGATACGGGTTCGCGGCCGAGTCGATCGCACGGTACTCGACCCGGGCGCTCTGCCCCTTGTTGGGCTTGTAGAGCGGCACGCGCACGAGTGCGGAACGGTTGTTGTGCCCCCAGCACACGAAGCTCGGCGCCTCGTCGCCGCCCCACAGCCGCTTGTACGAGTTCACGAACTGGTTCGTGACTGCCGAGATCTCGTTGGAGTGCCGCAGGAGCCCGGCGATGAACTGACGGCCGATCTTCGACAACTGGTATTGCGCACCCGCCTCGAAGAACGCGTTCGCGTCGCCCTCGAAGAGCGACAGGTGCGTGTGCATGCCCGAGCCCGGCTTGTCGGAGAACGGCTTCGGCATGAACGTCGCGTAGACCCCCTGCTCGATCGCGACCTCCTTGACGACGGTGCGGAAGGTCATGATGTTGTCGGCCGTGGTGAGGGCGTCGGCGTAGCGGAGGTCGATCTCGTTCTGGCCGGGGCCCGCCTCGTGGTGGCTGAACTCGACCGAGATGCCGAGGTCTTCGAGCATCCGCACGGAGCGCCGACGGAAGTCGTGCGCCGTGCCGCCGGGCACATTGTCGAAGTATCCGGCCGAATCGACCGGCTGCGGCCCCTCGGGGCCGTACTTCGAGGACTTCAGCAGGTAGAACTCGATCTCGGGGTGCGTGTAGAACGTGAATCCCTGGTCGGCCGCGCGAGCGAGCGTGCGCTTCAGCACGTTGCGGGGATCGGCGACCGCGGGCTCGCCGTCGGGCGTCGTGATGTCGCAGAACATGCGACCGGTGGGATCGATGTCGCCACGCCACGGGAGCGTCTGGAACGTCGCCGGGTCGGGGAATGCCAGCAGGTCGGACTCGTAGGTGCGGCTGAGTCCCTCGATCGCGGACCCGTCGAACCCGATCCCCTCCGTGAACGCGCCCTCCACCTCGGCCGGGGCGATCGCGACCGACTTCAGCGTGCCGACGACATCGGTGAACCAGAGCCTGACGAACTTGACCCCACGTTCCTCGATCGTGCGAAGAACGAAGTCGCGCTGCTTATCCATCCACACCCTCTCTCGCACCTCTCAGGGTAGCGGCTCGGTGCAGGCCCGGGACGCCGAGCACGGATGCCGCGTTGTGCGAGACTGGCGGCATGCCCGAGACGCCCGTGAACGATGCCGCACCGACCCCGGCGGCCCCCTCGGCCCCGCCCGCCGTCGAGTCGAACCCGTATGGAGGGACGGCGGCATCCGGCGGTCCGAAGCGGGTGCGCACGCGACATTTCCAGAACGCCAAGCGCGAGGGCATCAAGATCACCGGCCTCACCAGCTACGACCAGCTCACGGCGCGGATCTTCGACGAGGCCGGCATCGACTTCCTGCTCGTCGGGGACTCGGCCGGCAACGCGGTGCTCGGCTACGACACGACCCTGCCGGTGACGGTCGACGACCTGATCCCCCTCACCCGTGCCGTCGCGGGCGCGGTGAAGCGTGCGTTCGTCGTGGCCGATATGCCCTTCGGCTCCTACGAGAACGGCCCCGAGGTCGCCCTGCACACCGCGGTGCGGTTCATGAAGGAGACCGGCGCACACGCCGTGAAGCTCGAGGGCGGCGAACGCAGCGCGAAGCAGATCAGGCGCATCGTCGGCGCCGGGATCCCCGTCATGGCCCACATCGGCTACACGCCGCAGAGCGAGCACGGCCTGGGCGGGCACGTGATCCAGGGGCGGGGCGAGGGCGTGAAGCAGCTCCTCGCCGACGCGAAGGCGATTCAGGATGCCGGCGCGTTCGCGGTCGTGCTCGAGATGGTGCCGGCGGATGCCGCACGCCAGGTGACCGAGCTGCTCGAGATCCCCACGATCAGCGTCGGCGCCGGGCCCCACACCGACGGGCAACTGCTCGTCTGGACCGACTGGGCCGGGCTCACGATCGGCCGGGTGCCGAAGTTCGTGAAGCAGTACGCGAACCTCTCGGGCATCCTGAGCGACGCGGCCAGGCAGTGGCGAACGGACGTGGAGTCGGGTACCTACCCGAACTCGGAGCACAGTTACGAATAGGCCTCGAGACGCGTCCGACTTCGTCGGGAGCTGCTCGTCCGCCGGCGATCAGTCCTCGGCGGCGTCCTCCTCGGCCCACTTCGCGCTGTTCGCGCGGAGGATCTCGAGCGCCCGCTCGGCCTCCGCGTGCGTCTCGAACGGCCCGACGCGGTCGACCGACGGCGACTCGAAACCCTGCTCGACCTCGCCGGTCTTCAGGTTGTACCAGAACATGTGCTCGACATCCTCGGCCATAGGGCGATCCTATGCCCAAGGACACCGCCGACCACCTGATGCCGGGCCGCCTTTCGCCGATCCGCGCCGCGGGGCGGATCGCCGCGGGCGCGAACGGGGCCGCGGCATCCGCCATCGAACCGGGCGTCACGACGATAGGGTGGCGCCATGGCGACTGACCACGCGATCGGAATCGACATCGGCGGCACCGGCATCAAGGGGGCGGTCGTCGACCTCGGCACCGGAGAGCTCGTCGGCGACCGGTTCAAGGTGCGCACGCCCGAGGGCGGGAGGCCCGCCGACATCCTGAGGGCCACGGACGAACTGCTCGCCGGCATCGCCGACGAGTCGGACGGCACGAAGCTGCCGCTCGGCCTGTGCTTCCCGGCGGTCGTCAAGCACGGGCGCACCCTCTCGGCGGCGAACGTCTCCGATGAGTGGATCGGGCTCGCCGCCGAGGAGCTCTTCGAGAACGAACTCGGCCGCGAGATCCACTTCATCAACGACGCGGATGCCGCCGGCTACGCCGAATCCCGCTACGGCGCGGCGGTCGGCGCAGAGGGGCTGGTGATCCTCACGACGCTCGGCACCGGCATCGGGTCGGCGTTCCTCTACGACGGCGTGCTCGTGCCGAACACCGAGCTCGGGCACCTCGAGATCGACGGCGTCGACGCCGAGCACCGCGCCGCGTACTCCGCCATGGAGCGGGAATCGCTGAGCTGGACCCAGTGGGCGGAGCGGCTGCAGCGGTACTACGCGCACGTCGAGTTCCTCTTCTCCCCCGACCTGTTCGTGGTCGGCGGCGGCGTCTCGAAGCACCACGAGCACTTCCTGCCGCTGCTCGACCTGAAGACACCCATTGTTCCCGCGGTGCACCGCAACAACGCGGGCATCCTCGGCGCGGCGTCGCTGGCGACGCGGTAGGGGTGCGAGCGGGCCGGCTGATACGCCGGGTTCTGTTCACCGGGCGCTTGCGCGACACCGGCTGGACGGCCATCTCTCTCGGAGCTGCGTTGCCGCAGCCCTCCAGCGGCCCACCCGGGAACGGGACGGGCAGCCCCATCGTTCCCTGTCTGGCCTTGCTCCGGACGAGGTTTGCCGAGCCGACCGCGTCACCGCGGCCGCTGGTGGGCTCTTACCCCACCGTTTCACCCTTACCCCGGGCGTGAGCCCGGGGCGGTCTGCTTTCTGTGGCACTGTCTCGCGGGTTGCCCCGGGTGGGTGTTACCCACCGTCCTGCCCTGCGGAGCCCGGACGTTCCTCGGCATCCGATCGCCCGGATGACGCGGCCGTCTTGCCGACCCGCTCGCAACTGCCAGACTACAGGCCGACGCCGCATGTCGGTTCGGCGGGCGGTCGGATCGCGGAGGTGCCGATCCCTCAGATGCCGGATTCGTCGGTGCGCACCAGGATGCGGTCGCACTCGGGGCAGAGCAGCACGTCATCGGGTGTTGCCCGCCGCACGCTCTCGAGGCCGGAGCCCGTGAGCGTCATGTTGCAGCCCTGACACGTGCGGTGCTGGAGGTGTGCGGCCCCCACGCCCGCGCCGCGCGTGCGGCGCTGCTCGTAGAGGCCGAGAAGATCGGCGGGAACGCCGCCCGCGACGACGACGCGGTCGCGTTCCGCGGCATCCCGTTCACTGGCGAATCCGGCGGCCGCCGCGTCGCGCTCGGCCTCGAGCTTCGCCGTGTCGGCCGCGATCGAGGCGCGCTCCTCGTCGATGCCGGCGAGAACGCCCTCGGCGCTCTCGAGGCGCTCCATCACCGCGAGCTCCTGGTCTTCCAGGTCGGACAGGCGCTTCTTCAGTGAGACCAGCTCGGACTCGAGGCCGGCGACATCCTTCATCGAGGAGGTGTGCTGCAGGCGATCCCCGTCGCGCGCGATGCGGGCCTCGACGATCGCGACATCCGACTCGAGGCGCGCGAGCTCCGTGCGAGCGTCCTCGAGACCGCCGACGGCCTCCGCGCGCGTGCCGCGAACCGAAGTGTCGCGTGCGGCGAGCTCGGCGAGCGGGGCTGCCTGCGGGAGGGAACCGAGCCGGTGCGCGAGCTGCTGCAGGCGGGTGTCGAGGGACTGCAGTCGCAGCAGTTCCTGCTGTTCGGCGGGGGTTGCCTTCACGTGGTGCTCCTCGTCGGGTGGGAGGGGGAAGCGGTCATCATTGCACGACCTGGAAGTCCCAGGGATCGGTGCGCAGCTCGCTGACGCGCACGTCGAGACCGGGATGCGCGGCGCGAAGCTGGGTGGCCGCCGCATCGAGCCAGAGCCATTCGCTCGCCCAGTGCGACACGTCGATCAGGTCGGGGCCGCCACCGAGCACCGCCTGCTCACGAGCCTCGGATGCCGGGTGGTGGCGCAGGTCGGCGGTGATGTAGACGTCGGCGGCCCGCACGGCGGGGTCGCCGAGCAGGGAGTCGCCTGCGCCGCCGCACACCGCGACGGTCTCGACGGGATCGTCGAAGCCGCCGGATGCGCGCACGCCCGTCGCCGTGGCGGGGAGGATCTCGGCGAGCCGGCGTGCGAGGCGGCCGAGCGTCGTGGGCTCGGCGAGCCGGCCGACGCGGCCCAGGCCGAGGGCTGGATCGGCGCCGGGCACGATCGGCCGGGCGTCGAAGAGACCGAGGCGATCGGCGAGCACCGCCGACGTGCCGCGTTCGACGACATCGGCGTTCGTGTGGGCCGCGACGAGCGCGCACCCGGCGCGGATGAGCCGCGCGAGGAGCGCTCCCTTGTAGCGATCCTCGGCGATCGTGGTGACGCCGCGCAGCAGCAGCGGGTGGTGCGTGATCATGAGGTCGGCGCGAGCGTCGATCGCCTCGTCGACCGTAGCGCCGACGGCGTCGACGGCGAACAGCACACGCCCGACCACGGCATCGGGGTCACCCGTCACGAGGCCCGGGGCATCCCACGGCTCAGCCCCCTCGAGCGGCCAGAGCCGGTCGATCGTCGTCAGGACCTCGGTGAGAACGGCTGGCACGCGCCCCAGCCTAGCGCCGCACGCACGCGGCATCCGATCGATCACCCCTGGTGGGCCCTGCCGGGCTCGAACCGACGACATCCACGGTGTAAACGTGGCGCTCTACCAACTGAGCTAAAGGCCCCCACGCGCGATCGACTGTGAGCCGATGCCGCGCGGCGCATGCTCATCGTATCGGAGCGTCCCTAGACTCGCGGCCATGGAGGTCGCGACGAGGCACCCGAGCCGCACCGCGGAGCCCGAGTACCGCTGGCCCGCGGTCGTGGCCCTGCTCGTCGCGCTGGCCCTCTACGCGATCCTGCCGAACGAGCTCGTGGGCGGGCAACGGTTCGTGGTCGTCGCGGCCGGCCTGGCGTTCCTCGTGCCGCTCTCGATCGTGAACCCGCACCGCCTCGTGCGCCAGACGACGTGGTCGCGGGTGCTGTCGGTCGGGCTCGCCCTCCTCCTGGTGCTCGTGAACCAGGTCGCCCTCGTCGTGCTCGTGACGAAGCTCGTCGGCGGCCACAACGACGCCCCGGGACTGCTGCTCGCCGCACTCCAGGTCTGGGTCGCGAACGTCATCGGGTTCGCACTTCTCTTCTGGGAGCTGGATCGGGGCGGACCAGTGCTCCGAACAACCTGGAACCGGACGGAACTGCCACCGGCCGACTTCAGATTCTCGCAGGACGAGGATCGCGACGCGATCGCAGAAGTCGCCGCGCGATCCTCGGCACTGCAGGACTGGACGCCGCGCTTCGTCGACTACCTCTACACGTCGCTGTCGAACTCGATGGCGTTCAGCGCGAGCGACGCGATGCCGCTCTCGCAGCGCATGAAGCTCCTGATGGGATTGCAGGCGTTCGGCGGGTTCGTGATCCTCGCGCTCGTGATCGCGCGCTCCGTGGGCATCCTGGACTAAAGGGGATGCCGCGGCATCCGCTCACCGCGACAGTGCGACCCGGTACTGCTCGATGGTGCGCGCCTCGCCGGGTGCGGAGGCGAAGCTCGAACGGATGACCCCCTGCTCGTCGATCACGAAGGTGGCACGGTTCGCGTACCCCCGATCGTCGAGGAATGCGCCATAGGAGCGGGCCACCTCGCCGTGCGGCCAGAAGTCTGCGAGCAGTTGGAACCCGTATCCCTGTTCCTCCGCCCAGGCGCGGAGCGTGTGCTTGGAGTCGACGGAGACGCCGAGGAGCTCCGTGTCGGACTCGAAGAACAGCGTCAGGTTGTCGCGGAGTTCGCGCAGCTCACCCTGGCAGGTGCTCGAGAACGCGAGCGGGAAGAACACCAGCGTCACCCGCTTCATGCCGCGGAAGCTCGCGAGCGACACGGGCTGCCCGAACTGGTTCGGCAACGCGAAGTCGGGCGCCGCCGTGCCGGGTCGAAGGATCATCGGGGCGTTCCTCCCGGTGTTCTCGGAGCGGGGACCGCACCCAGCCTAGCCGTCACGTCGCGGGCATAGACTCATTAGGATGGCGTGGTGCCACGCGACCGTGATCCGGTCTTCCGTCGTGCGCACGCCCAACCCCCTGGCAAGAACTGCTGAAGAGAGAGGTCGAGTGTGACTGTCAACGACCAGGACCCCTACTCGGTCGAGGCGATGGACTCGGATCCCGAGGAGACATCCGAATGGGCCGAATCACTCGACGCGCTCGTCGGTGAGAAGGGGCACCAGCGTGGGCGCGAGATCATGCTCAGCCTGCTCAAGCGTTCGAAGGAGCTGCACCTCGGCGTGCCGATGGTGCCGACCACGGACTACCTGAACACCATCGCGCCCGAGAACGAGCCCGAGTTCCCGGGCGACGAGGAGATCGAGCGTCGCTACCGCGCGTGGATCCGCTGGAACGCCGCGATGCTCGTGCACCGCGCCCAGCGGCCCGGCATCGCCGTCGGCGGCCACATCTCGACGTACGCGTCGAGCGCGGCCCTCTACGAGGTCGGCCTCAACCACTTCTTCCGCGGCCAGGACCATCCCGGCGGCGGCGACCAGATCTTCTTCCAGGGGCACGCCTCCCCCGGCATGTACGCCCGCGCCTTCCTCGAGGGCCGGCTCACCGCCGACCAGCTCGACGGCTTCCGTCAGGAGAGGTCGCACGCGCCGAACGGGCTCTCGTCGTATCCGCACCCGCGGCTCATGCCCGACTTCTGGCAGTTCCCGACGGTGTCGATGGGCCTCGGTCCGATCAACGCGATCTACCAGGCGCAGCTCAACAAGTACCTGACCAACCGCGGCATCAAGGATGCGAGCGACCAGCGCGTCTGGGCCTTCCTCGGCGACGGCGAGATGGACGAGGTCGAGAGCCGCGGTCAGCTGCAGGTGGCCGCGAACGAGGGCCTCGACAACCTCACGTTCGTCGTCAACTGCAACCTCCAGCGCCTCGACGGCCCGGTGCGCGGGAACGGCAAGATCATCCAGGAGCTCGAGAGCTTCTTCCGCGGCGCGGGCTGGAACGTCATCAAGGTCATCTGGGGCCGCGAGTGGGACGACCTGCTCGCCCGCGACCACGACGGGGCGCTCCGCAACCTCATGAACGTCACGCCCGACGGCGACTACCAGACGTACAAGGCCGAGTCGGGCGCGTACGTGCGCGAGAACTTCTTCGGCCGGGACCCCCGTGCCCTCGAGCTCGTGTCGCACCTCAGCGACGACGAGGTATGGGGACTCAAGCGTGGCGGCCACGACTACCGCAAGGTGTACGCGGCGTTCAAGGCGGCCTCCGAGCACACGGGTCAGCCCACGGTCATCCTTGCGAAGACGATCAAGGGCTACGGTCTGGGTCCAGCCTTCGAGGGTCGCAATGCGACCCACCAGATGAAGAAGATGACCCTCGAGAACCTGAAGACGTTCCGCGACACGATGCGCATCCCGATCTCCGACGCCCAGCTCGAGGAGAACCCGTACCTTCCGCCGTACTTCCACCCGGGCCCGGAAGACGACGCCATCCGTTACCTGCAGGAGCGCCGTCGCGAGCTCGGCGGCTACACCCCCGAGCGCCGCGCATCGCACACCGCGGTCTCGTTGCCCGACGAGTCGGCATTCGCCATCGCGAAGAAGGGCTCCGGCACGCAGGAGATCGCCACGACCATGGCGTTCGTCCGGTTGCTGAAAGACCTGATGCGCGCGAAGGACTTCGGCAACCGGATCGTGCCGATCATCCCCGACGAGGCGCGCACGTTCGGCATGGACGCGTTCTTCCCGAATGCGAAGATCTACAACCCGAACGGCCAGCACTACACGTCGGTCGATCGCGAGCTGCTCCTCGCCTACAAGGAGAGCCCGCAGGGCCAGATGCTCCACGTCGGCATCAACGAGGCCGGCGCGTTCGCCGCGTTCACCGCGGTGGGCACCTCGTACTCGACCGAGGGCGAGCCGCTCATCCCTATCTACGTCTTCTACTCGATGTTCGGGTTCCAGCGCACGGGCGACGCGATGTGGGCGGCGGGCGACCAGATGGCGCGCGGCTTCATCATCGGCGCCACGGCGGGGCGGACCACGCTCACGGGCGAGGGCCTGCAGCATGCCGACGGGCACTCGCATCTCCTGGCCTCCACGAATCCGGCGGTCGTCTCCTACGATCCGGCCTACGGCTACGAGATCGGGCACATCATGCGGTCGGGCCTCGACCGCATGTACGGCGGAAACCACCCCGACCCCAACGTCATGTACTACCTCACCGTGTACAACGAGCCGCTCGTGCAGCCCGCCGAGCCCGAGGGGGTCGACGTCGAGGGCATCGTGCGCGGCATCCATCGCCTCTCGGAGTCGAGCGTGCAGGGTCCGAAGGCGCAGCTGCTCGCCTCGGGCGTGGCGGTGCCGTGGATCATCGAGGCGCAGGAACTGCTGGCCGCCGATTGGGGCGTGTCGGCGGATGTCTGGTCGGTCACGAGCTGGACGGAGCTCCGCCGCGACGGCGTGGCCGCCGACGAGCACAACTTCCTCAACCCCGACGCGGAACGACACACGGCCTACGTGACGCAGAAGCTGTCGGGGTCGCAGGGGCCGTTCGTCGCGGTGTCCGACTACATGCACGCGGTGCCCGACCAGATCCGCGCCTACGTGCCCGGCGACTTCGCCACCCTCGGCGCCGACGGCTTCGGGTTCTCCGACACGCGCCCGGCCGCTCGCCGCTTCTTCAAGATCGACGGCCCCTCGGTCGTCGTGCGAACGCTCGAGCTGCTCGCCGACCGCGGCGAGGTCGACCGCTCGATCCCGGCGCAGGCCATCGAGAAGTACCGGCTCCACGACGTGAACGCCGGAACCACCGGATCGGCCGGCGGCGAGAGCTAGCAGGCGACGAGGTGGCGACGAAGCCCAGGACGAAGGCGGAGACGCTCGCGTGGTTGCGCACCATCGCGGGCGAGCTCTCCACCCAGACGCTGAAACGCCTCGAGGACACCCTGCCGTGGTACGGCGACATGCCGCCGAGCCGGCGGTCTGCGGTGGGCCTCGTCGCCCAGGCCGGCATCTCGTCGTTCATCGCCTGGTTCGAGGATCCGCGGTCGACGCCGTGGATCGCCGCCGATGTATTCGGGGCGGCACCCCGTGAACTCCTCCGCTCGGTGAGCCTGCAGCAGACGCTGCAGCTCATCCGCGTGACCGTCGAGGTCGTCGAAGACCGCGTGAAAGACGGCGGCGAGCCGCTCCGCGAGGCCATCCTGCTGTACTCGCGCGAGATCGCCTTCGCCGCGGCCGACGTCTACGCTCGTGCCGCCGAGGCACGCGGCCTCTGGGACGCGCGGCTCGAGGCGCTCGTCGTGGATTCGATCCTGTCGGGCGAGTACGACGACGAGCTGCCGAGCCGCATCGCCGCGCTCGGCTGGCACGGGCACGGCGAGGTCGCGGTGCTCGTCGGCACCACGCCGAAGCAGCTCGACGTCGACCACGTGCGCCGCGCCGCGCGGCACATGCACGCCGACGTGCTCATCGGCGTGCAGGGCAACCGGCTCGTGCTCGTCATCGGCCGCTCCGACCCGCTCGGCGGCGAGCCCGAGGAGACCATCGGCACCTCGCCGGCGCTCACCTTCATGGAGATCGCCTCGCAGCTCGAACCGCACTTCGGCCCCGGGCATCTCGTGCTCGGCCACGAGGTGCCGAACCTCGTCGATGCGTCGAAGAGCGCGAAGGCGGCTCTGGCGGGTTTCGCCGTCGCACGGTCGTGGCGCCACGCCCCCCGGCCGGTGCACGCCGACGACCTGCTGCCCGAGCGCGCGCTCGCCGGTGACCCGCTCGCCCGCGCGACGCTCGTGCACCGCATCTACCGGCCGTTGCAGGCGCACTCGACCGAGCTCCTCACGACCCTCTGGAGTTATCTCGACAACGGTCGCTCCCTCGAGGCCACCGCCCGCGAGCTGTTCGTGCACCCCAACACCGTGCGCTATCGCCTCAAGCGCGTCTCCGACGTCATCGGGTGGGATGCCACCGGCGCACGTGAGGCGCTCATCCTGCAGGCCGCGCTCATCATCGGCTCGATGAGCGACCACGAGCACCAACCGCGTCGCCGGCCGGGCTGAGCCGCCGGCGACGCTGAGTCGCCGGCCGGCCCGAGTCGCCGGCCGGCCCGAGTCGCCGGCCGGCCCGAGTCATGTCGGCCCACCACAAGGCTTCCGACGAGAGCTTGTGGCATCGATACACACCCCGGGTGCCGAGGATTGGCAGACTAGGGAGGGTGATCGTCGTCGTCTGCCCTGGACAGGGCTCGCAGACCCCCGGATTCCTCACCCCCTGGCTCGCCGACCCGGCGTACGCCGACCGGCTCGGTGCCCTCTCGGATGCCGCGGGCGTCGACCTCGCGACCCACGGCACCGTGAGCGACGCCGACACCATCCGCGACACCGCCGTGGCCCAGCCGCTCATCGTCGCGGCCGGACTGCTCACCCTCGGTGCCCTGCTCGCCGACGGCCGCGCGGCGCGCATCGGCGGGATCGCGGGCCACTCCGTCGGCGAGATCACCGCCGCCGCGGGCGCCGGGGTCCTCGAAGAAGCCGACGCGATGCGCTTCGTCGCCGAGCGCGGCCGCGCGATGGCGGATGCCGCAGCGCTCGCCGTCACGGGCATGAGCGCCGTGATCGGTGCCGACGAGGACGCGCTCCTCGTTCGCCTCGACGAGCTCGGACTCGAGCCCGCGAACTTCAACGGCGGCGGTCAGATCGTGGTCGCGGGCGCCCTGGATGCGCTCGAGACGCTGAAGGCCGAACCGCCCGCCGGTGCGAGGGTGATCCCGCTCCAGGTCGCCGGCGCCTTCCACACGCGCTACATGCAGCCCGCGGCCGCGCGACTCGCCACCGTCGCCGCGGCGAACCACGACGTCTCCGACCCCGGCCTGACGCTCTGGACGAACCACGACGGCAGCCGCGTGACATCCGGTGCCGCCTTCTTCGACCTGCTCGTGGGCCAGGTCTCCTCCCCCGTACGCTGGGACCGCTGCATGGCGTCGTTCGCCTCCGCGGGCGTCACCGGGCTCATCGAGGTCGCACCCGCGGGAGCTCTCGTCGGGCTCGCCAAGCGTGCGCTCAAGGGCGTTCCGACGTTGGCCGTGAAGACCCCCGACGACCTGCCCGCCGCCATCGAGCTCATCGAGCACGCCGCCTGATTCCGGGCACGACGAGAAGCACTCACGAGATTGGCGAGCATGACGAAACACACCCTGCAGCAGTCGCACGGACCGGCTTACACACGCATCTACGCGATCGGCGCTGCGCGCGGCGAGATCGCCGTGCCCAATGAAGACCTCGTCGGCCCGATCAACTCCTCCGACGAGTGGATCCAGCAGCGCACCGGCATCATCACGCGAGCGCGGGCAGGAGCAGATGTGGAGGCCGTCGATCTCGCGACGGATGCCGCGCACGAGGCGATCGCGAGGTCGGGCGTCGCACCCGAGCTCATCGATCTCGTGATCGTCGCCACCGTTTCGAATGTGCAGCAGACGCCCTCGATCTCCGCCGTGGTGGCCGATCGGGTGGGCGCCAATCCGGCCGCCGCCTACGACACCAACGCGGCGTGCGCGGGATACGCCTACGCCATCGCCCAGGCCGACGCGCTCATCCGCAGCGGCGGCGCGCACTTCGCGCTCGTGATCGGCGCCGAGAAGCTGTCGAATGTCGTCGACCCGACCGACCGCTCGATCTCGTTCCTCCTCGGCGACGGTGCGGGCGCCGTCGTCGTGGGCCCGAGCGACTTCCCGGGCATCGCCCGCACTGTCTGGGGTTCCGACGGCTCCAAGGCGGGCGCGGTCGGCATGAACCATACGCTCACCGAGTTCCGCGACGGGGCATCCGAGTGGCCCACGCTCCGGCAGGAGGGCCAGACGGTCTTCCGCTGGGCGGTGTGGGACATGGCGAAGGTCGCGAAGCAGGCACTGGATGCCGCGGGCGTGACCAGCGCCGACCTCGCCGCGTTCATCCCCCACCAGGCGAACATGCGCATCATCGACGAGTTCGCGAAGCAGTTGAAGCTGCCCGAGTCGGTCGTGGTCGCCCGCGACATCGCGACGACCGGCAACACGTCGGCCGCGTCGATCCCGCTCGCGACGCACCGGCTGCTCGAGGAGCATCCGGAGCTCTCGGGGGGCCTCGCCCTCCAGATCGGCTTCGGCGCCGGACTCGTGTTCGGCGCCCAAGTGGTGGTTCTCCCCTGAACCGCAGACCATCGTCCATCTAGACTGTTCCTCGGTCAAACGAGACACCCCCAAGGAGAAGAACAATGGCATTGTCCACCGAAGAAGTGCTTGCCGGCCTGGCCGAGCTCATCAACGACGAGACCGGCATCGCGACCGACACGGTTGAGCTGGACAAGTCGTTCACCGATGACCTCGACATCGACTCGATCTCGATGATGACGATCGTCGTCAACGCCGAGGAGAAGTTCGACGTCAAGATCCCAGACGAAGAGGTCAAGAACCTCAAGACCGTCGGCGACGCCGTCGACTTCATCGTCAAGGCCCAGGCCTAGTCGCTGATCGGGCGGGTCCGCACGGCCGACGTGCGGCCCGCCCATCCGCGCGACCGTTTCCCTCCTACGGAGTGCTCTCGTATGACCAAGAAGATCGTGATCACCGGTATCGGCGCGACCTCGCCGCTCGGTGGAACCGCCGGTGACAGCTGGAAGGCGCTGCTCGCCGGCGAGTCCGGTGCCCGCCACCTCGACGAGGCGTGGGTGTCGGAGCTCGAACTGCCCGTGACCTTCGCGGCGACCGCCAGGGTGGCGCCGACGACGGTGCTCGAGCGCCACGAGCAGAAGCGCCTCGACCCCTCGAGCCAGTTCGCACTCATCGCCGGCCGTGAGGCCTGGGCTGACGCCGGTGCGCCCGAGATCGCCCCCGAACGGCTCGCCGTCGACTGGTCGACCGGCATCGGCGGCGTCTGGACCCTGCTCGACGCGTGGGACACCCTGCGCGAGCGCGGGCCCCGTCGCGTGCTGCCGATGACCGTGCCGATGCTCATGCCGAACGGCCCCGGCGCCGCGATCGGCATGGACCTGCACGCACGCGCGGGCATCCGCACCGTGGTCTCGGCGTGCGCGTCGAGCACCGAGGCGCTCGTCAACGCCTACGACCACCTGCAGCAGGGCCTCGCCGACGTCGTCATCGCGGGCGGCTCCGAGGCGGCCATCCACCCGCTGCCCATCGCCGCCTTCGCCTCGATGCAGGCACTGTCGCGCCGCAACGACGACCCCGCGATCGCCTCCCGCCCGTACGACGTCGGCCGCGACGGTTTCGTGCTCGGCGAAGGCGCCGCGGCGCTCGTCGTCGAGACCGAGGAGCACGCGAAGGCCCGCGGCGCCCGCATCTACGCCGAACTGCTCGGCGGCGCGATCACGAGCGACGCGTATCACATCACGGCGCCCGACCCCGAGGGCTCGGCCGCCGCCCGCGCGATGAAGGCGGCCATCGAGGGCGCCGATGCAGCGCTCAGCGACGTGAAGCACATCAACGCGCACGCGACGAGCACCCCGGTGGGCGACATCGCCGAGTACAACGCACTGCGCCGCGTCTTCGGCGACGCGCTCGACGGCATCGCGGTCACCGCCACGAAGGCGTCCACCGGGCACCTCCTCGGCGGTGCCGGCGCGATCGAGGCGCTCTTCACCGTGCTCGCGCTGCACGAGCGCACCGCGCCGCCGACGATCAACCTGACCGACCAGGATCCCGAGATCCCGCTCGACGTCGTCACCTCGCCGCGGTCGCTCGGCACAGGCGACGTCGTCGCGATCTCGAACTCGTTCGGCTTCGGCGGCCACAACGCCGTCGCTGCGTTCCGCACCGCCTGATCGGATGCCGCGGCGGGAGCGGATGCCGCGCCGCGACCGCGCATGAGAAGACCCCGGTCACGACTGGCCGGGGTCTTCTCCATCACGGCTCGCGGGTTTCGGTCGTGCATCGCCGGGAAGCGTCATCCGACGTCGCGTCACGCCACCTCTCGGGGCCGCGTCCCGCTCAGCCCACCTGGTGCAACCAGACGACCGGAGCGAAGTCACTGGCGTGGCGGAACGGCTCGAGCTCGTCGTCCCATGCCTGGCCGAGTGCGAGCCGAAGCTCGCGGTGGAGTTCCACCGCGTCCGTGCCCGCGATCTCCATCGCGTAACGGATCCGGTCCTCGGGCACGACGGTGTTGCCCGCCGTGTCGATCTGGGCGAAGAAGACTCCGAGATCGGGCGTGTGCATCCAACGGCCGCCATCGGAACCCGGCGTCGGATCCTCGCTGACCTCGAAGCGCAGTTGTTCCCACCCACGAAGGGCCGACGCGAGCATCGCGCCGGTGCCCGCTTCGCCCTCCCAGTAGGACTCCGCACGCATGAGGCCGCGAGAGACCGGCTGCTCCGACCAGTCGAAGTTCACGGCACTGCCGAGGGCGCGACCTGCTGCCCACTCCACATGCGGGCACAGTGCCCGCGGCGAGGAGTGCACGAACAGCACGCCTCGCGCGGGGAGCACTGCCCGCGTGGTCTTCTCCGCCATCTCCGTCTCCGTTCTCGAGGTGCGTCTTCCCCTACGACCTCGGAACCGCCGGACGGCGGATGTTCGATTATGGACGGCGAGCCGTCATGGGCGATTATGCCGCGGATCTGGGTGTAAGACAAGGTGTGCGCCCGTGCGCGCGGGTCGGCCGACCGGCGGCCCGGAACTGTATGCTCAGTGAATCGTTCGTTCTCCCCTTCGGAGGCTCCCATGGCCGTGCGCGACGCGATCCTGGTCCTGCTCACCGCCGGGCCCGCATACGGGTTCCAGCTGCACGGCGGCCTTGCCGCGCGCACAGGCGGGAGGCGCACGGTCAACGTGGGCCAGACCTACGCCACCCTCGAGCGGCTCGCCAGGCAGCGGCTCGTGGAGCCCGCCGGCACGACCGATGACGGGCTGCCCCTGCACCGCCTGACGGCCGCGGGGGCCGAAGCCGCACAGGCCTGGCTCATGGGCGCGGATGCCGCGGGCGCCGACCCGTGGGATGAGACGCTCGATCGCATCCTCATCGCACGATCGCTGCCCGACTGCGATGCCGATGCGGTCATCGCCGCCGAGCGGGCACGGTGGCGGGAGCGGCGTGCCGCGGCATCCGCTGCAGTCGCGGCATCCGATACAGTCGCGGCATCCGCTGAAGCTTCGGATTCGACGACCACCGCCGTTCCGCCTGCGAACGGCATGCCGGCCTCGGATGAGGCGCGAACGGACGCGTCGGAGGCGAGCCTCGTCGGGCTCGCGGCATCCGCTGAACTCGCCCGCGCGGACGCCGCACTGGCGTGGCTCGGCACCGTCGAAGCCGAGACGCGGCTCCCCTTCCCTCCCCGCACGTCGCGTCCGAAGCGCGGTCGGAGGCCCGGTGCGGCCACGGCGAAGGGCGACCCTCAGGCGTCGGCCATCGCGTAGCTCTCGACGATCGCGAGGTCGAGTGGGAACTCCACGGGGAAGTCGCCGAACAGGAGGGTTCCCGCCGCTTGCGCCGCCGTTTCGACCGCTGCGGCGACCTCGTCGGCGACCTCGCGCGGCGTGTGCACGATGATCTCGTCGTGCAGGAAGTAGACGAGGTGCGGCGCACGGTCGAACACGGGGCCGGATGCCCCGGCCGCGGGGGTGGCGGATGACACGGTCGACGCGATCACGTCGAGCCGCATGCGCAGCCCCGCCATCCAGCACAGCGACCACTCGGCGGCGCTGCCCTGCACGACGAAGTTGCGCGTGAACCTGCCCCAGTCGCGTGCGCTCGACCGGGCGCGCCGCTCATCGGCCGCCGTGGCGTCGGGCTCGCTCGCGCGCGCCTGCACGGCGCGCCACTGCGCCGACGGGAACGGCGAGGAACGCCCGAGGAGGGTCGTCACCGAGCCGCCCCGTTCGCCCTCGGCGGCCGCGCGGTCGACGAGCGCCATGCCGCGGGGGAATGCGCTGGCCAGGCGGGGAACGAGGCGCCCGCTCTCGCCGGTCGTCGCGCCGTACATCGCCCCGAGGATCGCGTACTTCGCCTCATCGCGCGTCGCCACCACGCCCGCGTCGACGAGTCCGAGGTAGAAGTCGCGCCCGCGGCCCGCCGCCGCCATCGCCTCGTCGCGGGCCATTCCGGCGAGCACCCTCGGCTCGAGCTGTGCCGCATCGGCCACGACGAGCGTCCAGCCGGGGTCGGCCACCACGGCGGCGCGCACATTCTTCGGCAGCTGCAGTGCCCCTCCGCCCGACGTCGCCCACCGTCCGGTCGCGGTGCCGCCGGGAACGTACTCGGGCCGGAACCGGCCGTCGACGACCCACTCGTCGAGCCATGCCCATCCGTTCGCGCTCATGAGCCGCGCGAGCTTCTTGTATGCGATGAGGGGCTCGATCGCGGCGTGGTCATGCTCGCGCAGCTCCCACCTCGCCGTCGAGTCCACCTGGATGCCCGAGAGGCGGAGCGCCCGCAGCAGCTCTGCTTGCGAATCGAGGTTGACGGATGCCACCCCGAGCTCCCGTCGCACGCGCCCGGCCAACTCCTCCATGCGGCTCGGCTTCCACCCCGGCGCCGGACGCGCGCCGAGCTCGACCTCGAGCACACGTTCGTGCACGGCACGGTCCCACGGGAGGCCGGCTGCGTGCATCTCGGCGCCGATCAGCGCACCGGCGGACTCGGCGGCCAGCAGCAGCCGCAGGGCGCCCGGCGCGGAGCTCTCCGCCACGAGTGCCTCCTGCCGCCGGAGTTCCTGCAGCAGCCGATCCGTGAGGGTCGCCGCTGCGCCGGTGACCGTCGACTCCCCCGCCTCCTCCGCGTCGAAGTCGAACAGCGTGCTGTGCACGGCGACCCGCGCGCCCGTGTCGGCCTGCGACGCGGCATCCGTCTCAGCGGGGCCCGCGGGCAACCAGCCGGGACGCGGATGTCCGCCTGCCCCGCGGGCGGAGGCCGTCGCCGTCGAATGGTCGAGGATCGCGCCGCAGAGTCGGAGGTCGTGGCAGCGATCGACACGCACACCCGCAGCAAGGAGCCGGGGATACCACGCGCGTGTGTCGACCCAGACCCAGCGCGGACGCGACGGCTCGAGGTCGCGCACCGCGTCGGCGAACGCATCGAGGGCGATCTCGCGCACGGGCTCGTCGGGAAGTTCAGGATCGACGAGACGGACAAGGCCCCGTTCACCCATCCCGACCACGATCTGCACGCCTCCATTCTCACGTTCCCCTGCGACAGTGTCGGCGGTTCCGCGCACGATGGACGCATGGATCACGCAGAGGCCCGACGATGGTCGCGGTGAGCTTCCGATGCGGCCACGGCGCCCTCGCCGGCGACCCTGGCGTCGTCGCGCTCGGGCGCGTGTGCCCGGTCTGCATGCTGCTCGACGAGACGCATCGCTCGCGGGCAGAGCTGCTCCGCAAAGTGGCGCCACCGTGCCGTTCAGCGCTCGCCCGTGAGACGCGCATCGGCGCCGAGTACGAGTGGCGCTGCTCTCGCGGCCACGACCGATACCCCGCCACCGTGCGCGAGGTGCTCACGGGCCCGGGCTGCGCGAAGTGCCGCGCCAATGCCGCCTCCCCCGGCGCCGCTCACGAGGCCGGCGTCGCATTCATGAAGCCCGGCCTCCGGGTCGGCACTTCGGTGACCGAACAGCGGTTACGGATGCTCCTGGGCGAGCGCGTCCGGCTGCACCACCGCGTGAACGCGGTGCACATCGCCCGCACCTTCTTCGGCCGCCAGGAGGTGTGGCCCGACATCCTCGTCCCGGCGCTGCGCATCGCCGTCGAGTACGACGACCCGGGCAGGTCGCGCCGTGCCCATCGCGGGCTGAAGGAGGCATCCGATCGCGAGAAGGACGACGCGCTCAGGGAGGTCGGCTGGGAGGTCATCCGCATCCGCGCTGGGGGCCTCGAATCCTCCGGCCCGCACAGCATCGTCTGCGACTCGCTCACGGAGGCGGTCGTCGACGAGGTGGTCGCCCGCATGCGCCGCATCCGCGGCGATGCCGCAGTCGACACGATCTCGCTGGGGCATCCGGCGGCATCATGGGGGCGGACGCCGCATCGATCGGCCGTTCTCTCGCGCCAGCATGAACGCGGTGACGGCAAGCAGCACGGCGGTGACGCTCGGAGCCGCGATGGGGACCAGCGCGCGTAGCAGCCATCCCACCAGACCGGCGGCGACCGGGATGCCGATGCTCGCGAAGAGGTATGCGCGGCTGTTGTACAGCCACGCGTAGGGCAGCAGGTGGGCGCCGACGAGGACGGCGAGGAACCAGGGAACCACGTGCGGGACGGCGAAGGTCGCTCCGAGCATGAGCGGGATGAACAGGATCTGCACCGCGCCGAGAAGCCCCGCCAGCGCGCCGAGCGGGTTTCCCTTCGCATAGGGATCGAGCTTCATGGCCCTCGCGACGAGGAGGCTGAGAGGAAAGAGCAGCCCGGCGCCGAACGCGTACGCGAGGGCGAGCACGACGTCGTTCGTCAGGAATGCGCCGAGAACGGCGAAAGCCGACCAGAGGATCACCCCAGCGACGATGAAGTTCACACCCCGCCCCGTCTTGGTGCTGAGGTCCGTCTGGAGCGCCTCCAGCTCGGTGCTCGAGTCGCGTTGTGCTGTCTTCTCCACCACCTGTTCCTTTCCTGCTCCGTGATCTGGTCGCGTCTTCTTCACCGCCGAACGTCCGGACGGTTTGAGCGGCGGCCCAGGTATCGTTCGGGGGTCCATGCTGCAACGACTTTCGTGGTCAGGTGCGCCCCGAGTCGCCGGTAGAAGCGGTGGGCCGCTTCGTTGCCGAGTTGGGCACCCCACACCACCGTGAGGGCGTCATCTGCAGCGAGCTCAGCGACGGCGTTCATCAGCAGTTCCCCGGCCCCACGGTTGCGGTGCAGGGGTCGTATCCAGAGGTCGTCAAGGCCGATGACGTCGGTGCCGAGCCAGAGGTCAAGCCGGCGCAGCATGGAGACATAGCCGATCGGCTCGAGGCCGGCGAATGCCAGCAGCACGGTCACATCCGCGCGGCCGAGCATGCGCTCCCAGTCGGCCGTGGTTGCGACGACCGCATCCATCGTGCCTTCGTGGTGGGCGATCTCGCGGACCATCTCGTCGACGAGCGCGGCATCTGCTGGGGTGGCCTGGCGGATGAAGATGAGGGACGGCGGTGCCATGTGTTCGTTCATGGTTCGAGTCTCGAGATCGGGTGCGCGTTCCAGCGCCGGTGAAACCACCGGGTTCATCGGCGTGAATAGGATCGGACTGTGCTCATCGGCCGCGATGCTGAGCGCCGAATCCTCGGCGAGTCGGTCGGTCGCGCGGTCGGCGGCATCGGCGCCGCACTCGTCGTTCGCGGCGAGCCGGGCATCGGCAAGTCCGCTTTGCTGAGAGACCTGCTCGAGCGCCGCACCGACGTGCGGGCCCTGGTGACCGTCGGCGTCGAATCCGAGCGCCCCCTGGCGTTCGCGGCGCTGCATCGCCTGCTCCTGCCCCTGTTCGATGGAATCGACGGTCTGCCGGTCGCACAGGCCGGAGCGCTGCGACGTGCGTTCGGCCTGGTCGCCTCGAGTGATTCACCTGAAGATCGGTTCCTGACATACCTTGCCGCTCTGTCGTTGCTGACGGATGCCGCGGGCCGATCGCCGATCGTCTGCGTCATCGACGACGCGCACTGGCTGGATGATCCGTCGGCTGATGCATTGCGATTCATCGCGCGCCGGATCGAGGTCTCGGCGATCGCGATGGTGTTCGCCGCGCGGGATCGCGACGTCCGCAGATTCGATGCACCGGATCTGCCCGAGCTCACGCTCACCGGGCTGCCGCCGGAGGAGGCCGATCGGCTGATCGTCGAGACCGCCGGTTCGTCGATCGACGCCGAGGTGCGCCGCGTCATCGCGGCCAGGACCCTCGGCAACCCGCTGGCGCTGGTCGAGTTGCCTTCGGCGCTGTCACCGTCGCAGGCGTCCGGCGTCGAGGATCTGCCGGAGCATCTCGTCACCGAGCACGTGCAGGAAGTGTTCTCGGGCAGACTGCGGCCGCTCACGGCCGACGCGCGACGCAGCCTTCTCGTCGCGGCCCTCGACGGGTCGGCGAGCCTCGACATCGTACGAGCGGCGGCGAACAGCCTCGGACTGGGCGACGACGCGTTCGCGGCGGTCGAGCAGTCGGGCCTGATCGAGATCAGTGGCCGAGAGGTGCGGATGCGGCATCCGCTCGTCAGAGCCGTCGTGCTGTCGCACTTCCAGGCCCCTGAGCACGGCATGGCGCACCTCGCCCTGGCGGGCGCGCTCGAGCGACACCACGACCCCGACCGTGCCGTGTGGCATCGGGCCGCCGCCGCGGCGCCTCCCGACGATGAGGTCGCCGAGTCGCTTGAGCAGGCGGCGCAACGGTTCAGCAGTCGTGGCGGTCACGAGGCGGCGAGCTCGGCGTATGAGCATGCGGCGCGACTGTCGTCGTCCGGCGAGCGTGCCGGCGCCCGGCTGGCCCTCGCCGCCGGTGCGGCGTGGGCGGCGGCCGACCCCCAGCGAACCCGGCTGCTCGCGCAGCGCGCCCGTGCGACCACCACGGATGCGGGTGCACTGGCCGACCTCGACCGGCTCCGAGCATTCGTGGAGATGAACTTCGGCTCGCCGCGGCTCGCGCACGGCATACTCGCGGGAGCCGCCGAGGAGGCGTCGCACGCGGGCGATCCGTCCCGCGCCCGGCAATTGTCGATGGTCGCCTCCGCGCTGGCGACCTTCGGGGCGGACTCCGGCGCGCCGGTGCAGGTCGACACACCGGCAGCAGCCTCCGAGCCGGTCGCGGACGCCGAGCGAAGCGCCTCCCTCCTCTTGTGCGGATTGCACGACCTGGCCGGCGGGCGATTGGAGGAGGCCGTGCCGGCGCTGCGGGAGGCGATCACGCTGGCCGAGCACGCCGACGCGCCCGACCTCGTGACGAACGTCGGCATCGCCACCCTTCAGCTCGGCGACGACGAGGCCGCGATCGCGTGGCACGCGCGCCAGCTCGACGCGGCGAGGGCGCAGGCATCACCGCTCGGAGTCATCCATGCGCTCACCCGTCGAGCGATCGCGCAGCTCTTCACCGGTGACTGGCGCGAGCTCGAGATGGCCTGCGCCGAATCACTCGACCTCGCGCGGGTGACCGGCCACGCCAACCAGCGGGCATTCCCGCTCTCGCTGATGCTCGTCGCCGACGCGTATCGGGGCGGCGTGGATATCGAGAACCGAGCGACCGGGATCGAGCAACTGCTGAAGGATCATCCCTCGGGGGTGCTCGAGGTGATCACCCGTGATGCGCTCGCGTGGGCCCGTGGCATCGACCGGCTCGGCGTCGCGCCCGAGACCGCGCTGCAGCACTTGACCGGCATCACCACGACGATCATGCGCCGGGCCGCCGCACTCGACACCGCTGATGCGGCCGTGCGATCCGGTGCCGTCGACCAGGTCAGGCAGATCGCCGTCGACCTGCACCGGTTCGCCGAGGTCACCGGAAATGCATGGGCGTCGGATGCCGCAGTCTACGTGTCGGCATCGATCGCAGCGCCCGGCGAACGCGACGAACCGCTCGGGCCACATGCAGCCCGGCCGGCGGGGACCCGCCGGCTCATCCGCGGGCGCGTGCTGCTGGCGTACGGCGAGCACCTTCGGCGCACGCGCAGGCGGGTGCAGGCTCGGGTGCCGCTGCGGCAGGCGCACGCGATCTTCGACGCGCTCGGCGTCACCGCGTTCCGCGATCGCGCCGCGGACGAGCTGCGCGCGTCCGGCGAGTCGGTGCGCCGCGGCGAGGCCGACGCGTCGGCACCTGCCGCCGGCGCGCTGACCGCCCAGGAGCTGCACGTGGCACGGGCGGTGCGGGAGGGGATGCCGAACCGTGAGGTCGCGGCGCGGCTGTTCCTGAGCCCGCGCACCGTCGAGTTCCACCTCCGCAACATCTTCACCAAGCTCGGAATCACCTCGCGCAGCGAACTGTCCCGCTTCGACCTCGGCGCCACTGACTGACCGATCCCGGTGGTTTCACCGGCGCGACCACGTGCCGCCTGGAACGAGCATGAGCGTGTGCAGATCGCAATCCTCCTCTTCGACCGGTTCGCGGCGATCGATGCGGTGACCCTCCATGGGGCGCTCTCGGTGCTTCCCGATGCGGATGCCGCGTTCGTCGCCCACGAGCCCGGCCCGGTGCGGGACGACACCCGTCGCCTCGAGCTCACGGCGGACGCGGCACTGCACGAGATGCCCCGACCCGACGTGCTGGCCGTTCCCGGGGGCGACGGCGCGGCGCTCGCTGCGCCCAACGGCGCAATCGAGACCTGGATCGGCTCGGCCGTGCAGCACGGCGCGTGGGTCGTCACCGTCGCATCCGGCGCCCTCCTCGCCGCACGCGCCGGGGTGCTCACGGGTCGGCGCGTCGTCGCCCCGGAGCACCTGCACCACCAGCTGACCCACTTCGGCGCACACCCGGTGCTCGACCGAACCGTCATCGCCCGACCTATGGCCAGCGCCCGCTCGACCTCGAGCGTGGCACACCTGATCACGACTCTCGCAACCCACCTCGAATCGAAAGGAATCCGATGAACACCACCACCATGCCTCGAGGCGACACGATGATCGTCGCCAGGGGCCTCGTCAAGACCTACGGAACCGGAACAGCTGCCGTGCAGGCGCTCGCCGGCGCCGACCTCGACGTGGCGACCGGCAGGTTCGCCGCGATCATGGGCCCGTCCGGATCCGGCAAGTCCACGATGATGCACGCGATGGCCGGCCTGGACACCGTCGATGCCGGCGTCATCCGGCTGGCCGGCGCAGACCTGACCACGATGACGGAGCGGCAGCGCACCCTGTTGCGCCGCACCACCGTCGGATTCGTGTTCCAGAGCTTCAGCCTGGTGCCGGCGCTGACCGCGCGTGAGAACATCGAGCTCCCGCTCCGCTTGGCGGGCATGCGCCCGGACGGTGAGTGGGTCGACGCCATCACGCACACGCTCGGCATCCGTGACCGGCTCACCCACCGGCCCAGCGAACTGTCGGGCGGCCAGCAGCAGCGGGTCGCCATGGCACGCGCCCTCGCGGCCCGGCCCGAGGTCGTCTTCGCCGACGAGCCCACCGGAGCCCTGGACTCTCGTTCCGGGCATGCGCTGCTCGCGTTCCTGCGCGATGCGGCCCACGAGTACGGGCAGACCATCGTGATGGTCACCCACGACCCGGTGGCGGCAGGCTACGCCGACCGTGTCGACTTCCTCGCCGACGGCCGAGTCGTCGACGGGTTCGACGACCCGACCGCCACCGACGTCCTCGACCGCATGGCGCGGTTCGACGACCGCCGTCAGGAGGTGGCGGCATGATCCGGTTCACCCTCGCCCAGGTGCTGGCCAACCGCCTGCGCCTCGCCCTGACCGTGGTCGCGATCATGCTCGGTGTCGCGTTCGTCACCGGCAGCATCGTGCTCAGCGACACGGCGCAACGGCTGTTCGACGACCAGTTCACGACGGCCAGCGCCGGCGCCGACCTCACGGTGCGCCAGGCGACTTCGTTCGACTCGGGAATGGGCGTCGAGGTCGAGCGCGACCCGCTCGCGGCCGGCATCGTCGAGTCCATCGGATCCGTCGACGGGGTCGCCCGGGCGGTCCCGGTCGCCAAGGGGCCGGCGCGTCTTGAGCGCGCCGCCACCGACCTCGGCGCCGTGCAGTTGTCGACGTTCGTCGACGCTCCGCTGGGTGCGTACCCGATCCGTGACGGGCGTGCTCCGGATGCCGTAGGCGAGATCGTCATCGACGCCGTCGCGGCCGGCCGGCTCGGCCTCCAGATCGGTGACACGGTCACCGTTGCGGCCGAGAAGCGGATCGATGCGGAACTGGTCGGGTTGGTCGGATTCGGCGAATCCGACGGGCCACCGGTCGGCACGGTCGTGCTGACCGACCTGGCGACCGCGCAAAACGCCCTCGCACTCGACGGCGACATCTCCGAGGTGCTGGTCACGTCCGACCTTCCCGTCAGCCGGATGCAGGACGCCCTGGTCGCCGAGCTCGGCGACGACGTTCAGGCCGCCAGCGCGCAGGATCTCGCAGAGGCCGGCGCAGAAGCGGCCGCCGCCAACCTCGAAATGCTGAAGACCGTGCTCGTGGCCATGTCGGTGGCGGCACTGTTGATCGGGTCGTTCCTGATCGCGAACACGTTCTCGATCGTGATCGCCCAACGCACTCGCGAGCTCGCGGTGCTCCGCGCCACCGGAGCCACCGGTCGTCAGGTGCTTCGTTCGGTGCTCGCCGAGGCGGCCATCGTCGGCCTGGTCGCGTCCGCCGCGGGCACGGCCGCCGGTGTCGCCGGAGCGCTCGGGCTTCGCGGCCTCGCCCGCCTGTTCGGGGTCAGCATCCCCGCCGGCGACCTGGTGGTCGAACCGCAGACGATCGTGCTGGCCCTGGTGCTCGGCACGGTGGTCACCGTGATCGCCGCGATCGGGCCGGCCAGAAGGGCGGCGACGGTGTCCCCCGTCCTCGCGCTGCGCAACACCGCAGCCGAGGGTCGCCGACTCGGCGTCGGCCGGCTCATCACCGGAGTCCTGCTGCTCGGCAGCGGCTCCGCCGCGGCGCTCCTGCCGACGTTCGGCGCACCGATGCTGCTGCTGGCCCTCGGGCTGGCGCTGGTCGTCGCGGGCCTGGTCGTCGCAGGTCCTCTGGTGGTCCGTCCGCTCGTCGGCGTGCTCGGTGTCGCGATCGCCAGGCTCGGCGTCTCGGGCCGACTCGCAGTCGAGACCGCGCATCGCGCCCCCCGGCGCACGTCCTCCACGGTGATTGCGCTGTCACTCGGCCTGGCGCTGATGAGCTTCGTCACGATCGTGATCGGCTCGGTCAAGGACGCCACCGGGGCGCAGTACCGCGAGGTGGTCACCGCCGACGTGGTCATCGAGTCCGCCGGGCAGGAGATGCTCGGCGGGGTGCACCCGGAGGTGTTCGACGAGGTCGCCGGAAACCCCGACGTCGACACGGTTGCGAGGCTGAAGTACGGTCACTGGCGCGACGGCCAGACCACGAGCGCGCTCAGCGCCTTCGACCCCGAGCTCATCGGCAGGGCCGCAACGCTCCGGATGGTCGACGGCCGGCTCGATGCCCTCGAGAACGGCGGGATCTTGATCGCCGAGCGGGTCGCCATCGAAAAGGACCTCGCCGTCGGCGACCTGCTCCCGATGACGTTCGCACGCGATGGCGAGCAGCAGGTCGAAGTGGTCGGCGTGGTCGCCGACGCATCCGCTCAGGCATTGCAGACCGACTACTTCGTCTCGCTCGACACCTACGCGAACCTGTTCACCGAGGACATGGATGCCAGCCTGTTCGTCATCGGCCGCGACGGGGTCGGCCCCGCTGAACTGACCCGTGCGCTGGAGGACGAACTCGACGACCACCCCACCGTGCAGGTCCGCGACCAGGCGGCGGTCATCGAGGGGCGAACGAAGACCGTCGACCAGATCTTCGGCCTGGTCACGGTGCTGCTGGTGCTCGCCATGGTCATCGCGGTGCTCGGGATCACGAACACCCTGGCGCTGTCGATCGTGGAGCGCACCCGCGAGATCGGACTGCTTCGCTCGGTCGGGATGTCGCGGGCGGGGGTGGCGGCGATGATCCTCACCGAGGCCGCACTCGTCGCCGCGATCGCGGCCGTGATCGGCATCGTCGTCGGTCTCGGGGCGGCGTACGCCACCGTCGGTGCGCTCGGGGTGGTCGCCCCCCTGCCCATGGTCATCCCGTTCACCCAGCTCGCGGTCATCGTCGCCGTCGTGGTCGTGGCGGGCCTGGTCGCGGGGATCGCACCCGCGCGCCGAGCCGCCCGGCTTCCCGTGCTGGAGGCGATCGCGCATGCGTGAGCGGATGCTGCTCGGGATTCTCGTCGCGGCGCAGTTCGTCGTGATGCTCGACACCGCCGTGCTCAACGTGGCGCTGCCGACGATCGGCTCGTCGCTCGGGCTCGGACCGGTGGGCACCGCCTGGGTGCTGAACGCGTACTTCCTGGTGTTCGGCGCGACTCTGCTCGTGTCGGGGCGGGCCTCCCATGTCATCGGCCGGCGGCGCATGTTCCTGATCGGCGCGGCGCTGCTGTTGGCCGGCGCGATCGTCGGGGCAATGGCCTCGACGGGCGTGGCGGTGGTCGCTGCACGTCTCATCCAGGCGCTCGGCGCGGCGGCGCTGAGTCCCGCGGCGATGTCGATGATCCTGGCTCGAACGGATGGGAAGGCCCGGGTTGCGGCGATGAGTGCCTGGGGCGCCGCGTCGACGGTGGGCGGCGCGACCGGGGTTGCGGTCGGCGGACTGGTGACTGCGGTAGCAGGATGGAACGCGGTGTTCGCGATCACCGGCGCGGCGGCAGGCCTCGCGCTCGTGCTGGGCCTGCGGCTGCTGCCGATGGATGCCCCGGGCCCGCGTCGCTCGTTCGATGGTCCTGGCGCCTCGTTGGCGACCGGAGCGGCCTTCGCCGTCGCATTCGCGGTGCTCTCCGTGCCCGGTCATGGCTGGTTGTCGGTGCCGGTGCTCGGCGCCGGCGCCGCCCTGCTGCTTGCGCTGCTCGTCATCCGCGAGCGTCGCGCGGCCGACCCGCTGTTCCCCGCTGAGGTCATGCGCAGCAGGCGCGTGGCGGTCGCGTTGACGGTCAACGTGCTCGGCGGCGCCGCGCGGATCGCGTCGTTCGTGCTGGTCGCGTTCCTGCTGCAGCGGGTGCTGCAGATGGACCCCGGGGCGGCCGGCATGGCGATGCTGCCCACGTCGCTCATCGGGTTCGGCGTGAGCGTCGCGCTGCTGCCGAAGCTGCTGAACCGGTTCGGTCCCGAACGGGTGGCCGCCATCGGATGTCTCCTCCTCGCGGCCGCCCACGCGGTGTTCGCCGCGGTCCAGCCCGGCAGCTCGTATGCGCTGCACGTGCTGCCCGGTCTGGCCCTGGCCGCCTCCGGGGTGGCGATGAGCTTCACCCCGACCACGCTGATCCTCGCTACGGAGGTCAGCCGGCGCGACGTCGGCGTGGGCTCCGGGCTCGCGTCGGCCAGCGCGCAACTCGGCGGCATGCTCGGGATCGCCGTGTTCGGCGCGGTCGAGGCGGCCGCGAACGGCCGGCCCGGCGCCGGACATGTGGACGCGGCATCCGCCGGTGGACTGTCGGCAGCATTCCTCGTAGCAGTCGCATTCGCCGCGGCCGCCGGCGTGCTCACCATCGCCCGACTGGTGCCGCGCCGGGCCGCCCGAAGGATGGAGTCCGTCGAGCCGAGACTGAATCCGACGGAAGGTGAACTCGACCGAGCCGCTCAGATGCTGCAAGGGCAGATCAGATGACCACCACCCACCGCCAGGATGTCGGCCCGTACCGTCGATGACCCCGTGCACGTGTATGCGCTCGATTCCCGTTGCGGTTGCGCCTGGGTTTCGGGACGATCGACCAGTCCGACGCACTCGCAACGGCAGCCCACTGATCGCCGCTCATCAGCACGTCAGGCGAGATTCGGGACGCTTCAGCGAGCGCCTGGTGGCGGTTCCTCATCTCGACCGTGCTCGCCGTCTCGTCGGGGGTAACCGTCCAGCAGTTTCCGGATGACGCGCCAGTCGTCGTCGGTGTCGGTCCAGTTCGTCTCGGGCTCGCGCAGGCGTTTCACCCGGATTCCGTCGAGCAGCAGTCGGAGCACCCGCGCGACCTCGTCGCCGTTCTCGAACTCGCGCTCGATCTGCGGTCGGATGCGTTCGAAGGTGCGCTCGTT